>JBATQJ010000001.1:0-7508 GCA_049291975.1 Scrofimicrobium sp.
GACCGAAACTGAAGTCGAAAACGTTTCGGGCACTGCTTTCCAAGAGATCATCGACAGCGTCGATGAGACCGTAAGTCTTCCCGTGGAGGTGAGCGACCTTCAGACAATAGAAGAACCACTTCCGCCGGTCGATGTTCTACAGGGCCGCGCTGATGACATTGAGTCCACACAGGTGACCCGGCGCTCGCTACTGGGAGGGTCAACTGATGCGGACACCACCTACACGGAATCCGCCTACACTCAAACAACAGTCGCACCGGTAGAGGAAACAACCGTAGCTCCGACTCAGGGATACAGCTACAGTCCGACCTCTTCCCAGGACAACATGGTCTTGGCTGACGCAACGGTGCTACCAACCATCCGCTCAAAGTCCAGCACTCGCTGGCTCACCTCGGTGCTGACGGTCCTACTGACGCCCGTGGCCTGGTATCTGTTAAGCGACGCTGGCGCACGCCTCGCCTTCGCCCCAGGAAACCCCTGGGAAACCTCTGTCATCAACCCAGCGGCATTGATCGAACTGGGAATCGGACTCTTGGTCTTTGTGCTGATTGTCTTCCTGGCGGCGCAGTCCAGCCTGGGACTACTCATTTCCGGTGCCCTCATGTTCCTGGTCGGGCTGATCTTCCTGGTCTCCCCCGTCCTGGCCCAACAGTTGGTGGATGACAACCTAACCGGGATCAGGAACCTGAACGCGTTTGGCGGCAACGTCGTGGGTTGCCTCGAACTCACCGGCTTCTCAGGCCTGCTCGCCGTCGCCGGCTTCTTCATGGCCGCCCTTGCGGTTGCTCTAGCCTACGTTCGCAGGGCGGGCCGGCGGGAAGAGGCAACACGGGCTCTGGTCGCAGCCACCAATCCTGACGGCCTCAAGGCCCACTGGGCGCGCAAGGCAACCAACAAACTAAAGTAACTTGAGCACCGAGGAAGCCGGCCTCCCTCGTCCAGCGAATGTGGCGAACGAGGAACCTCTTCCCCGCGGAGTCCAACGCAATGAGAAAAATGCTCTGCTATGGCCCTATGATTGACGTGGGAGCCATCACAGAGTCCCACCGCGTCAATTCGGCGCCACGAAGACCCCAAAGAATGAAATCGGAGCAAAGATGAGCCTCGACAACCAGTTCATCAGCCGCGTACCTCTGTTCGCGGGCCTAAACGAACAGCAGTTTGCGGCACTTGCTGCAAGGACCTCCCACACGTCTCTTCGCCGTGGTGAGGTTCTGTTCGAAGAGGGCGATCCCGGAGAGCGCCTCTACATAATCACCGAGGGCAAGATCAAACTCGGTCATAGTAGCGACGACGGGCGTGAGTCCCTGTTGGCCATCCTTGGCCCCGGAGAGATCATCGGCGAGTTGACCCTCTTTGATCCAGGTCCCCGCTCGACCACCGCAACCGCAGTTTCGTCAGCCTCGATGCTTTCCCTGGACCATGCCGACCTGATGGCCGTGCTGGACACCAGCCCTGAAGTGGCAAAGCACATGTTGCGTGCACTGGCTCAACGTCTGCGCCGCACCAACGAGTCCCTCTCGGATTTGGTGTTCTCAGATGTTCCTGGACGGGTCGCCAAGTCGCTTCTGGACCTTGCTGATCGCTTTGGAACGGTCACCGACAACGGTGTTCACGTCCCTCACGACCTCACCCAGGAAGAGTTGGCTCAGCTGGTCGGCGCCTCCCGTGAGACCGTTAACAAGTCTCTTGCTGACTTCGTCTCGCGCGGATGGATTCGCCTCGAAGGGCGCGCCGTAACATTGCTCGACGTTGACCGTCTAGCCCGCAGGGCCCGCTAACTGGACCCACTTACAAGACCCCTGCGGTTCTCCGCAGGGGTTTTACCCTCATACGGCTGACTCAGAGTTCTGGCTGTGATGTTTTGCGACCGCATGTCCACGCTCCAAGTGGGGTGGACATGCGGAAGCTTTGCGCCCTGTGATTTCAGACTGCGGGCAACGCTCGTAGGAAGCTACTCTGCCTTCGGGCGCTTCAGATACGCGACCAGGTTCTCCGGATTAGATGGCCCAGGGATGACCTGAACCAGTTCCCAACCGTCATCGCCCCACGTGTCGAGGATGCCCTTGGTGTTGTGGATAAGTAGCGGAATTGTTACGTACTCCCATTTCGTCATGAGCAAACCTTACTGTCCAAGCCGAAAAAACACGACCCTCAGTCTGTTGATCTGGGTCAAGCCGAGAGGGACGCGGTCTGCGTCTGGAGCAGGGAGACAACCCGGCCTGCGCTGGCGCCGCGAATCGTCACAGCGTCTGGGTCACTAGAAGTTCTGAGCCACTCAAACCAGTTCTCGACCGCCGGGTAACGTCTGCGTAAAGCCCGCCGTTCGCGTTCTGTGAGGCCTCCCCACACTCCGAAATCACATCGCCACTGCAGGGCATCAGCTAGACACTCAAGCCTTACAGGACAATCTGTACACCTTGTTTTCGCCTGGCGTTGGGCCGCCCCCCGCACAAAAAGCGCGTCTGGGGGATCGTCAGCACACAGAGCATTTCCAACCCATTCATTTGGGTCGATCGTCTGCATCATTGGGACGTCCACCTCCGTGCAACAGACCACGCCACTGTGACCCGTCGCTCTTACATCTTCGTGTGGCACAGCCTAGTCAGTACACTGTCGATATGCCTAGTTCAGCTAACCGAAATAGGAAGCGACGAATCAACATTGTGCAGTTCGTTGCCCTGCTGACCTCCATCGCGATTATTGGAGGTCTGCTCGGCGTGCTGGGTGCAGGCCTGATGATTCCTGCGGTTGGGGCAGCCGGGGCGGCGGTACGTGCAATACCTGAGACCTTCGATGAACTGCCCGCCGAGCTTGACGTGATTGAGCCGTCTGAGAGCTCGAAAATGGTCGATGCGGACGGACGGGTTCTGGCGCGCTTCTTTACCGAGTTACGCACCATTGTGGACTCAGACCAAATTGCTCCGGTTATGAAAAACGCAATTGTCGCAATCGAGGACTGGCGGTTTGAGAGTCACCATGGGATAGATCCGGACGGCATGGTGCGCGCGGTCTTCAATAACCTTGTCGTCGGCGGTGGAACGCAGGGTGCCTCGACCATCACGCAACAGTACGTCAAGAATATTTTGGTTAACGAAGGCATCCAGGCTGGCGATCAAGATTTGATTGACAGCGCTCAAGAGCAATCGATCGTGAGAAAACTACGAGAGGCCCGTTACGCTGTCGCCCTCGAGTCAAAGCTGACAAAGGACGAGATTCTTACCGGATACCTGAATCTGGCCACATTCGGAGCGAACATCTACGGTGTCGAAGCCGCCTCACGCGCCTACTTCTCAAAGTCGGCGAACGACCTGACTGTTGCGGAGGCCGCACTGCTCGCGGGCACCGTAAAGTCACCGGTTGAGTACGACCCGCTCATTAGTCCCGAAGCATCTCAGGAACGTCGTGACCAGGTGCTCTACGAGATGGAACACCGCGGTTACATCTCTGAAGAAGAACGCGACGCGGCGGTTGCTACACCCATCGAGGAGATGCTCAACCCCGAGAACCTCACCTCCGGATGCTCGGGCGCTGGCGATGCGGCCTACTTCTGTGAATACGCGGTCGCTGACTTCTTAGCGGACGAGGCGTTCGGTGCGGATCGGGCTGCGCGTCAGCGTCTGCTCAACACCGGTGGACTGACGATCCACACCACCCTTCGACAAAAGAACCAGGATGCGGCCTACGGGGCCGTCGTTGGGGGAGTTCCTGTCGATGACTCGTCCGGGCTAGACACGGCGCTAGTTTCCCTCGACCCCAAGAACGGGTACATCGTCGCCATGGCGCAGAACACTCGTTTTGGCATTGCAACTGAGTCAGATCCTCGTGCAACAACGCTTTCCTACACCGTTGACACCGCGCACGGAGGTGGAACCGGATTCCAGCCCGGATCGATCTTCAAGATGTTCACTCTGGTCCAGTGGTTCACAGAAGGCCGTTCAGCGTATGAGCAGGTGGGAAGAACCAACCGCATATTCACCAATGGCATGTTCAAGTGCGGGGGACAGCCCTTCCCCACGCCGGATCCCTGGACTGCGAATGACCTGGCTAACAAGGACGGTCTATTCGACCTCATCAAGGCAACGAACTACTCGGTTAACCAAGCTTTTGGTGACATGGCAACAAAGGTTGATTTCTGCGCGATCTTTGAGAAGTCAAATGCTATGGGTGTAGTTGATGGAATAACCGGCGAGACAGTTGCCATGTATCCGCCCGGCATCATCGGAGGTGCCTCGACCGTCACGCCGATGTCGATGGCCGTCGCCTACGGAACCTTGGCCAACGACGGCGTCAAGTGCAACCCGATGTCGATTACCCAGGTTGAGGGCGCAGACGGCGAGGTCATCAAGACCAACTCGCCGAACTGTGTTCCCGCTATCGACGCGAATGTGGCCCGTCAGGTTTCGACGGTACTAACGAAGTCAGCATCCACTTATCCGAACCAGATCGACAGGCCGATGGCAGCGAAGTCTGGAACGACGGACTTGAACGACAATACTTGGCTGGTTGGGTTCACGCCGTCACTGGTTGCTATCACCTGGACCGGCCACGCGAATGCGTCGGCCACACCTATCGGTGACATCACGATTAATGGTCAGTACTATCCCGTTGTCTACGGTGAAACGATCAGTGCACCCATCTGGGCTCAGTACATGAGGTCGGCTCTCGAGGGCACGGAGATTGAGGCGATGCCTGACGTGTTCATCGGGAACGTTCCTACCGTCAAGACGCCCACGACGACAGCAAATGGTCAGACGACCACGTCTGGTAACTCGTCATCGGGCAACTCCTCGTCGGGAAATTCCACCACGCAGCAGACTCCTCCGTCGACCGAGGAAAAGACCGACTAGGACCCTCTCCGGTAAGGCTGGTACAAATATGGCTCCCACTCCTTCTTTAGAAGAGATTGGCGGTCGCGAGTCCCTTCTGGGCTCACGTTTCGTTGGAATGATGCGGGCAGGGGCCGCAACCAGTGCGGTCGGGGTCGCCGTTGGAGCCGCGACTGTAGGGCTGGCTCACGTCGAGTCTCGCTTTCCCACGGTTCGAAACGGCGAGGTCCCGATTCGTGCCCGTGAGGGCTTTCATGAGCTTCGAATACTGCAGATATCGGACCTGCACATGTTTGAGGGGCAGGAGTTCATAGGGGATTTTCTCGCCCGCGTTGCAGAAGAGGAGCAGTTCGACTTCGTCGTCTCCACCGGTGACAATCTGAGTGACCACAGTGGGGTGCCGCTACTGCTGGAGGCTTTAGAACCTCTGATGCAGTACCCGGGGGCCTTTGTTTTGGGTTCCAATGACTACTATCTGCCGAAGCGGAAGCCGTGGATTTCCTACCTCGACCCCACGCATCACAAAGAGGCGAGTGAACGGGTTTCCTACATGAACCCCGAACTCCCTTGGTTTGACGTGGTGCAACAAATGGTCAAATCGGGGTGGATTGACATGTCGAACCGGTCGGTCGCTACGACCATTCCTACGCCTGACGGAGACCTCCCGGTCGCGCTGGTCGGAGTGGATGACCCCCACATTCGGCGCGATCGGTTCCCGAAGCCTGTGACGCAGTGGGATGATCCAGGAGCCGTTCGTTTGGCTCTGAGTCATTCGCCGTACAAGAGAGTGCTGGACCGTGCGACTGAACTCGGTTCTGACTTGATCCTGACAGGCCACACCCACGGGGGTCAGGTTCGCCTGCCGGGCTTTGGTGCCATTGTCAACAACTGCGACATCCCCAATAAGTACAGCCGGGGTCTCTACCCGTGGGTGTACGAGGGGAAGAGATCATGGGTCAACATCTCCGCAGGTCTGGGGACTTCACGGTTCGCTCAGATCAGGTTCTTCTGCCGTCCGGAAGTTTCGCTGATCACTCTGAAGGCTTCGAACTAGCGGTGCCCAATCCCTCATTCGTGCGTTTGGTTTGAAGTCCCGCCAGTTCCTATACTTGGTAGGGCCGGAACCGCGAGGTTCTGGCTCCTTCGGGATTCGGGGTGTGGCGCAGCTTGGTAGCGCGCTTCGTTCGGGACGAAGAGGTCGCAAGTTCAAATCTTGTCACCCCGACCATGTGAGAACCGCCGGTTTTCGTTGAAATACCAACGATTCCGGCGGCTTCTGACTCCTGACACCCTCGCTGAGCTGGCCCATACTGACAACCACCCCGCATAGTCCTAGCTACCGGGCGATCGACGTAGTGAGTCAGGAAGGTAGCGGCACCTGGTCAGCGGCCGCAGGAACCAACTGGCTCAGGTCCTCAACTACCCATGTGGGGCGGATCTGCGGGCCCGCCGCAACAACGTCCTCTAGCGTCGAATCGCCGGTAAGCGTCACGGCACTGTCAGTGCCAGCGTTGTGTGCAACCTGAATGTCGGTCTCGAAGGTATCGCCCACCATAAGTGCGTCCGAGGGAGAAATCCCCAGCTTTGCCAACTCCGCAATCAGCATGGTGGGATTGGGTTTGCCCATGACCATCTGGCATTCGATGCCGACACTTCGCTCCAAAGCAGCAATAACAAAACCCGTATCCGGCGTCGCTGTGTTCGGACCGTTGGGGCCGTGGCGATCAGGATTCGTCGCGATCAGAATCGCTCGCTTATAGGTGTAGAAGGCATCGAATGCCTTCGCCAGCTTTTGGTAAGAGAAGTGCTGATCGCAAGAAGCAATGACAATATCGATCTCGGCAGGGCTTTCAGTCACCTGGATGCGATTCTTTTCCAGATTTTTCGTCAGGTCCGGCGCTCCCATGGGATAGACCTTTGCGTCAGGATAGCGCTCAGAAATCCAAGCCGATGTCGCCTCGATCGTGGTCAGGACTTCTTCCGAGTCACAATCGATGCCGAGCTTCTTTAAGCGTCTAACGTGACCCTCGCGGTCCGAAGAGGACTCGTTCGAAAGAAATCGGATCACCCGCTTCTTCTCTCTCAGCAACTGTAGGGTCTCAATGACGCCTGGCAACACCGTGTCGCCAAGGCACAGGGTGCCATCGATATCGAAAAAGTATGCCTGGTACCAACGTTCGGGTGTCATCGGGTCTCCTCACTCCAAGAGCAAGGTTAGTGGAGCATCCGGGCGAACCGAAGTTAGGGCAGCATCAGACGGCCTTCGGCGAATCTTACTGGCGGCGGCAACCCCTCTTGGATCAACTCCTCAACTCGGGGTCCTCCCGGAACTGGTCAGAAGCTCCATCAACCCGATGCCCGGCCCAGCCAGCACAACCATGAGTGTGGCAATCAGGACCAGATCTCGCATGCGGACGTCCCCTCGTTCACCATCACCCTATTTGGACGAGGAAACGCAGGCGGAGTAATGCGACGCATCCCGCCGCGTTCAAGGGAGAGTCCAGGGAGAACCCCTGGTAATAGCCGAAGCCTATGCGGAAGCCTCACGAGCAACTTTGGCTAGCTACGCGTTTTCAGTTCATAAGGATCGTTTGACAGAACAGAGACACAACCTACGGTTGAGTGAACATGACTGGCAACCGACTGACTTTGATGGTGTAACAATGATGAGGTATTCGG
>JBATQJ010000002.1:0-14357 GCA_049291975.1 Scrofimicrobium sp.
TTCCTCAACTTCGGGTACTACGGTCTCAGCTTCGACCTTCTTTGTCTTGGGAGCGGGTTTTGGGCCCGGGCGGGGTCCAGGAGCCACCTTGTCGGCCGACTTTTCAGCAACTGGCTCGCTCTGTTCCACCTTCGCTGGCTTAGCCGCTGGCTTCGGGGGCGCCTTGGTTTCCTTGGTGTCCTTTACCTCAGGCTTGGTCTGAGCAGTGTAGTGCTCGCTTACCTGGCGGACAATTGGGGCTTCGACCATTGACGAAGCCGACTTTACGAACTCACCTCGCGAGTCGAGGTACTCCCGTAGTTCTTTACTCGTGATTCCGAGCTCTTTGGCGAGCTCGTGGACACGCATCCTTGGCACAAATACTCCTCTTCGGGTCCATCCCCGAAGTGGAGACGGACGACTATACCTGCAGGCAGCTCATCGCTGGGAACTCATCGGGTGCCCATCAGCTTCCAACCCGCTTCCCTAACTGGCGTACGGCATCCACCGCACGCGTCCGTTCTTTACAACAATCCAGTCTAGACCAGCCAAAAGGCCATCTCCGCGTCTACTTTTGAGCGACTGCTCACGCAAGGATGGCCCATTTCGAAGGCTTCAGCGGTCAGCGACCGTCCTCGAAATCCGCTCCCGGAATAGAGTCTGGAATCGAAGAACGTGAGGTCTCCACGTCTCCGTCGGCTGTGTCTGAATGGATGTCGATGTGGAACTGCGTGAGCCTCGCGGCCAAACGGGCGTTCTGTCCATCTTTGCCAATCGCCAAAGACAACTGAAAGTCAGGAACGATCGCTGTTGCAGTCTTGTTGGTCTCTGAATGGACCACGACGCGGCTAACTCTGGCTGGTGACAGTGCGTTTGCCACGAACCTTCCCGAGTCCTCCGACCAGTCAACGATGTCGATTTTCTCCCCGCCAAGTTCCGCCATGACGTTGCGAACGCGGCCGCCCATAGGGCCGATACACGCACCCTTGGCATTTACCCCGTCCCGCGTAGCAGCGACCGCAATCTTTGTGCGGTGCCCCGCTTCACGCGCTATTGCCTTGATCTGGACCAAACCTTCCTCAATCTCAGGAACTTCCCGCCGGAAAAGTCCCTCAACCAGGCCCGGATGGCTACGAGAAAGAAGGATTCGAGGGCCCTTGTCCGTGCGTTCCACAGAAACGATGTAGGCGCGAATCCGATCTCCGTGTTCGTATCGCTCGCCTGGGACCTTTTCATTGTCTGGCAAGATCGCCTCGAACTCGTCGCCAAGTTTCACCAGGGTCGTGCGACGGTCGCGCGACTGTTGAACGATTCCGGTAACCACGGCGCCTTCTCTGCCGGCGTAAGCACCGAGGACGCGCGTGTCATCGGCTTCGCGCAGCCGCTGCATGATGATGGACCGTGCCGTGGTAGTGGCAATCCGACCAAAGTCTGCGGGGGTATCGTCGAACTCCCCGATCTCGTTCCCCTCGTCGTCAAGATCGGTCGCCACTACTCTCGCTTGACCGTTCTTCCGATTGATCTCAATCCGGGCTTTCTCCACTGCTCCGGGCATGTTGTGGTAGGCGCGAAGCAGAGCTTCTTCGATAGCATCGACAAGGGTGTCAAGACTGATGCCCTTTTCTTGCTCTACCATGCGTAGAGCGCTCATATCTATTTCCATCTCAGTCCTCTCTGGGTACTAGGGCAACTCCGCGAGCGGCCGTTATATCCGAGAATGGGATTGACTCGGTGCGATCCTCGACCTGTAACTCAACGCTGTTCGCGCCGACGCCGACTAGCTGACCCTGCACCTTGTGATGATTGCTACGGGTAACAAGAATGGTTCTGCCAATGGCTCGCTGCCACTGATCCTCTCGAACGATTGGAGCCCCGGTTCCGGGAGTCGAGACCTCGAGTGTGTATTCACCCTCGATCGGGTCCGCCTCGTCCAGCTTCTTCGAGAACAGTCGAGAGAGGTTTGCCACCTGGTCAGAGCTAAGTGACTCAGTCGCATCATTTCGAACGACCGTGATCAGCAGTGCCGGGGGCTTTGACTTCGCGCCGTACTGTACTCCATCAATCAAGGCCCCTTGATCCTGGGCAAGGGGGGTCAGAAGCTCCTGCACGTTCGCCTCGATATCGTTCATTTCCATGGCCGTTGCTCCCTTCCTGGGTGAATAGTGAGTTCTCCGGTCGCGTCTTGACCGTTAGCTCGGGTCCTCAATCTTACGTGTGAGACCATGTTAGCCGCCCAATGGTGGCATGATCGATGGTGTCGCTACCCAGCACCCCGGTGAAACGCAGGAGGTTGTCCTTGACGACACGACCCACTACCCTCCCTCGTCTCTTTGGAGTCGCCACCGTAGCGGTGCTGGTCGTGGTGGGAGCGGGCTGTACTTCCGGTTCAAACGATGCCGCAGATACGCAATCACAGTCGGGTTCCATGTCCGATGCGAAGGTGAATGAGATCACGCCTCTACCGGAGCTCACTGCAGCCCAGCAAGCCCGGGAGATGGTTGCTCAAACCGAGAGTGAGATTGGTGGTCGACTTTCGCTTCTAACCGATCTTGCAGATAGTTGCGCAGACTGCTCACTCACCCTCGATACAGCACTGTCGTCCTCTTCCAACCGCCTAGAGGTAGCCGGAGGGCTCTGGGACCCATGGAATGGCTTCGAGCAACGCCCCTGGTCGACAAACCAGGTTCAGCCTATTAGTCCGATTCCGCAGCCCGGTTTCACAGTTCAGAATGTAGCCGGATACATGGGTGCGACCGCGAAAACTCAGTTAGTAATTCTGGCTGAGGCCGAAGGGGTCCCGGCAAGCCAACGCGTCACGTTTTCTGCTCTACTTGTTGAGCGGTTGATCTCCGCGGATCGTCTTGCCGGGCAGTTCGGATTTCAGCTGGGAGATGCTATCGCCGCCCTACCTGCGGACGGAACTCCAAGTTTTGTAGTGGATGGGGCCGCCTCGCCTACCGTTTCAGCTGAGGAGCCCCAAAGCGAGGGGCAACTGAGCTTTGAACAACAGGCACTTGTGCAGTTGGACTGTGTCTACACCGAGCTGATTGGCAACGTCTCGGCAGGTGATGACGAGGCGCAAATCGAGAATGCTGTCCGGTTCTCCCAGCAGATTCAGGATCGCACAGTCAGCCTCAGTTCCCTAGGCACCGCCGATCATCGGGGCCTTCGTTGTTCCCTGAGTAGCAACGATCCCTCAGCTCTTCTTTCAGAACTGGTACGCATTGACACCGGGCTGCTCGGTTCCGATAGCCCCGAGATTCGCCGACTGGCAGCACAATGGGCACTGGATGACGTCGACCTTCTAGTAGCAAGGTATCCGGAACAGGCACAGAGTCTCACCCTTTTGAATCCGGCTACGGAAGTCGACGGCGAGTAGTCTGAGCAAAGATCCGCCGAACCCACAGGAGAGCCACATCATGAGCTCAGAAGAGACGCTACCCGCCACACCGCAGGATCCAGTCGCCACTGCCAAGGCCAGGAGAGCGCAGACGTTAACGAACTCCGCAATGGGGTTGTTTGTCGTCGTCGCGGTTCTTCTGGTCATCTCTTTTTCCGTTGACACGCCAATGGGACTAAGAGTGTTTGCCGCGATTGGGACGCTCTTATCTGGCCTCTTGCTGATGCTTGCCATCATGTTGACCATGAGCCTTAAGGCAGAGAGGAAGCGCGCTCAGAGAGCCGCGAAAGAAGAAGCCTCTTAGCGCTCATTCCCGACGCTGGCCCTCGCCGGTGTCTTCCCGATCTCGGAAGTCAGAACCCCTTGTCGCGCTTTGCCGGATGATGCTCGTTACAGCTGGGAGCCCGAAACGGCAAAGGTGTCACATCCATCAACCCCGCCTGTGTAACCGCTCATAAACCACTTCTGGCGCTGCTCACTGGTTCCGTGAGTGAAGGATTCTGGTTGGACACGACCGGTTGCCTGCTCCTGAATATGGTCGTCTCCCACCGAAGCTGCGGCGTTAAGGGCGTCAACTAGTTGCTCCTTGGTCGGTTCAAGCAGATACGGCTGGCCATTGACGTCGGTAGTAGTGGTCATGTCCTTGATGAACGCCCCGGCAAAGCAGTCTGCTTGCAACTCGATTCGCACGGAGTCGGAATCGGCGCCGCTCGCCCGGCCGGAGTGAGCATCGCTGATCCCCGTAATGTTCTGGATGTGGTGTCCCCACTCGTGCGCCACGATGTAGATCTGCGCCAGGTTTCCGGCAGAAGCACCAAAGTCTCGGCGCATTATCTGGAAGAATGCCGGGTCGATGTAAACTCCCTGGTCCGCAGGGCAATAGAACGGGCCAACCGAGTTGTTCGCCTGACCGCAGGCACTCATGGTTGAGCCGTCATAAATGATCATGGTCGCAGGCGTGTAACCCTTCACCTGCTGAGTCCAGTAGTCATCAAGTGCCAACTGGGATGCAGCCAGGCGGCAGGCGTCGTCCTCGTTCGCATCCTGTCCCGTCGCACAGTCCTCAATCACCGACTCACTCGTAGTTGAGACCTGTCCCTCATCCGAGCCGATCATTCCCGTGATCATCGGGGTGAGACCGGTGAAGTTGTGTCCGGTGAACAGGCTAACAAGTAGCACGATCACGCCCACAACTCCCACGCCACAGCCGGTATTCCTAGCGCCGCGGCTACGGTGCACTGCCTTGCTGGTCGAGACATCCGCATTCGGGTTAAACGTCATGTGGGAAGGATATCGTCATTGCTTTAGAACCTCATAGGCGCATGACAGCGACCTCATAGCTAACTCCAAGGTTCCGGCGTTTCCATGTCGTCATTGAAAGAGATTCCTTGAGATCGATTTGGGAGCAGAAATGGAACTGGTATACGCAGCGGGGATCGACCTAGTCGCCATGGTCATCTTGACGCTGGCCCTCTACTACCGCAGGCACCGCCGGCGGGACCTGGTCACCGCATACGCCGTCCTCAACGTTGGAGTGTTTGCCGTTGCGTCCGTCCTGGGAAGCGTCGAGATCGGCCTAGGCGTCGGCATGGGCCTGTTCGGAGTCCTCTCGATCATCCGACTGCGCTCAACAGAGATCTCACAGTACGAGGTCGCCTACTACTTCTCTGCCCTCTCCATCGGCCTGATCACCGGCCTCAACGCCACCTCGGTAACAACCACTGCATCTCTGGTCGCAATGATCCTGGCGGTGGTGGCCATTATCGACTCTCAGATTCTTTTCTCAGTGTCCAGGCAACAGGAAATGCGTCTGGATCGCGCGTTTACGGACGAGGACAAACTGAGAGACTACCTCGGCCAACTTCTGGGAGGCCGAGTTACCAACATGCGGGTAATCTCCGTTGATCTGGTCAATGATTCGACGCTTGTTGATGTTCGTTGGTCCCGAAAGAAAGACGCGGAGACCCAGGAGTCCCCTGCCGAACAGGACTACTTTGCGCAGATCGCGGGGATCCACTAATGATTGACACGCTGACCCGGCTTGAGACCATCTCCCTCGAAGAGTTGAACCAGGTAGCAGAACTTCAGAAGAGGGTTGACTGCAAATACCTGGTCCACGCCGAGGAAGCCTACGAGTTCCCTAACCGTCTACCCGCAGGGAGCCGTGTTTTAGAGATTGATGGCGAGACCACATCGGCCTACTACTCGATCTACTTTGACACTCCCCAATGGACGCTTTACTCACTCGCAGCTTCAAAGCGCCGCCGCCGTGTCAAGGTTCGAACCAGGGCCTACCTCGACTCCGGCATTGGTTTCCTGGAGATAAAGACAAAGGGAACCAGGGGCATGACCGAGAAGATTCGAATTCCTCATCCCCTGGATAGGCTCGCGGAACTCAGCGCCGCCGACCTTGATTTTATTCGCGTGTCCCTGATCTCTCAGGGAATCGACCCCGGTATCGCCGACAGACTTGAACCAGTCACCGCAACCGGCTACGACCGTTCAACCTACGTCGTGCCGGAGTCACCTGAGCAGCATCCGGCTCGCGTCACCGTGGATACCAACATCTACTGGGACTCTCTTGTGGTTGGAGGGAGCTTCCATCCAGGAGCGGGTTCGCTGGTGGAGTGTCCCTCACTCGCAATTATCGAGACGAAGACCGAACGACATTCCTCGCGCATCAACCGCGCTTTGTGGCGGGCTGGAATGAGACAGAGCTCAATCTCAAAGTACTGCGCGGGGACTGCACTGCTGAATCCCCAGTTGCCCTCAAACAAGTGGCACCAGTCGCTAATTGCGATAAAGTCGGCGGCCCAGGACTAGAAGCACGGCGCGAAACCGCCCTCACAAGAAATAGACCCTCAGAATAGGATTTCATCATGAGTGTCCCTCCCATTGACCAGATCGAGCAGCAGAATGTCCGCGTTGTGGTGGTTGAAGACGATCCCACCCTGGGCGAACTTCTGGTGATGACCATGAAAGCTGAAGGATGGGAGGTCGAACAGACCGGACACGGTGTCGATGCGCTCACCCTCATCCGCAACTGGACACCTGACGTGGTCATAATGGACGTGATGATCCCGGGAATCGACGGGATCGAAGTGGTTCGTCGACTCCGTGATCGAGGAATCGACGTTCCCGTCCTGTTCCTCACCGCAAAAGATGAGCTTCAGGACAAACTCACAGGGCTGGCGGCTGGCGGGGACGACTACGTGACGAAGCCGTTCAGTCTGGAAGAAGTCGTGCTACGTCTTCGAGCGCTAGTCCGTAGACGGGTGGCTCCCATCCCCCAGCAAGCAGGAGACGAAAATCTGTTAGTTGTTGGGGACCTGAAGTTGAACCCTCAGACACATGAGGTATCACGAGGGGACACCCCCATTGAACTAACTGCAACCGAGTTTGCGCTACTTCAATACCTCATGGAAAACCCAAAGATCGTGCTCTCAAAGTCAAAGATCCTCGACCACGTTTGGAATTACGACTTTGGAGGAAGAGCGAGCGTCGTGGAGATCTACATTTCCTACCTACGCAAGAAGGTCGATTCCCTCGGGGAACCGATGATCCGGACCGTGCGCGGAGTGGGATACTCAATCAGGCCAGCGGATGAGTGAGTCCGTGCCAAGCGCAAAGGCCAAGGTCCGATTCTCGCCGCGTTCGCTCCAAACGACACTAGTCGCTCTAATCGCTGTAATCCTGCTGATCGTCGGCCTGATCATCTCTCTGGTGACCATCACCGCCCTAAATCGGGATCTGATTGCACGTGTTGACGAGCAACTCCGGGTGTCTTTGACCATGACGATACGCGACAAGGATAGTCCAGAATCACGGCCCGGCCCCGGAGGTGAACTGCCCCAGAATCAGGATCAACAGGGCGGACCCGGAGCCATGAACCCGAGCGGAGGGCCCCGGCTTGGGAGCCTAGAAGTGATAACCGTCGGAGTCGACAGTGATCCCGAGGTGCAGGGCCAGATTGTGACCAGCGATGGGACGGTTCGAGATCTCACCACGGATGAGATCGAGGCGATCAATAGCGCGGTTGCGGAAGGCCGTCACGAAGTCACCGTTGACGACATCGGTACCTACCGGCTTCTCTCAGCTACAGGGAGCGCCGGAGGCGGCACTGGCGGCGTCGTTTCAGCCACCGTCGGACAGGACCTTGCAGACGTTCGTCAGACGAGCCAGAACCTTACCTGGACTCTGGGACTGACCACTGTCGCTGCGGTGTTACTCGGGGCGTTGGCGGGGCATTACATGGTCCGCAGGTCTCTGCGACCTTTGGAGGTGCTGCGCCGTGCAACGATGAAGGTGAGTGACCAACCACTGGAGTCGGGTGCCGTGACGCTTCCAGGAAGAGTCCCCGAGACCTCGCTGACGCCCGGAACCGAAGTTGGTGACCTTGGCCTGTCCTTCAATGACATGCTCGACCATGTCGAGGATGCGCTCAACCAACGCGAAGCCAGTGAGAACAAGCTGAAGCAGTTCGCGGCAGACGCCTCGCATGAGCTCCGCACTCCCCTGGCCGCGATAAGCGGTCACGCTGAGCTCGCTGCGCGACGAAGTAGCGACATGCACCCGGATGCGGTCCTTTCACTCAACCGGATCAGGTCCGAGGCAGGACGAATGGGAACTCTGGTTGAGGACCTGCTACTCCTCGCCCGCCTCGACTCCGGAGACGGGGGTCCGACGGAACGGGTCGACATGGCGCGCCTCGTGACTGATTGCGTTACTGATGCCCAGGTTGTTGGTAGAGACCACCGTTGGTCACTTGAGATCGATGAGAACTCCGAGCGCATGCTGGTTGATGGCAACCAGGTCAGATTTCACCAGGCAGTGGCGAACCTACTGGCTAACGCGAGGCAACACACTCCGGAAGGCACCGAGGTGACTACGCGGGTGATCAACGATGGTCCGACGATTCGCGTTGAGGCGCAGGACAACGGGCCGGGCATTGATCCCCAGCTGCTCAATAACGTCTTTGAGCGATTCACGCGCGGCGACACCGCAAGGACCCAGAACCCCCGAAATCCCAGCAGGAGCACAGGTCTTGGCCTAGCGATAACCTGGGCTATTACTCAGGCGAGCGGAGGGACGGTGTCAGTCGAGAGCGACGAGAACGGGACGCTCTTCACGATGCGACTCCCTGCTTCCTCTCAACAAAACTGACAGACCGTCCAAACAACGAATAGGACGGAAGCAACGCCTCGGGATCGAATAGTGTCAGGCGTTCCATGAAGCTTCCCGAACGAGAGACTTCGACGACTTCGTAGGCCGTTGCTGAGAAAGAGAGCCTAAGTCGCCACTCACGAAATGGCTCAAGAGGAAAGAGAGCCGCGATCACCACTCTCGGCCTCATAATCCGCATGCTTTCGGTGCGGAAGCGGTGACTCCGGCTATCTTTCCAAAACGAGGTCCGAGGAAGTGGCGAGAGCGGCTATCTTTCCCAACCCCACCACAATCCTAAGAGCCGCATATGTCGGTAGCGCAGCGAGTGCGGTTTCGAAGAGCCACAAAGTAGCCCATTGCGGACAGAATGCGACTACTAACGAGGTAGCTGCCGGCCTAACTGGCTATAACCTGCAATAATGGTGCCCCCGCTGGGGCTCGAACCCAGGACAAACGGATTATGAGTCCGCTGCTCTAACCGACTGAGCTACGGGGGCCAACCTCGCCTATCTTAGCCTGTCATCACAACTGGCTCGCACGAGTAGAACGTGAGGTCTGCCCCGGGGCAACTCTTGCGGCGAAAGCCAATGCGCCCCGAACGCAACCTGTTCGGGACGAATGCGGTTCAGTTGGTCAGGAAACCCTTGGGGTGCTTGCCGATGTAGCCGATGTAGATTCGCCCGTCATTTTCGGCGTTGTCCAAGTAATACATACGAGGAGAAAACCCGTCGCCCGAACCAACCCGGAAGTGTGACTCCATAAAGACTCTTCCGCTGGAATCGACCTCGAACGGCACCGGAAATTCCCGCAGTTGCCGCAGGTCGTCGCGAGTGCGAATCATTTCAGTTTCGTGGCGAGCATGGCGGTGCACCGAGACCTTGTGCCCGTCGAGCTCGTTGTTTCTGAGGTACATATCAAAATCTATGCTGACCCCGCCGACCTTCAACTGGGCAAAGTCATGTAGCGCACGCACAAATGACCATGTCGCCGCCGCGTACTGCCCGTGACTGTCTCTCTGAGCAACCGCGTCGAGGGCCGCCATATCTCCGGTAAACACCACGTGCCTACGGATCATCTCCCCCTCGGGCGCATCCGTCAGGATGGCCGCGATCTCATGCAAGTCTCCGGGGGTGTTCCACTCATCAACCTCTTGTAACTCGGCGGTGAGGGCTTCAAACTGTTGGGCCGCCACCAACTGCCTGCGGTAGAACGTCAGCTTGGCGCTGTACTCGTTCGCTTCCTCTTGGGCCAGCGCAGCGTCAGCTTGAGCATCGGCTAACTCACTCATCACTGTCGTTAGCTGGGCGGAGAACTGGTCCAGTTCTTCCTGCGCTTCATCCACCATTTCAAGGGCGGCCTCGCGCTCATCATCCCTTGCGGCCAGCACTGAGTCGGCCTCGGTGATCTTCTGATCTACCGTCTCCTCGGAGACATCCTCGTGACCGTGTGGATAGAGCCAGCGTCGCAGAAAAGAAGCCACTCTAGGTAGACCTTTGACGCTCTCATCCAGTTCGGGCCGATCACTCGCACCCTCAATCCGTCTCGGCGATGCATGTTCCGATGGGCTGAAGAAACCCCTCTGATCACTCGCATCGTCAACTGGCTTATCGGGCCGGTCGCTCCGATGTTCGACTTGTCGACCTGCGTCAGTGTCAGGATGTTGACCACCAGGTCTCAAGACCCGCCCGGCACCGTCTTCAGCAGGCCCGGGGGAAGAGTGCCTCACAGACGAATCGTCTTCCGCCACCGCTTCCGGAACCACCCGCTCGCCTACCGAAAGCTGCTCGATTCCCTCGTGCGATTCCGGGCTCTGCGAGTCTCCCAAAGTCACGGATGACCGTCTCAGCAGAATCGCATCAAACGAGGCCTGTCCTTCAGGTCCTAATCCTCGCTCCGCACTTTCCTCACGAGAGCGAGGCAGGCGATTCCTCACCATCGATGCAATTCGCCCTCGACGTGCCTGGCGATCAATCTGTGCGCGAAGCGAAAGCAGTTCTGGCGCTAGTGGGTGTTCCAGCATCTGACGACGAGGCACCCGCGAGGCGAGAATCGGAAGTACCCCCTGGACCTCCCGCTGCTCATCCAGGGAACGCGCAAGCGTGTTCGGGCCCATAGAGCGGTGGCGCGAACCCGAGACCGGATCGTCGACATCCACGTGTGGCAGGTAGATGCGCACGCCACCATGGGAAACCTGAAGATGAGACGGCAATTGCCTGTTGAACTTGGTGACTACGGCCTCGGCTAGAACGAATCCAGTTGCGGTTCCGATAGTGCGGCGCATGAGCGACCCGACTGTGCCCACGAACTCCTCATCACTGCTGGTTCGGGGCGACGCTGCAGCCACAACAGAGGCAGTACGTTCCGGATCGAGAACTGCATCGAGCAGCCGCTTCACAGTCTTGCGGTGAACAGTTACCGGAGTGCTTGTCAGACGCGTGGACCCGTTGTAGCAACTATGCTCATCGAGCATTACGCGCACGATGCTCGGAACCTCAAACCGGTCCAGTGCCTCAAGAATCGATTCGTCGTCGGTGGCACCCTGGATCAGTACACTTGCTCCCGGGCGATCCCGATACTGCGTGGGAAACACATAGATCGTCGTGCGATGGTAGCGCTCGGGGACCCCGCCATCCCCAGGTGACGCCGGATCGGGAATAGCCGGAGCCTCAACACCCAGGGAGTCGACGACCGCGAGCGACTGCGGAAGGTAGACACGGAACACTCTTCCCTCGGCCTTCGAATTGAAACCCGAGGAGCGAGCCTGCTGCGCGAAGACTCCCCCTGAAAGTTGAAGCTCTGTGTAGTCTTCTCCCCGGTCCTCAACCCCGCAACCGGGAGAGATCCGTTCTAGCCACTGCCGAACGTAGGCGTCGACTGTGTCACCTGCCGACTCGTCCTCATCAAGCCCGAACACAAAGGTTGATCGATATCCGGTGTAGAGCGGCCTTTCTGCCACCTGTGACAGCTTCATGTCGGCCCCCTTGCCCCAAGATGCAGAACAGGTCAGAACAGCTAACGCTCTGACCCGCACTTTCGGCTCCTGCGGTTGGACTCGAACCAACAACCGTCCGATTAACAGTCGGATGCTCTGCCATTGAGCTACGCAGGAATGCGCAAGCACGATACTAAGGCGCTAAAGGGTCCTTTTCCAAACCCAAACGGGTCCCTGAGACCTAATCCTCAACCCCGAGTTCTTCTCGAAGTGTCTGCTCGATTCCGTCTGCCTTAATGCGATCATCCTCGGTCAGGTCACCGTCTGCCAGTAGCGTTGAAAACAGTTCTCCATCGACCCGGCGACGGACGGAGGCCGACACCTTTACTCCGCTGGGTGTGTAGAACGAGCGCGTCGCCACAATGGTTTTCTGTACTCTTGCCGTTATCGCTCCCATTAGCGACCTGGGATCATCCGTCTCGGTGGTAACGACGAGAGGTTCGCGTCCCGGCTGAACCCAAACGACGGTCAACCTCCTATTGTTCACCGTCCACTTGACGTACTGGAGCTCGTGCCACAGACCTGAGTCCTCCACGCCCTCCTCGCCAATCAGAACCAGAGCATGACGCCCAGCCAACACCACCCGATCCCCGTCCACTGCCTCCCAGGGCTGACTCTGGTCGCCACTCGGAGCGAACTTTGAGAATGGTTCTGGTAACTCGGCCCTGCCTGCCTTGCGACCCGACGCTTTCAGTTTTCCGAACATGACCCAATTGAACCCGGTTTGGTCATGGTCAGCAACGTCGAGGCAGAATGCGGGACTCCGAACTATGACAGGTCGCTGTATGCCCTTCTCTTCCTGTCGACGTCAATCAACTGGATGAAGGCCTGCTTGTATTCTTCCGATTCCGGCTCGCTGCGGCGCAGTTGCGCTTGAAGGTTGCTCGCCTGCCTCAGAAGGTCCCTTCGGACCAATGACCTCACGATCCCCTGGGCATAGTCCCGGATCGCGCCCGCTTCGCCCTCGTTCACCGGTAAATCGGTGAGTACGAGGGCGGTGACCTGGTCCCGTGCCGACCGGTCCAGACCGTCTAGTAAATGCTCGCCCCATCGGCGAACTGCCAGGTCCACAGAGTTACTTCCGACCCCAACCTCCTTCTCAGCTTTGGACAGTTCGTCGAGGAAGGAGTCAAGACCACCGTTTGCTGTTATTACATCGAAAACGAGCCTGTGGGTGGGAACCGAAAAGGAGTCCGCCTCAAGCATCTCAAAGCCGGCGCCGACGACATCCAATGGGTGTTGGATCGTCACTGCCAATGCATAGCGCTCGCTGAGCGAGGCCGGATCTGTCGGAACCTGGGAAGGTCGGCGACCAGGGGAGGATGCCGGGTAAGTCCCATCAGCGTTGCGGGTGTCTTGAGACGGGCGTTCACGACTTGCGGATTGCTGTGCGGACTCAACCTCACGCGGCTCCATCCCGAGCCATCCGGCTACCTGTCGGATGTACTCGGAGCGCAGTGCTCGATCCTTGATACCGGCCAGGATGGGCGCACAAGCACGGAGACCCTGAACTCGCCCCTCGGCGTTGCTCAGATCGAGTTCGCCAAGTACTGAACGCAATACGAACTCAAAAAGAGGGACTCTGCTTGAGATGAGGTGACGCACCGCCTCGGGCCCCCGCTCGACCCACAGGTCACAAGGGTCTTTTCCATCGGGGTCAACCGCGACGAAAGTTTGTGCAGCAAAGGACTGGTCTTGGACGTAAGCGCGGCGAGCGGCGGCTTTCCCTGCCTCGTCACCGTCAAAGGTGAATATGACCTGCCCTCCGGGCGCACGACCGTCGGAGAGAACAACACCGGCCGCGGGACTCTGCACATCTCCCAGCAGACGTCGAACAATCTGCGTGTGTTCGCGCCCGAAGGCTGTTCCACACGTCGCAACCGTAGTCGTCTCACCGGATGCATGGGCCGCCATCACGTCCGTGTATCCCTCAACGATGACCACCTTGCGCTGTTTTGCGATGTCTTTCTTTGCCAGATCAATTCCGTACAGAACCTGAGACTTCTTGTAGATCGGCGTCTCGGGAGTGTTGAGGTACTTGGGCGAGTTTGGGTCATCCCCCAGACGCCGCGCGCCGAAACCCACGGTCGCGCCAGTCAGGTCGCGAATCGGCCACATGACCCTGTTTCTAAAACGATCGTACGGACCGCGGTTTCCCTGGACCGCAAGGCCTGAGCCGATCAGTTCCTCTTCGGTAAACCCCTTGGAACGAAGGTGTCGGATGAGTCCGTCCCACCCAGACGGCGAAGCTCCAACACCAAACCGATCAACCTCGGCTTTCCCGAAACCGCGTCCCTGGAGAAACTCGCGGGCCTCCTTGGCGTCGGGAGAATCAAGATATGCACGGTAGAAGTCCTGCGCTACACGGTGGGCTTCAAGAAGCCTTTGCCGTTTCCCGGGTTCGTTTCCCCGCCTGGGTCCCTCGCCATCCTCGTACCGCAGGGTGACCCCGTACTTCCCTGCCAGATACTCGACGGCCTCCACAAACGAAAGATGGTTGAGTTTCTGGATGAATGAGAAGACGTCGCCGCCCTCGTCACATCCGAAACAGTGCCATAGCCCCAGTCCGGGGCGAACGTGGAACGAGGGGGTGCGTTCGTCATGGAATGGGCACAGGCCCTTCATGGACCCGGCCCCCGCTCCCTTCAGGGTCACGTGCTCGCCAACGACGGACTCTATTCGAGCGCGCTCTCGAACGGCATCGATATCCTCACGCTTGATTCGCCCTGGCATGAGCACAGTCTAAGCCGAGCACGCGGACCCAGCGGTTCGCCCGCTGAGAACCGGCGGTGCAAGGGTGCGTCTCCTAGATCCGTGCTGAAG
>JBATQJ010000003.1:0-8851 GCA_049291975.1 Scrofimicrobium sp.
GCCGAGGAAGTGACCGAAGGACTGAAGGATCTGACTGTCCCGCTACGCGTGGCCGTGATGGGTTGCGTGGTCAACGGGCCGGGAGAGGCACGTGAGGCTGATCTTGGAGTTGCCTCCGGTAACGGCAAGGGTCAGATTTTCATTAGGGGTGACGTCGTCGCCACGGTTCCAGAAGAACAGATCGTCGAGACATTGATCCAGTTCGCCAATCAGCTTGCTGAGGAGATGGGACTGGAAGCAGGGGAAGGCGAGGTTGAGGTCATTGCCTAGAACGGGATGGAAGGTTCTCTCCACTCTTGCGGTGGGCGGTGGCGTGGGTGCGCTAGTGCTCAGTGGTTTTCCTCGTCGTAGCGGACTGACGGTGTCTCAGTCCCTCGTCTCGATGCCGGGAGACATGGTATTGCCAACTGCGCCACTGCAGGCCGACCGTGTCGTAACACTGGGCGCGGCCGCAGACGAAGTTTGGCCGTTAGTTGAGGATTTGGCGACCGCTTACGCGGACCTCTGGGACGTCCCATTGGAAACTGTCTACGAGTCAGAGAATGAACTGTTGGTCGTTCAAACAGACGAGCGCTCGGTCGATGAGGACCCAGTTGAGGCACATTGGAGAGCGTCGCTGGCAATCCGACTAATCCCCGGCGTGGACGGCACCGTTTCCATTCGGATTCGCGAGCGGTACTTGCCGAATGGGGTAGCAGGGAAGACCGCGGCTTACTCTGCGATGATTCTCAGTGCGGTCCTTGTGAAGAAATGGCTTCGCGGTTCACGAAAGCATGTTGCAAAGTCCGTGCGGTAGGGCGCCTATGACCAAGAATGAAGGGTGAGTGAATCAGTTTGCTTACAACCATGTCCCAGCTTTTCGTTCGGACTCTACGTGAGGACCCGGCTGAGGCCGAGCTGTCGAGCCACCGGCTATTGGTGCGCGGCGGCTACATCCGGCGAGTGGCCCCGGGAATCTACACCTGGCTCCCATTAGGCCTGCGTACCCTGCGGAGGATTGAGAACGTCGTCCGCGAAGAGATGGACGCCGCCGGCGCTCAGGAAGTACTCTTTCCGGCGTTACTCCCCAGAGAACCATACGAGACCACCGGACGGTGGGAAGAGTACGGCGACAACCTGTTTCGCCTTCAGGATCGCCGGGAGAACGACTACCTCTTGGCCCCAACGCACGAGGAAATGTTCACTCTACTGGTGAAGGACATGGTTTCCTCGTATAAGGAACTGCCGCTTACCCTCTATCAAATCCAGACTAAATACAGGGACGAGGCCCGGCCCCGTGGCGGCCTGTTGCGCGGACGAGAGTTCCTGATGAAGGATGCCTACTCGTTCGACCTGACCGACGAACAACTGGGAGAGTCTTACCAGGTTCAGCGAGACGCTTACCAGCGGATCTTCAACCGTCTTGGCCTGGACTACGTGATTTGCTCGGCCATGGCCGGGGCGATGGGTGGATCACGGTCCGAGGAGTTCCTCTCTCCGAGCGAGGCGGGCGAGGACATCTACGTCGTTTCTCCCGGCGGCTACGTCGCGAACGCTGAAGCCGTGGTGACGCCCGCGCCTGAGGCTAAGCCAATCGACGGGCTGCCGGAACCAGTTGAGTTCCCCTCGCCAAGTACTCCGACTATCCAGACCCTGGTCGACTTGTTGAATGCCGAGCATCCACGCGAAGATCGCGCCTGGGAAGCCAGCGACACCCTGAAGAATGTCGTCTTTGCAACCACAGACCCCTCTGGAAAGCGCGACATTCTTGTCGTCGGTGTTCCGGGTGACCGCGAGGTTGATCCGAAGCGCCTCGAAGCATCTGTGGCCCCACTCGCGATCGAGGTCGCAACCGAGGATGACTTCGAGAAGTACCCGAAACTGGTTCAGGGATACATCGGCCCGGCGGTACTGGGACTGGACGAGAAGGGCGAGGGGGTTCGCTATTTGGTTGATCCTCGGATCGTCGATGGAACAGTGTGGGTAACCGGGGCAAACGCGGTTAACCGTCACGTTTATGGCATGGTCATGGGGCGCGACTTTAGGGCAGATGGAACCATCGAAGCAGCCGAGATCCGCGAGGGCGACCCGGCTCCTGACGGCTCCGGCGGACTTGAGTTACACCGCGGCATCGAGATCGGTCATATCTTCCAGCTGGGCCGTAAATACGCGGAAGCGCTGGGACTGACGGTTCTGGACGAGAACGGCAAATCGCGCGTGGTGACGATGGGTTCTTATGGAATAGGGGTTTCTCGGGTACTCGCGGCGCTCGCCCAGGCGAACAATGATGAGAATGGTCTGAAGTGGCCCGCTGCGGTTGCGCCATATGACGTCGATGTGATCGTTGCTGGCAAGGGTGAGGAACTTGAAACCGCGGCACGCCTGATCGGTGAGGACCTCGATTCGGCAGGCCTTTCCGTGGTGCTGGATGATCGTCGTCAGGTGAGCGCAGGCGTAAAGTTTGCCGACTCCGAGTTGATTGGGTTCCCAATCACTGTGGTTGTGGGACGAGGCCTGAAGGAGGGCAAGGTCGAGGTCCGGTCCCGTACCACGGGTGATCGTCAGGACATGGCCGTGGAAGAGGCACTCGAAAGGGTTGTTGCTCTGCACACGGCACTGCTGGATGAACAGAAGGCTGGCGCACGGTAATGGCACTTCGAGAAATTCGAGTCATTGGTGACCCGGTTCTTCGCACCCCGTGCGAGCCGATAACGGAGATTGACGACAAGGTTAAGTCGCTGATTGAGGATCTGCTAGAAAACGTCGATATGGATGGCCGCGCGGGCTTAGCGGCAAACCAAATCGGGGTGGGCCTGCGTGCATTCTCGTACAACATTGATGGTGAGATCGGTTATGTGATCAACCCTCGTCTCGCTGAGATTTCGATGGAGGAGTATCAGGACGGGGAAGAGGGATGCCTCTCTGTGCCGGGACTGTGGTATCCGACTGAGCGTGCCTGGTATGCCCGCGTTGAGGGAACTGACCTGGACGGTAGGTCGATTGTGGTCGAGGGCGAGGAACTTATGGCTCGTTGCCTTCAGCACGAAACGGATCATCTGGAGGGAATGATCTACATCGACCGCTTGGACCGTTCCACCCGAAAGAAGGCATTGCGCGACATCCGAAACGCGGACTGGTAAGAACACCGTCGCTTAAGCCATACTTAGACCATCACCTCGTTGGTTTGGCGATAAGCCCGCAGGGGCCAAGTTCGTTATCAGGGACGTCGGGGAAGCGATCCTGGTCGAACTGGAGGTTGCCATGTCAGGAAGCATTACCCGAGGTGTACTTTTTGTGCACTCTGTACCTGCCGCACTCTGCCCTCATGTGGAGTGGGCTGCGAGCAACGCAATCGGGCGAGAGATTCGTTTGGATTGGACGTCGCAAGATGCTGCCCCCGGGATGCTACGGAGTGAGCTGTCATGGTCGGGCTGTGCTGGAACCGGAGCGCGTATCGCCTCTGCCCTCCGTGGTTGGGAACATTTGCGTTACGAGGTGACAGAGGAACCTACTGCGAGCACTGACGGTGGCCGCTGGGCTCACACCCCCTCCCTCGGCATCTTCCACTCGCAAATGGACTCGGTTGGCAACATGGTGGTTCCCGAGGATCGGATTCGCGGGGCTGTCGAGTCCGCGAGAAGCCAGCAGGAACTGCTCGATGCTCTTGATCTTGCCCTCGGTCAAGCGTGGGATGAGGAGTTGGAGCCTTTCCGTTATGCGGGTGCTGGGGCCCCGGTCCGCTGGCTTCACAGGGTTGGCTGACCAATGAGCATCGGTGATCTGTTTGGCGACGATCTGAAGGCTCTACTGGGCGACTCGACGGAATCTGGTAGCCAAGACTTCCCTTCGGAGTCAGCCGCGAGATCCTCTGAGGAGGAGCTGGGTCAGGTGGAGGTTTCTGAGGCTCGGGGTTCTGACACTGCTGTTGCCTTTGTCAGCGGCGGGGAGTCCGAGACCCAAACTGGTTCGGACGTTGAGTCCGTAGTCCGGTCGATCCTTGCCGAACTTTCCGGCACGGAGGCCGCTGCCATCGACCTTGACGCTGAACTGGGGGAGTACGGAGCAGAAGGCCTGGGCCTTTGGGCAGTGGTAGCTGAGGTTGAACGTCAAGCCGGCCAGGAGTTCAAAGACGAAGATTTAGCCAATTGGAAAACGCCCCAAGATATCCTTGGGGCGCTCTCCTAAGATTTCCGGTCCCTAGTTCTCCAGAGCTGGGGCGGCATCGATTGCGTAGTCGAACAGTCGGTACTTTTCGATCGCCTGCTGGACTACGGAACGGTCGATCTTTCCCTCGTTCGCCAGTCCCTGTAGAACGCGAGTGGCAGTAGACTCCGCGTCCACGTGGAAGTAACGTCGGGCTGCGCGGCGGGTATCCGAGATACCGAAGCCGTCGGTGCCCAGGGTCAGGTATTGCCCGGGGATCCATGGACGGATCTGGTCATGAACCAGAGTTGCCCAGTCAGAAGTTGCGACAAAGGGTCCCTCAACCCCGGCAAGTTGCTTCGTGAGGAATGGGACCTCTGGCTCCTCTTCTGGATGAAGGAAGTTGTGCTGATCTGCATCAACGCCATTGCGTCGCAGTTCATTCCATGAAGTGACCGACCAAACCGCGGCGTCGACACCCCAGTCTTCCGCGAGAAGACGACGAGCTTCACGCGCCCACGGTACGCCTACACCCGACGCGAGGATCTGGGCTTTGGGACCGTTCCCGGTGTTGTCCTCAAGCCTGTAAATGCCCTTGAGAACGCCCTCAACGTCCAGATTCTCGGGCTCGGCGGGCTGGACCATGGGTTCGTTGTAGACCGTCAGGTAGTACATGACGTTTGAATCGCGAGGATCATCCTTGCCGTACATGCGTTGAATACCATCTTTGAAGATGTACTTGATCTCGTACGCATATGCGGGATCGTAGGAGACAAAACCGTGGTTGGTTGCCGCCAGAAGTTGGGAGTGTCCGTCGAGGTGTTGCAGGCCCTCACCGGTGAGCGTGGTTCGTCCAGCGGTTGCGCCGATGACAAAACCCTTAGTCAGCATGTCGGCGGCCGCCCAGAACTGATCGCCCGTGCGCTGGAATCCGAACATCGAATAGAAGATATAGACCGGGAGAAGCGGCACATCATGGGTCGTGTAGGCAGTTCCAACCGTCTGCAGGGCGGCGGCGGAACCGGCCTCGGTGATCCCAGTGTGGAGGATTTGCCCCTCGGTGGACTCTTTGTAGGACAGCATCATGTCCGCATCAACCGCGGTGTAGTTCTGCCCGTGGGTGTTGAAGATCTTGGCGGTCGGGAAGATCGAGTCGAGGCCAAAGGTGCGGGCCTCATCCGGAACAATCGGCACGACGTATTTGCCGACTTCCTTGTCACGCATCAGGTCTTTCAGTGCGCGCACAAACGCCATAGTGGTCGCAACCTCTTGCGAACCAGATCCCTTGCCCAGGGACTTGAAGGGCTTGTCGGGAATAGTCGGCCACTTCGGTTCGAACGGCTTGCGCTCTGGGAGGTACCCACCAAGTTGCTCGCGGCGTTCCTTCATATAAAGCAGCGCCGGATCGTCGTCTGCCGGTCGGTAGTAAGGAGGGGCGTAAGGGTTCTTATCTAGTTCCTCGTCCGAAATCGGAATGTGCAACTGGTCGCGCAGCAGCTTCGCGTCATCGGCGGAGAGCTTCTTCATCTGGTGGGTTGAGTTGCGCCCCGCAAACGACGGACCTAACGCATACCCCTTGATGGTGTGTGCCAGGATCACAGTTGGCTGCCCGGTGTGCTCCATCGCGGCCTTGTAGGCGGCAAATACCTTGCGGTAGTCATGTCCGCCGCGACGCAGATCCCAGATTTGGTCGTCGGTCCAGTTCTCCACCATCGCTTTTGTACGAGGATCGCGTCCGAAGAAGTGTTCCCTGACGTACGCGCCATCGTTGGCTTTGAAGGTTTGGTAGTCGCCGTCAATGGTTTCATTCATGACGTTGACTAGGGCGTGGTCCTTGTCGGCGGCCAGCAGTTGGTCCCAACCACGGCCCCAGACGACCTTAATGACGTTCCACCCGGCACCCTTGAAGAATGCTTCAAGCTCCTGAATTACCTTGCCATTGCCCCGGACGGGGCCGTCGAGGCGCTGCAGGTTGCAGTTGATGACAAAGCTGAGGTTGTCGAGTCCTTGGACGGCTGCGAGCTGCAGCAGGCCACGCGACTCGGGCTCATCCATCTCACCGTCACCGATGAAAGCCCAGGTGTGCTGTTGGCTGGTGTCCTTGAGGCCGCGCATCTGTAGGTATTTGTCGACCCACGCCTGGTAGATCGCGGCGGCTGGACCCAGGCCCAGGGACACGGTTGGGTATTCCCAGAACCAGTTCATCTGACGGGGGTGCGGGTACGAGGGCAGGCCGTGCTCAGTCGAAGCTTGCTGACGGAAGCCGTCCAGGTCTTCCTCGTCCAAACGACCCTCAACGAAGGCACGAGCATAGTTGCCGGGGGAGGCGTGTCCTTGGAAGAAGATGTGGTCGCCGCCGCCCGGATGGTCTTTGCCGCGGAAGAAGTGGTTAAGGCCAACCTCGTACAAAGTTGCTACGGAAGCGTACGAGGAAATGTGCCCGCCCACGCCGACTCCCTTGCGCTGGGCACGCGTCACCATAACGGCGGCATTCCAGCGGATCCAGCGGCGGTATTGGCGCTCAATGGACTCATCCCCAGGGAAGTAGGGTTCCTGCTCGACGGGAATGGTGTTGATGTAGGGGGTCGTCACCTCAAGGGGAACTGAGACGTCGCGACGACGCGCCTCATCCAGCATCGACAAGAGCAGATACCGGGCGCGGGGAGCGCCCTTCTCTGCGATTAGCCCTTCCAACGACTCAATCCACTCCTGAGTCTCCTCCGGATCATTGTCCGGAACCTGGCTGAGCATGCCGTTAACGACTGGGCGAGAAGTGTTTCCCTGACTCACCTAGCACCACATCCTTGAAGTAGGTATCGGCCTCGCGCGTATAGCGCCTGCGCATAGTCCTTTGCGCTTGGTCCTATTGTCTCCCATCCTTGAGTGCTTGCGGGCGTGAGATAGGACCATTGGCTCAGTGGATTGATCACATATTTGCCGGGTGCGGAACGGTTGGTTCAGAAGTTGCACAATGGATGCATGACGAATAGACGAGCTGTTGTTACTGGGGCATCAACCGGGATCGGAGAAGCGACCGTCCGGGCGCTGATAGCAGACGGGTGGCAGGTCCTCGCGACCGCGCGGCGCGCTGATCGATTGGCACGGCTGGCCGAGGAGACGGGCTGCGAGTTCTTCCCAGCCGACCTTACGGTCGAGGGCGATCTGGACGCCCTGACTGTAGCGGCAACAAGCGGGCGGGTTGACGCTGTGGTGCACGTGGCTGGAGGGGCGCTTGGGACGGACAGGGTTGAGGATGCCGATCCGGCGAAGTGGCTGCGGATGTTCGAGATCAATGTCCTTTCAACGGTTCAACTGACGACGCGGCTGCTTCCGGCAATCAGAGAAGCTGGGGGAGGGAGCCTGGTATTCATTACCTCGACCGCAGCGCACGGACCCTACCCCGGCGGAGCCGGATACACTGCGGCGAAGCACGCTGAGCAACAGATTTCTGCGACGCTGAGGTTGGAGTTGGTGGGCGAACCCATCCGGGTAATCGAGATTGCGCCCGGGATGGTGAAAACACCAGAGTTCTCGCTCAACCGGCTTGGTTCGCAAGAAGCTGCCGACCAGGTCTACCAGGGAGTTGATGAGCCACTCACCGCGGATGACATCGCGGAAGCAGTGCGGTGGAGCCTCGCAATGCCCGATCATGTGAACGTTGACTTGATGGTTCTGCGGCCTGTGGCCCAAGCATCAAACACGGTGGTTGCGCGGAAACCGCTCGCGGTGCGAGATGGCAAGTAGCATTGCGGAAAAAGATAACAAACTGGAACAGATTTGCTGTTAATCCGGTATCGCGGAGGGTACGGAGCCTCTTACAAGGCACAATAGAACCGTTCGTGTGCTTTTAGGGTCGTCATTAGCGAGAGGTGGTTGTCGAGGTGGGTGTAAACCTCGGTTTTAGCCAGGGTCAGGTTGTTCAGGAGCTTTACTACGACGATGACGTAGACCAGAACCTTCGTGCCGAGATTGAACGGTTGGCCGGAGCGGAGATGGTCGACTACGACTATTCCGACATGGTGGACGGCGTCGTCCTCTGGTGGCGGGCCGATGACGCGGAAGAGGAAGACCTAGTCGACGTTCTGGTTGACGCTGCGGCGAACCTCGATGATGCCGGGGGGATCATCTGGGTTTTTTCACCTAAGGCTGGACGGCCTCAGTCGGTTCGTGCGAACGACATTGAGGAGTCTGCGAAGACCGCCGGGCTCAAGGCGACGTCTGCGACGGCCGTTGCTCCGAACTGGGCCGGTATGCGACTGGTGGCAAGCCCGCGTAAGTAGGGCCTGGTTTCGCGCATAACCTGCCCTACCGAGGCGACCAGCGGCGGATCCGTGAGCAAGACTGGCTGATTCAGACTGCTTGGGGCTGCGATCGAAGACGGGTAGGTTCTGGTTCGTGAGGTTCTGGCTGCTGGTGATTCAGCAAATTTCTGGCTGGGGCGAGTTACGCCACCAAATCATGTCTTCAGTTTCGTTAGATGCCGAGAACCATCTATCATTTAGGGGTTGCAAAATCCTGCGTGGCAACGCGCGGGCCTATAGCTCAGTTGGCTAGAGCGCCACGTTTACACCGTGGATGTCGGGGGTTCGAGTCCCTCTGGGCCCACCCAAAGTGTCTTACGGGAACACGCGACATCGAAAGATGTTGAGTGTTCCCGTTTCGCTTCCTTGCCTTCGTCGCCGCTGTCGTGTGCTTCGCGAAAGATGGTGGCGAACGGCTCCGCGAGCGT
>JBATQJ010000004.1:0-4320 GCA_049291975.1 Scrofimicrobium sp.
CTTCGCTCCAACGTCAATACCACGCGTTGGCTCGTCAAGAATCAGGATCTCCGGATCTGTAAACATCCACTTGGAGAGGACAACTTTCTGCTGATTACCACCAGACAGAGACGACGCGGCCGTATCAATTCCGGGAAGCTTGATCCTGAACTTCCTCCGGTAGTCCTCGGCCACAGTCTTCTCTTTTTGGAAGTCGATGACTCCCCGATTCACAATCTTCCCTAGACCAGCGATCGTGATGTTGTCAGCCACGCTTCTCAGGAGGTTGAGTCCGCCACTCTTACGATCCTCAGGAACGTACGCGATGCGTTGCTTGATTGCTTTCGGAACAGTATCGGTCGCGACAACCTCATCCTCGATTAGGACTTCGCCGGAAATCTTCGCGCCGTACTGGTGCCCGAAGAGACTCATAGCCAACTCCGTGCGACCCGCTCCCATAAGCCCAGCAAGGCCTACTATCTCACCGCGTCGCAGAACCAGGTTTGCCGAATCAACGACTTTACGTTCTTGATCGATCGGATGGTAGACGGTCCAGTCGCGCACCTCGAGGATTTCAGCGCCGATCTCTGGCTCTCGCTCTGGGAACCTGTTGTCGAGGGAGCGCCCGACCATCTCTCGAATGATCGCGTCCTGACTGACCCCACCCTCTTGGTGCATGTCGAATGACTTGACTGTGCGACCATCCCGTAAGACAACAGTTCTGTCCGCAATCTCCTCGATCTCCCCAAGCTTGTGAGAAATGATGATCATGCTGACCCCCCGGTCACGCAACTGACGCATTAGCTCCAGCAGATGTTCCGAGTCGTCGTCGTTGAGCGCGGCTGTCGGTTCGTCAAGAATCAAGAGCTTGACGTCCTTCGACAGTGCCTTTGCAATTTCGACCAGTTGCTGCTGGCCGACCCCCAGATCGACGACTCGAGTCCGGGGGTCGACGTGAAGCCCGACCTGGTCCAGCAACTCCTTGGCGCGTCGATTGGTCTCATGCCAATCAATCGCGCCATGCTTGGTGATCTCGTTTCCGAGGAAGATGTTCTCCGCAACCGAGAGGAACGGTGAAAGCGCTAGTTCCTGGTGGATGATCACGATTCCCTTGCCTTCAGAATCGCGGATCGTCTTGAACTGGCACTCGTCGCCGCCGTACTCGATGGTTCCTGAGTAGGTTCCGTGCGGGTACACACCTGATAGAACGTTCATGAGGGTTGACTTACCCGCACCGTTCTCTCCACAAATGGCGAGGATCTCACCATTTTGAACTTCGAGCGACACCTCATCAAGAACTCGGACTCCCGAGAACTCCTTGATGATGTCCTGCATCCGCAGAACTACGTCTTCACTAATCATGGAATCACTGGACCTAAGGCCGTTTCTAGTCGTTACTTCAGATCGTCTTCGGTGTAGAAGCCGGAGCCGATCAGCAGTTCCTCTACGTTGTCCTTCGTCACAACAACCGGATCAAGTAGGTACGAGGGAACAACCTTGCGTCCGTTGTCATAGGTTTCCGTGTCTGTAACCTCAACGTCACCACAGGTGGCGATCTCCTTGACCATGATCGCAACACGGTCACCCAGAGCACGGGTGTCCTTCCAAACGGTCATTGACTGCTTACCAGCCAGGATATTGACGACGTTTGCCTGGTCCGCGTCCTGACCGGTCAGAACTGGGTATTCATCGCCCGGAACGTATCCATCGGCTTCTAGAGCCTGCGCAATTCCCAGAGCGAGCGAGTCGTTCGGGGACAGCACTACATCAACCTTCTTGTCGCGGTAGTTGGAGTTCAGGCGAACTTCCATCTCATCCTGAGCAGCAGCGCCGTCCCAGCCGAGGATACCGATTGACTGCCAGTCATCAACGGTCGCAGGAGCTTTGCCCGAGGGGACCTCGATTACACCAGACTCAATGTATGGAGAGACAATGTCCCAGGCCCCTTTGAAGAAGTACTTGGCATTGTTGTCGTCCGGTGAGCCAGCAAAAGGCTCAAGGTAGATGGGGCCGGTGGCGTTCTCGAGGTCAAGTGCCTCAACGATGTACTCACCCTGAAGGGTTCCAACCTTCTCGTTGTCGAATGTTGCGTAGTAGTCGACAGCCTCGGTCTCACGAATCAAGCGGTCGTACGCAATGACCGGGATGCCCTTGTCAGCAGCGGTCGTCAGAACTGGATCGAGTGCTTCACCGTCGATCGAGGCGACAACCAAGATCTCCGCACCGTTGTTGATCATGTTCTCGATCTGGGAGATCTGCTGATCTACTTTGTTGTCCGCATACTGAAGGTCGACCTTGAATCCGTCCGCCTCAAGTAGTTCCTTCAGGTGGGCTCCGTCACGGTTCCAACGCTCAAGGGACTTGGTCGGCATTGCGACGCCGATTAGGGCATCCGAGGCGTATGCGCAAGAGGCATCACCTTCGGAGCTCTCTTCAGTTGCTGTGCCACCAGACTCGGGAGCAGTGGTTCCACCACGGTCTGCCGAACAACCGACTGTTCCAGCGGCTAGAGCGAATGTTGCAGCACCAAGAGCTGCAATTTTCATAGCTTTCTTCATTGACTCATTTCCTTGTTTGATTTTGACGGTGAGCACTTTCACCGAGGTCCTGCTATCCCAAGGCCGTCTGCACCCATATCGGCTGAGACGAGCCACCAACAACGGTCTTGTTCGTCCTCCCTTCAGACTCTCGTTGTCCGTTTGGGACGACTCAGCTTCGAGTCGTCATCGCTTGTGTGCATGAGAACCGATTTTTGTTCAATGCCAAAACTATTCTTTGTTCAACGCCAAAACTATATGGGTGACAGTGATCCGTCAACTGGTTTTCGAATAGGTTTTGAATCGCGGGCCACCACAGGGTGCAATTGCTGACGCTTCTTCGGGGTGCGGGATGTAAGAAACCCTGGAATCACGAGGTTTTCGGTCGACTCCGACAACAGGTCGTGAAAAGTTACAGTTTGATTACGTCGCTCGTTTGTACGAGTCAGTTAAGACGGACCCCGGAGCTGTCGGGGTTTGCCAGCCGATCCTGGATGGCGCTGAGCGCTGCACCTCTGGCCGCAAGATGTCCCGGTTGCCGAACAACAAGGACCTGAATCTCTTCCGGCTTCACCACCAAGAGTCGAGAGTCAAGCTCTTTGCGCAACGCCGGCATCAGCCACTTCGCAATAGGCTGCGCCGCGTTGCCTAGAACGACCGTGAGAATGTCGAGAAGCTTGATTGCGTTGGCGAGTGCAATTCCGAATGCTCGACCAGCACTCTCTATGGCTTCGTGGGCTTTGACGTCACCCGCCTCTAAGCGTCGTGCCATCTCGGTTGGACCGAGCCGCCAGTTAATACCTGAGGCAGCTGCCATTGAGCGCCACCCAGCGTAGGTCTCTAGGCAGCCGCGGGCACCACAGTGACAAAGCGGGCCCTCGGGATCAACAGACATGTGCCCTATTTCGCCAGCCCAGCCGCACTGCCCCGTCATCTTCGACCCATCGACAAAGATCGCACCGCCAATACCTGTGTCTACAGACAGGTATATGAACGAGGAAGGGGCAATCCCGTCCGCTTCCAGTTCAATGGCCGCACACACTGCTTGGAGGTCTGCATCGTTGTACGTTGAAACGGGGCATCCTTCGATACCTTCAATGTTCATTAGCCCGAACGGTTCAACGTCTCTCCAGTTGAGGTTGGGAGCGTAGATGACGGTTCCGGACGGCGCATCGACGATTCCGGGAATCCCCAGGACGACCCCGGCTAGTTCGGCAATCCCCTGTTCACGCAGACTGCCAATTAGCTTGTTGGCGTGCTCACCAAGTTCTGCAAGCACCTGTCGCGGGTCCGACCTCGCGAAGTCACCCTCCACGGCGAATGAATCGATGACTTCGCCAGAGAGATCTATCGCCATACCTTGCATGTGGTCTACGTTGACTTCTAGCCCGATTCCAACGACTACCCGCGAGGAGGGGAATAGCGGCGTCGATGGTCGTCCCTGCTTATGAAGCCCGTTCGGAGCCTCCTCTTCCACAAGTCCCGCATCCAGAAGGTCCTTAACGAGGCGCGAAACCGTAGCACGTGTCAGCCCTGTGCGGGCTGCAATGTCGGCCCTACTGAGCCCACCACCCGCCGCGAAAATCTCGGAGAGTACCAGGGAGAGGTTCGAAGACCTAACGGAAGTCTGATCGACAGCATTTACTCCTACAGCTGCTGTCCCATTCACTGAGCTAGCCCAAGTTCCAACAGGCGTAATCTTCCGCACCCTCGACCTCCTCCCCGCATCTTATCGTTCCAAAAAGCGAAGGCCGGGACGCCACCTACGTGGGGTTCCCGGCCTTTTGCGGTTGCCAAATATATC
>JBATQJ010000005.1:0-2173 GCA_049291975.1 Scrofimicrobium sp.
TGACAAATAGCCCCTCAACAGACCTGAAGCACTTCGACCCCTACCGGATGTGAGGTGAAGGGCCCGATGACCGACCAGACGACCAACCCAGCGCCTGCCTTGGCTACCACGGAGAGCCTCCTTGGAAGCATCACTCTGGAGTCCGTCGGTGCAGCTGCGGGCGTCTCTCGCTCCACGGTGTCACGAGTGGTGAATGGGTCTCCCAATGTCAGCGAGAAGACCGTCGCCGCAGTTATGAAAGCTATCGAGGACCTGGGTTACGTCCACAACCGTGTGGCAGCGGCGCTCGCATCCAAACAGGCTTCCGTTGTTACAGCACTGATTCCAGAAGATTTGGACCTCTTCTTCAACGACCCCTACTTTCACGCCATGATCTCTGGAATCCAGGACCACTTCTCAAAAACCAACCTGGTTCTGAATCTGATGATTGCCTCACACGACTCGTTCCCTAAGGTTCTTTCCTCCCTGGCCGGTGGGCAGTCCGATGGCGTCCTCGTCTTCTCTCACCACACGGAGCACGCGCTGGTGGACGCTTTGGAACGACGTATGCCCGTGGTGTTCGGTGGACGTCCCATCTTCGGAAATGAGGCGCACAGCTACGTTGATGTTGACAACTATGCGGCCTCCAAAATGGCCACACGTTACCTGATTGGACTAGGCCGTAAGTCCATCGCCGCAATAACCGGCCCGCAGGACATGCCCTCTGCAGCAGACAGGGCCGCAGGCTACTTTGAGGCCGTTCAAGCCGCCGGTGTTGCGGGTCCTCTTATCGAGGGCGATTTCACCGCGGAGGGCGGCGCCAAAGCCGCGCGTGAACTCCTTGCCGGGGGTGACCTTTTTGATGCCGTGTTTGTTGCCAACGACCTCATGGCGCGCAGCGCGGTCAGGGTTTTCATTGACAGCGGATATCGCGTACCAGAGGACATTTCCGTTGTGGGTTTTGACGACTCCCCCGCCGCGGTTTCCGACCACCCGTACCTGACAACAGTGAAGCAAGATGCTTATGAGCAGGGCAGATCCATGGCGCAGATGCTCGAAGCACATTTGCTTGCACACATACGTGAACCGCGCGTGGTCCAACTCCCCACGGAACTGGTAATTCGCGAAACGGCCTAGAGGCGGGCCTCAATAGTGACGGTCCGACCCTCGGGAGCATAGGGCACAGTGTTGCCCACCCAGGGGACGCCATCCACGCTTAGGGAAGCGGGCTTGAAGCTCCCTGCACCCCCGTCAGAATCCACCACATCTCCGGCGTTGACATAGTGGATGACATACTCGGCGCCGCGGATGGTGCGTCGAACAGTTAAATCCCCGACCTCGGACCCAATGCGTGGATCCACTATCAATCCGTCGTAGCCGGGCCTAATCCCCAGGAGGTACTGCGAAACGGCCACGAAGTTCCATGACGCAGTGCCTGTGAGCCAAGAGTTCTTTGCTTCGCCATGGCGGACAGCATCTTTGCCGGCGATCATCTGCGCGTAGACGTATGGCTCAAGGCGGTGGACTTCAGAAATCTCCTCACGGAACGCCGGGGCGATCTGCTTGTAGTACTCCCAGGCGTACTCCGGGCGCCCCACCAGGGCTTCTGCGATCATGATCCAGGGGTTGTTGTGGCAGAAGATGCCCGCATTTTCCTTGTAGCCGGGCGGATAGCTTGAAACCTCACCCAACTCAACCCTGTACTCGGTGTAAGCCGGGTTGAGCAGGACGGAGCCGTGGGGGGTGTTGAGGCGTTCCCGAACGGAGTCAAGAGCCTGCACCGCACGTCCGTCCTCGAGCCCGATTCCGCCCATCACGCAGTAGCCTTGCGGCTCAATCCAGATCTGCCCCTCTTCGTTCGAGGCCGATCCGACCGGGTTACCGTAATAGTCGTAGGCGCGGCGGAACCATTTGCCGTCCCAGCCGTGGTTCTCCGCTGCCTCAACAACTTCCTGGACATTGGCTTCGGCCCGCGCCGCCTCGTCCTCGTCCCCCATTTGGCGCGCCAGTTCCGCGTACTCAGGGCCGATTGCGGCCATCATCCCGGCAATGAAGACGGACTCCGCGACACCGCCCTCGCGGTTAGGAGCGGTCTGGAAGGACTCGTTTGGTTCGGTGGAAAACACGTTCAAGTTGAGGCAGTCATTCCAGTCTGCGCGACCAATCAGGGGCAGACCGTGAGGTCCGCGGTTGT
>JBATQJ010000006.1:0-6963 GCA_049291975.1 Scrofimicrobium sp.
TACAAACCCGGTTGTACATTGGCAAGGTCACAAGAGGTAGGCTCTCCATTCGGACCGCAAGATCTGGCTCAACTAAACTCAAAGCCATGCGAGTTCTTTCCGTTGTCGGAGCACGGCCCCAGTTTGTTAAGTTGGCACCAATCGATAGGGCTTTCAAAGAGGCCGGAATCGACCACGTCATCGTTCACACCGGCCAACACTACGATCCCTTGCTCTCGGATGTCTTCTTCGAAGACCTAGGAATCTCAAATCCTGATGTTCATCTTGGTGTTGGGTCTGGATCTCACGGCAAACAGACGGGGGCCATGATGGAAGCCCTTGATGACGTGTTCCTCGAGTATGACCCCGACTGGGTGCTGGTCTACGGCGATACCAACTCGACACTTGCCGCAGCCATCTGCGCCGCGAAGCTCCGGATGCCTCTGGCGCATCTTGAGGCGGGACTGCGTTCGTTCAACCGCAACATGCCAGAGGAACACAACCGAGTCCTCACCGATCACGCTGCCGACCTACTGCTTCCACCCACCGAAGTTGGCGCGAAGCACTTAGCGGACGAGGGCATTCCTTCCGACCGTATCGTCATCACTGGCGATGTGATGACTGATGTCCTCTACGAGACCCGAGACCAGGTGAAAGAGATGATTCCTCCTTTCACCGACAGCCTGGGGCTCCAGCCCGGAACCTATTCCGTAGCAACGATCCACCGGGCTGAGAACACCGACGACCGCGAGCGGTTAGCGTCAGTCATCAGTTCTCTTCAAAGCGTCGACCACCCTGTCGTTATCATGGCTCACCCACGTCTTCTCGCTAAAACGGCGGACCATGGGCTCGAACTTGGTGGCGGCAACCTCATCGTTCATACCTCCCTCGCCTACCCGCAGTTAGTTTCGGCTGTTATGAACTCACGTGGCGTCATAACCGACTCGGGCGGCCTACAAAAGGAAGCGTTCCTTCTCCGCGTGCCGTGCACGACCGTCCGCACCGAGACTGAATGGGTTGAGACCGTTGAGTTGGGGTGGAATGAACTGGTTGAGCCAGGGTACTCGCTCATTAAAGCGGCCAGTCGTCCGAGGCCAGCCGACACAAACGCCGCCCCCTACGGCGACGGCCACGCGGCGGAGAAGGTAGTAGGAGCCCTGCTAAACGGGAAGATAGCCCAGGCCTAGTGCCAACTCACGCCACCTTTGCCTGAACGAGGTTGCTTAGAAGCAACCGATCGGAAGCCTAGCAATCTCCACAGGTTGGCATCCATGCTGTTTTCCACAGCTCATGGTCGGACAGTTCGGCAATGTGGGTTTTTCGTATCAGACTGAAGGTATGACAACCCTCCATGAAGTGACTGCGGAACACAACCGTCGCACCCTTTACCAAAATCAGATAATCAGATACCCTGATTTCATGCGTACCGTAACGGCGACAGAGGCGTCTCGGAACTTCAAGAAACTTCTTGACGAAGTCGAGGCCGGAGAATCTATCTCGATCACTCGAGGCGGTGTGACCATTGCAGAGATCACCCCTATTCATCGTCATACCGGAGACAAAATGGCGAATGCACTGGCGGAACTCGTCGACCCGAATGACCCGCCTATCTCCAAGGAACGGTACGACGAATGGGGTGCGCTCCTCGCAGACCTTAGGGCATACCACCCGGAAGACTTTGAAGGCGCATGGCCGAGCGACTAATACTCGACACGAATGTGCTCATTGAACTAATGCGCGGAGGTCTGCCCGCTAGCATCTTCGGCGATTCAGAACTCGCTATTGCAGCGATAACTGTCGGCGAGCTGGTAGCTGGATTAAGCGACGGCTCGAAGAATGCCAAACCCAACCTCGAACGGAAGCTTCTACAAATAATTCTGAAATCAGCCGACTGCCTGAACTACACGGCAAAAACCGCGGAGTTCCACGGTCGGCTTCTGGCTCAAACGAGGAAAGCAGGCCGGCCAAGAGGCTACGCGGATCTGATCATCGCCGCGCACGCGATCGAGACGGGCCGAACTCTAGTCAGCTTGGACAAGGCCGCGCGGTTCTCCGAGTTGCCGGGAGTAAACGCGGTTGACTTGAGCTACTTTGATCCCAACCCATGTTCTACAATGTAGAACATGGGGACAGTTGGGATACGGGAACTAAAGCAGAACGCGTCGGCGATTGTGGCACGAGCCGCCCAGGGAGAGACAGTGACGATAACTGACAGAGGGGTGCCGGTGGCCAGGCTGACCGGCATTAGGAAGACGTGGCTTGAGGAGCTAATCGAGCAAGGAGAAGTGCAACTCCCTGAACCAGGAATGGAACTCTGGAACCTGCCGCTACCGGCGAAGCTAGATGATGGTGGACCCTCGATGCAGGAGATCCTCGACGAGTTAAGGGCCGATCGGTTTTGAGAAACCTCTGCTACATCGACACCTCTGCGCTCGCCAAACTAGTCATTACGGAAGCGGAGTCTGCTTTACTGGAGGAATGGCTCGACCACCACCGGCCGATACTGATTAGCTCCCCGATTACTTCCACTGAGATTATGAGAGCAGTAAACAAAAGGAATGCTGAGAGTCTCATGCTTGTCTCAAGAGTACTCAAGGGCGTTACCTTCGTTCCCCTGGTACCGGAGATCCTCCGCATCGCGGGGGTCATACGTCCGGTGGAGCTGCGGTCGATTGATGCAATTCACGTAGCCACCGCTATCAGATCCGGCGATGACGTGAGAAGCATCATCACTTACGACAAGCGTATGGCGGAGGCCGCACGCTTAAGCGGATTCAAAGTGGTCAGCCCCGGAGCCGATATCTAGTGGCACCCTATTCTGAGTCTTCTCGGGTTCTTCATCTTGGAAACGTTGCGAACACCGGGGCCAACATGGTTGCCACAGCCCGATCCGAGGGGCGTAGCTGGGCCCTTCGCGAGCTTCCTGCATCCCCGTCACTCAGGTCGGCATCAGCATGGCTGTCCCGGGGGAAAGACGCACTCGACTACATGACGCACATACCAACGCCTGACCTGGTTCACGTTCACTACGGTCCCAATGGATATTACGGTTCGCTGAAGAACTCACCCTTTGTCCTACACCTGCACGGCACAGATTTACGAGTAGATCTGAATCGTCCGCTGCTTGGAGACCTTGAGAAGCACTCTCTAAAGAAAGCAGCCGCTGTAGTAGTCGCAACTCCTGATCTGCTTGAAGCGGCCCGCGAGATCCGTCCAGACGCAAGGTGGATTCCCAATAGCCTTCCACTTGCAGCGTTCGTGGAACTAAAGAGGGGAGACAGCGCTACCGAAGAGTGCTGCGGCGTGTTCTTCTCGGCCCGATGGGATGACAGCAAGGGCGGCCTACCTCTGATCGAACTCGCCAAGAAACTGATTGACGACGGAACTGAGGTTGTCGGTGTCGAGTGGGGCGATTACTCCGAACTAGCGCGCAAAGTAGGAGTGAAGCTACTTCCTAGAATGACGCCAAGCGAGTTCAGGGCGGCGATGGCGCAGTCATCTGTAATAGTCGGACAGTTCTTTACAGGTTCTTTAACAATTTCCGACCTCGAAGGTTTGGCGACTGGGCGACCACTGGTGACACAGGTTGATGCAGACGCTGAACAGGATGCTCCTCTTATTAACACTTCTCTCGATAATGCTCATGAGGCCATTGGGACGCTTTTGGCAGATCGCTCCAGTCGGAAAGAACTCGGTCATTTAGCTCAGGCGTGGGTTGCTTCTGAAAGAAGTCCAATAAGGACAATGGAAGCCCTTGAGTATGTGTACCAACAAGTTCTTGGCTAGAGCTTCGCGCAGGAGCGAATGAACTGTGCGGCTCTGGTGCCAGTCGCTTTCAAGGATCGATTGTTCACAACCCACTCATGAAGTCGCTTCGGGTTCATCCGGCTCTTCGACACGGGCTCGAGCGCGGCTTCGAGCGTCTCGGCGATAGCTCTTGGTTCATGTTTGGAAATGAACCCGAGGTTATTCGCCAAAATCTCATCGGTCACTGGACCAGTTCCTGCGTAGAGAACTGGAGTACCAGACGCAAGAGCAGCGAGAACTTTTGTCGGATAGGCAAAGTCATAGCCAGCCTCCGGAACAATCGAAACCAGCGCAAGCTCAGCTCCGCGTAGCAGACGAGCTACGCGCTGGGGTGTTGCGGGTGGCAATTGGATGACGACGTCACGGCCGAGCTCATTACGGAGTCGATCCGCGGCTGTCTTAATATTGCCCCAGTGAGTGCCCTGCCCGACAAAGACCACCTGTAACTCGGTGTCGTCGTTCGCGAGGTGACTCATTGCTTCTGCGAAGACCTCCGCTTCCTGCCATTCTGACGCGGTTCCCGCATACAACAGATACGGGCCAATGATTCCTAACTCACCTAGCTCTGTAGTCGAGAGCGGCTCGACATCAGGATGATAGATGTCAGTATCTATCCCGTTGGGAATGACACGAACATTCTGGGCCCCCAACGCTCGTACCCGTTCGGCAACCCCTTCGCTCACCGCGATCACCCCGGCAGCACCCTTGAGGGTGAACCTCTCAAGTGTCCTTACAAGCGTGACTACAGGAACTGATGCTCCAGCGATCTCCGTCGCGTCCGACCAAACATCAGCGGCGTACCAAACGTAGGGAATACGGCGGATTCCACTTGCGAGTCGAATAATGAAACCGGTGGTCGGCGGCGGTTCAACTAGAGCAACATCGCTTCTACCAGCAGCAAGCAGGCGGAAGAACAGAGGAATATCGAAGGATACGTAGGGGACGTATCCGCGCAAGTAGCCAGTCTTGTCGCGCAAAACAGGCCAACGGAGGACTCTGCCCTCATTCCCCACTTTTCGCCTCTCGATCGGAACAAAAGGATTATCGATAGTGGAGTGGGGCGCTGCGTTCTCAAACCGTGAAGTAAGTACCGTGACCTCAGAGCCTTGCTCTACTAGGGCATCAGCCACGGCCTTTAGCCTAAACGATGCCGCTGCAGGCTCTGGGTCAAATATGCGTGAAGCGAGCACAGCCTTGACGCTCACGCTACTTCTCTTCAATCGCACGTTGATAGATCTGCGCATACCTTGAAACGAATGTTTCCTCACCGTACTTCTCAATGCAGCGGTTTATACGGTTGAACTGAGTCTTCGCGTCTCTTGACCAACCTCGAATTTCGATCATCGCGTCTGCCAGTTGCCGTTTGTCTCCAATATCTACAAGGATCCCATCTTCTCCAACCGCAATGTCCTTTCCGCCCCAAGTTCGGGTAGCTATCACGGGTAGACCTTGAGCGAGCGCCTCGATAAGTGCGACACCCATAGTCTCTGAGTCGGAGGGAAGGACAAACGCATCCAGCTGAGCAAAGAATGCGGGCCCATCCGAACGAGGAACCAACCCTCGAAACTCAACATCCCGTTCAATTCCCAACGTGACCGCCAACTCCTCAAGCTTGACTCGGCCTGGTCCGTCGCCTCCAATTACTAACTTTGCTCCGGTGTCTCTTCTCGCCACATCCGCGAATGCCTCCAAAAGCAAATCGACTCGCTTGCCTTGGCCAAGGAACGAAAGGTGTCCGTACGTAAACTCGTCACTTCCACTCCCCTGCTCACTCGCATCGAATCTAGTTTGATCCGATTGTCCAGGCGCAGGAAGTAGATTGTAGATAACTCCCCAAGAACCCGCTTGTCGACCGAAGCGGTGAGCCAAATGTCGTGCGTGTCCTCGGGAGACGGCAATACGGCTCGACGCTCCCGCCACCACGCTCAGTTCGTTCCGTTCTCCTATGAGTGTTCTCGTCTGTAGATGCTCAAGACTTCGATGCTCCGTATATACATAAGGAACACCATGGACTTTAGAAATCTGGGCTGCGATGTACGCGCCCGGATAAAGACTGTGAGCATGAAGCACGTCCGGCTTTCCGAACTTCTTGACATACTCATCCCAGGCTCGCTCTATCTGGACACGGGCAAGCCAAATATTAGCTTTTCGCTGCATCGGAAGATAGTGGGTGTAATGACGACGGACAACGTTCACACCGTTTTCGACTCCACTCGAGCACGGCATCTTAGATCCGCTACCTAGCTGATATACGGGGCTCGCGGTAAGGGAAAGAACTCCAACCTGGTTCCCGTCACGAATCAGGGCCTCTGCTTGCTCCCGAAAAAAGGAGCCATGAGGATCATCGGGACCAAGTGGATACCAGGATGGAATTACCAGCACATGCCGCTTCGTCTTGCCTTGTTTCGGACCGAGCCCGGTGAGAGTGTCTGAGACGAACTGTGCTCGCTGGTTCCAAGAGTTGCTCTCCCCTGCTCGTCGAGCCGCTTCTGAAGCTTTAATCAACTCACCGCGTGAATGCTTCAAGTTTTCCAGTTGGTCTGCGATCTTGTCTGCATCGAAGTCGGTGACCCAACCAGCGCCACTTTCTCTAACCACATCCCCCGCGAGAGTTCCGGACGAGGCAAGAACTGGCACCCCGTGACCCAGGTACTCGTACAGCTTCATTGGCGCGGCAAACGACCTGTACTCCTGGGGCTTCATCATCAAGCACGCAATATCGGCCTGTTGATACAGCGAAGCAAGTCCGCTACCAGATTCGTGAACCACGCTCACAGAGTCACAAAGCAGATCCTCGTACTCATTCGAGGCCGATTCCCATTGTTCCGGTCGCGTGCAAATCGTTAGTTCAACGTCACGTAGCGTGCGAACAGCGGAAAGCAACGCTGAGATATCGTAGTGTTCGCCACCGACGGCTCCCACGTATAGCAACCGGAGTGGATCGGCACTGGATTGATCGATAGCAGTAAATGATGGCAAAGTATCGGAACCCGGAGGCAAAGCAATCTGGCTCATTCTCTCTATGCCGGGAACGTAACTTCCCATCTGCAAAGATGGAAGAAACAGAACATCAACGTACCGATTGAAGGTGACGAGTTCTCGCAAATAGAGCTTGCGCATTGCGATAGCGACAGGCTTTCCCACACGTCTTTCATAGTCCTTGAATGCCCAGTAGAC
>JBATQJ010000007.1:0-2590 GCA_049291975.1 Scrofimicrobium sp.
GATCTCATACCTTGCAGACATGGTCAACCTCACCTGTTCCATACCCACCAGGGCACCAATTTTCGCGGGCAAAAACTAGTGAGGCATGGAACCCCATTACGCGGGCAATTTACATGAGGCTAGTCGAGGAGTTGCGGTGATAGGGGGTTCGGATGGGATGATAGGGACCATGAAAGCTGTTATTCGCACAAGCATGGGTAATATCCGCGTCGACCTGTTCCCGTTCCAGGCACCTCACACGGTCAAGAACTTCGTCGAACTCTCAAAGGGTGAGCGTCAGTGGAACGACGCTGGTCAGATGACCTCTCGCCCTCTCTACGATGACACGATCTTCCACCGTGTCATTCCGAACTTCATGATTCAGGGCGGCGATCCCGAGGGCACCGGCATGGGCGGCCCCGGATACCAGTTCAATGATGAAGTCACCCCGGAACTCACCTTCTCTAAGCCCTACCTTCTGGCGATGGCAAATGCCGGGAAGCGCATGGGCAAGGGAACCAATGGCTCGCAGTTCTTCATTACCGTCGAGCCAACTCCATGGCTAAACGGCAAGCACACAATCTTCGGTGAGGTCACGGATGAGGAGTCACAGAAGATCGTTGACGCCATTGCTGCCGTGCCGACAGGCGCGCAGGACCGTCCGCTGACCCCCGTCGTTATCGAGCACATCGCCATAGAGGACGAGGACTAATCAGCCATGACTGACGCGCCTCGCTACGGGCAGCGTGCCCCCGAGACACGTCAGGAGCAGTGTCCCCGGCACCCCGGCGTCCCGGCAGTCTCTTACTGCAAGCGATGCAACAGGCCCGCCTGTGCGGACTGTTCCATTCCCACCGAGGTTGGCTCCATCTGCGTTGACTGCGCCGGAGCAACCGCCGCTCGGAAGGCTCGTTTTGCCAGTGGTGGATCTCCGTGGGGTCGGCCCGGAGCCCGCCGAGGAACATCAGCGACTGCTGCAGCTCCGGTCACCCTCACGTTGATCGTGATCAACGTCGTGATGTTTATCCTTCAGCAGTTCTCATCCGAGGTGGTTAACTGGCTGGCCTTCAATCCGATCTTCGGATACCTACAACCGTGGAGACTACTGACGGCAGCCTTTGTGCATGGAAGCTTCATGCACCTGCTGTTCAACATGCTGATGCTGTACCTGATCGGTTCTTCGGTGGAGCACGCCCTCGGCTGGTGGCGCTATCTGTCCGTGTATCTACTCAGCGCGGTTGGTGGCTCAATGCTGATCATCGGCTGGGTCATGGTGCAACCGCAGTCTGCCGCGACCTGGACCGTCGGTGCTTCCGGAGCGCTCTACGGCTTGCTTGCCGCAATTCTCATCTTGCAGAAGCGAGCCGGAATGTCGACAACGTCAATTCTGGTTCTTCTGGCCGTGAACCTGATCTATAGCTTCACGATGTCAAACGTTTCATGGCAGGCGCATGTTGGTGGCTTCCTGATGGGTCTGTTAGCCACAGCCGTTTTCGTCTGGGCAGCCGACACCTTTAGATCGCGGGGCCAGAAAACACTGACCGGAATGAGTCTTGTCGCACTCGGGGTACTTATTTTGCTGAGTGTCGCGGGAACCTGGGGCCTCTACGCGCTAATCAGCTAGGGTGTGTCTCCCAAATCCCTGCTCAGCGCCACCTCAGGGTCATCATGAATCCGCCGAGCATCAGACCAATGCCAATGGCCAGGTTCCAGTAGCCAATTCCAGGGATCGGGTAACTCGTGCCCGAAAAGTAGAAGATGACCAGCCAAACCAGGCCGAGGATCAGTAGCGTTGAGAACACGGGTGCCCACCAAGAGGGGCTGAGGGGGATGTCCTTCGCCCAGTTATCGACGAGCTCCTCGTCATCCCTCTTCGGCTTGTGATCCCGCTTGCTCTGCTTGGCCACATTTCCTCCTGATGATGTGTGCGGCGCGGTGGCTAAAACTGTCGTGAATCGACCTCCCCATAGACTAGCTGTGGGATAACCATCCGACAAAGCATACGACAGGCTACAGCGCAGGAGGTTCGTCATGTCCGACCAACCAATAGCGCATTCAACATCTCCCGAGGCCGCTGAGGGGAGAGAGAAGAGACCAAGTGTTCTGCGACGGTCCCTGGGATTTGGAACCGGATCACTTGGCGCGTTAGCCGTAGGCATCATCTCAGTTGCCGCTGGATTGCTCATCGGCGTCTCTGTGAGTAACGCACAGAACCACGGGTATAGCGACGATCAGAACCTCGTGGGCATCGTAAGAGAGCAGCAAGCACACGTACTTGCACTCGAAGAGCAAACGGACGCTCTAACGGAACAGGCCCATTCTCTCACCCAGATCTCGTTACCCGAGTCTTCGGAAACTGAACGTCTCCCGATCAGCCGCCTTGAGGTGACGGGGCCCGGGGTAGAAGTAACCCTGTCCGATGCAGCGAGAGAGTTCATCCCCGACGAGGGGGCATCCGTAAACGATCTGGTTGTCCACCAACAGGATGTGGACGCCGTCGTCAACGCGCTGTGGCGCGGTGGAGCAGAGGCAATCGCGGTGCAGGGAGTGCGCCTGGCCGCCGACACACCGGTCAGGTGTGTCGGCAACGTGATTCTGGTCGGTCCTAGGT
>JBATQJ010000008.1:0-17959 GCA_049291975.1 Scrofimicrobium sp.
TGCCATGGACGCTGCCGCGAAGACGGTCACTGTGCGCTCTGAGGGCGAGGAGTCCACAGTCGAATATGACGCGCTGGTTCTAGCGCCGGGAGCGGAGGCGATTCGCCCACCAATCCCTGGACTCGACTCCCCGCGCGTAATGACACTACGTAGCGTTGATGATGCGTTGGCTATGAAAGACTCGGTCGACTCCTCCGCGAAACGAGCGGTGGTGCTCGGAGCTGGGTTTATCGGTCTGGAAGCTGCTGAAGCACTACGACATCAGGGCCTCGCCGTCACAGTTGTGGAACTTGCACCGCACGTTCTTCCTCCACTTGAAGCCGAACTTGCCACCTACGTGAAAGATGCGTTGGCCGCCCTCGGAATCGATGTCCATGACGGAATCGGGGCCACGGAAATCAGGCATGGAGAGGACGCCGACCAGGTAGTGCTCTCCGATGGCACCGCACTGGATGCTCATCTTGTGGTGCTCTCAACCGGTGTTCGCCCAGCGACAGCACCCTTTGAGGCGGCTGGCGTTGAGTGCTCGAGGGGAGCCATGCTGGTCGACTCCCACGGTCGTACTTCGCTAGAGAACGTTTGGGCTGGCGGCGATGCCGTGGCGGTACGCCCGAAGAATGGTGGTACACCTCGAGTCGTCCCGTTGGCGGGACCTGCGAACCGGGCTGGAAGACTGATTGCCGACTCCATTGTGCTTGGAGATCAGGCTCGTGAGATTCCGATGCCACTTAGTACTGCGGTCGTGCGAGTAGGCAGTCAGACGGCCGCCCTCACCGGTGCTAACCGGCAGATGCTAGACGCTGAAGGTCGCGAATATGAGACGATGAATCTTCACCCATTCCAGCACGCCACGTACTTCCCAGGCGCGAAGCAGATGCACCTTATCGTCCATTTTGACCCGAAGAATGGTGAAATTCTGGGAGCTCAAGGCGTTGGCGAAGAGGGCGTTGACAAACGAATTGACGTTCTTGCCACGGCAATAAAAGGCGGCCTGACCGTCTCGGATCTAGTTGATCTCGACCTGACCTATGCGCCGCCTTACGGCAGTGCAAAAGACGCTGTGAACATGGCGGGAATGGTGGGGGAGAACGTCCTCGATGGCGTCACCCAGCTCTGGCACGCCGAGGACCTGTTGGCCGAGATGGAGAGCGCACTAATCCTCGACGCTCGGAGCCGGGCGGAATACGCATCGGGCCACGTGCCGGGTGCGCTCAACGTGCCACACACCGAAATCCGGGAGCGGATTGATGAGATCGCCCGTGAAGCCGCGGGAAGGCCGATCCGAGTGCACTGTGCGTCTGGAGTTCGCTCATACCTTTCCGAACGGATGCTTCGCGCTGCCGGCTTCGATGTCAAGAATATGACCGGTGGAATGATCACCATGAAGCAGGTAATCGCGGCCGGAATGCTACCTGAAATAGAACTGATCAAGGGCGAAGAGCGCGGCTAGCCGGACGTTCAAGCACTAGTCAGGCCACCAAACAAAGGAGAACCCATGTGTACAGCTGTTACCTGCCGTAAGTGCGGAAAAACCACCTGGTCTGGTTGTGGACAGCACGTCGACCAAGTAATGCGCGGTGTGCCGAAGTCTCAGCGTTGCCCAGGCCACCCAAAGGAGCCAAGGAAGAAGTTCCTCGGGATCTTCTAGAGGCTATTCGATTGTCAGAGCGACCTCGTCACCAATTGCTTTGGCTACTCGGGTGACGCTGTAGACCCGGTAGAGTTGCGCGATTCCTAGAAGAACAAACGACAGTCCGAACACCCACTTGAGGATTGTCGCTGTCTCGTACAGGGGCAGCAGGATCATTGCTGCTCCCGCGATAATCGCTAACACACCAACGACGAGCGAAACGGTGGTATTTTCCTTGCTTCGAATCGCCGCCATGAGTGTTATGACGCCTTCGGTGAGCCACAGCACTCCGAGGCACATGCCTAACACGAAGATGATTAGGTCGTCTGTGGTCCGGCCCATGTAGACCAGGGCGAGTATCCCAACGAGCAGAGCAACAGCTCCGCCGACGATCCTGATCACGCGAGACATTCTCGATAGATCATTTCCCATGACCCCCATCACCAGGTAAAACACGCCCATCGCAATGGCATAGACGCCGATCACGATAGCGAAGACGCGAAGCACTCCAGACGGCCAGAACAGGATCAGAAGGCCCGCAAGAATCGCCAAAATACCCGTCGTCACAAAGGCAATACGATACCTGGAATAGATGCGCTCAACTCGGGTTGCTGCACCTGCTATATCTGACATACGAGCCTCCGTGGCTTCTCAAATCAATCTTGCACTTGGCACTTGGTACTAATGCTATTTCTTGCCGGGTCAATGGTGCGGATTACCAATTGACCTCACGGAGGAAAATGTACCCGATTCGGGTCGTTCAATGGACAGTATTCGGCGGATTTGACCAATTATGAAAGTCTTTCTCCTGAAGTCGGGCTGCGGGTTCTGCTCAAATGACAAAGAAGTGAGGGATGATACATGGCTGATAGCACTGGGGCGTTGACGGTGGCGGTAGTTGGTGCGACAGGACAGGTCGGGACAGTCATGCTGGACCTGTTGCGTGAGCGTCAGCTTCCCATCGCAAAGCTGCGCGCCTTTGCTTCGCCTCGCTCTGCCGGAAAGCAGATCGAGTGGAACGGTCAGACCATCACCGTTGAGGACGTTACAACTGCCTCGGTCGAGGATCTCGCCGGAATCGACATTGCACTGTTCAGTGCTGGCGGCGGCGCATCGAAAGAGTATGCTCCAAAGTTCGCCGAGGCCGGAGCAGTCGTGATCGACAACTCTTCGGCGTGGCGGTCGAATCCTCAAGTTCCACTGGTTGTCTCAGAGGTCAACCCTAATGACGCTCTTGATCGTCCCCTCGGAATAATCGCAAACCCGAACTGCACGACAATGGCGGCTATGCCAGCCCTGAAGGCTCTGGACGCGGTTGCAGGCCTGCGTAGCCTCAAGATCACGACGTTCCAGGCAGTATCTGGAAGCGGCCTTGCGGGCGTCGGCGAGTTAGCCGGACAGATCCGCGCTTCCGAGGAGCAACCGATCGAGAAACTCGCTCGTAGCGGTGAGGCAGTTGAACTGCCAGACCCAAAGGTCTATGCGGCGCCAATTGCCTACAACGTGGTTGCTCTCGCCGGTTCACTCGTTGATGATGGTACTGGAGAAACAGATGAGGAGCAGAAGCTGCGGAACGAGTCCCGTCGCATCCTAGGTCTTCCCGATCTTTTGGTTTCCGGCACCTGCGTCAGAGTTCCAGTCTTCACCGGGCACTCTCTTTCCGTCCACGCAGAGTTCGACAACCCGATTTCGGTTGATGAGGCGATGTCTGCCCTCGCCGGCCAGGCGGGAGTCGAGTTGGTTGACCTGCCGTACCCGTTGCTGGCCGCCGGCGCTGATCCGACGTTTGTTGGGAGAGTGCGCCAGGATCAGTCTGTGGAAGGCGGACGAGGACTGGTGTTCTTCGTTTCATCGGATAACCTGCGCAAAGGTGCGGCACTAAACGCCGTTCAGGTTGCAGAAGTGGTCGCTAAAGAATCTGAACCCCAACACCGGGCCTGAGAAGTCTAGTTTGCATTCCCCGGGCTTCTGGCAGAGCCTCTACCGCCTCCAAGAGGCCGCGGCTCTGGTCCTCTGTGTGTAGCACCAGAACAGTCGGCCCAGCCCCGGAGGTCAGTGCCGCATATCCCTGGGAGCGCAGGTTCGTCATGACCGCGTGTGAGGACGGCGCTAGCGAGCGCCTATAGTCCTGATGCAGCCTGTCCGCAGTTGCCTCAAGCAGTAGAGCCGGTTCTTCCGCCATTGCATGAACCAGCAGAGCCGAACGAGCCAGATTCGCTATCGCGTCGGTCATTGGAACCATGGATGGCAGAGCACCACGGGCACTGTCGGTGAGTAGCTCGGTGTTTGGAATTATCGCTAGAGCTCGTATGTTCTCAGCAATCGCGCTGGGTCGGCTCTGCGGCACTGCGATCCCGTCGGCGGTGGTTGAGGGCCAGGTGATAGTGAAACCTCCGAGAATGGCAGGCCCCACGTTATCGCCGTGCCCCTCGATCCGGTATGCACGAGTGAAAATCCATTCACGATCCAGCGGCTTGTCCGGATAGGCGAGTGTCCAGGCAAGTGTCAGTCCCGCGACGATCGCTGCGGAGGACGACCCGAGTCCTCGGGCCAGGGGGATAGAGAGCTCAGCCTCAAAGGCAAGCCCCGGAACGGTCATATCCCACTCTGTCAGAGTCTCAAGAATGGTACGAACCACCAGGTGCGTTTCATCGTGCGGAAGAGCCTGTGATCCCGGTCCGGAGAGCGAGAACTCAAGCCCATAGTCGATTACTCGCACCGAGGACTCGTCCGTCCAACTCAGTGCCATACCGAGTGAGTCAAAACCGGGCCCCAGGTTCGCACTTGTGGCTGGAACCCTCACCGATGCTCTGCGACCGACGGGGATAGCAATGCTCACTGTTCCTCCAGGAAATCGCGCCCACGGCGCACTAAGTGTGTTTGTCTTATAGTGCATCGGAGCCCGGCAAAGGGCGCGCTGACATCACCATGCGGACCTGCGTCTAGTTCTTGCGTGCCCGCTTTTCGCGTACACGTACCGATATCTGAATTGGGCTGCCGACGAAGCCAAACTCCTCGCGAAGTCGCCTTTCAATGAAGCGGCGATACGTGGGCTCTAGGAACGCTGACGTGAAGATGACGAACCGTGGAGGTGCCGTCGAAGCTTGGGTAGCAAAAAGAATGCGTGGCTGCTTCCCGCCCCGAACCGGGTGGGGATTAGCAGCTTGAAGCCGACCGAGAAACGCGTTGAGTTTGCCCGTTGAGATTCGGGTTTCCCACCCGTCAAGTGCCTGGTCGATGGCGCGGGGCAGTCGGTTCATATGCCAGGTAGTGAGCGCAGAGACGTTGACTCGCGGGGCCCATTCGACTTGGCCCAGGTCCTTCTGCTCCTCGCGCTCCAGATCCGCACGACGCTCATCGTCAACAAGGTCCCACTTGTTATTCGCGATCACCAGAGCTCGTCCAGCGTCGATCACCTGTTGGATGACTCGGACGTCCTGTTCCGTGAACGGAACTGACGAGTCCACTAGGACAACTCCGACCTCAGCGCGCTCAAGCGCTGCCTGGGTTCTAATCGAGGAGTAATAGTCGGCACCGGACACCTTGTGTAGCCGCCTCTTCACGCCGGCGGTGTCAATGAACTCCCATTCTCGACCATCCATAGTGATGATTTCATCAACCGGATCACGGGTAGTGCCCGCAAGGTCGTGAACGACCGCTCTTTCTTCCCCGGCAAGAGCATTTAGCAGAGACGATTTCCCGACATTCGGACGACCGACGAGGGCAACCCGTCGCAGACCTCCTTTGTCTCGTCTGCCGCCGATGGCCGACGCCTCGGGAAGAACTTCAAGGATCGCGTCGAGAAGGTCGCCGGAACCGCGTCCGTGTAGGGCTGAGACAGGTCGGGGTTCGCCAAGGCCGAGCGACCAGAGTGACGCGACATCGGCTTCCTGTGCGGGCGAGTCAGCTTTGTTGGCTGCGAGCACCACCGGTTTGCCCGAATCGCGGAGCAGCCGCACCACTCGTTCGTCCGTGGCTGTAGCGCCGACATTCGCGTCCACCACGAAGATTACGGCGTCGGCCAGTCCTATCGCGATTTCGGCCTGGTCGGCTACCTGGCGGTCCAGTCCACGAACGTCAACCTCCCATCCACCGGTGTCAACGAGGATGAACTTGCGCCCGGCCCATTCGGCATCGTACATAACGCGATCTCTGGTGACTCCCGGGGTGTCCTGGACCACGGCCTCGCGCCGTCCAAGAATGCGGTTGACCAGCGTCGACTTTCCGACATTAGGGCGTCCGATAATGGCAAGTACCGGCGGGTGTGCTGCCTCGATCTGGCCCACTTCTGGGGCATAGTCCTCATCAAGAAGCGCGAGGTCCTCCTCATCGAGCTCATATGATTCGAGGGCGACTCGCATCGTCTCGTACTGGAGTTCGTCCTCAGACAACTTCCGGGAGTTCGTATCTTGAATCTCGCTCATGGTTCTTACCTAATCAGTAGTAATCGTGCCTAGTTAGCTCTCGGTGTCAGGATCTGACCGACTGATAGCCGAGGTCCTCGAACTCTTCTTCCGCTACGTCTGGATCGTAAAAGGGAATGGCTTCGCCATTCCATTCTTGAACGCGTTCACCGCCCTTGCCGGTGATGATAATCAGGTCGCCCGGCGCTCCGGCCGCTATCCCACGGCGAACTGCGGCGCGGCGTCCCTCTTTCACCTCAACCACGCCTTCCAGATCAGGACGAACGCTCGCTATCGCGTCGAGTAGTTCACGGCGGATGGCCCCCGCGTCTTCAGTTCGAGGGTTCTCATCAGTGACTATCAATAGGTCCGCTTTACGGGCAAAGACTTGCGCTAGGGGAGCGCGTTTTGTTGCGTCCCGGTCGCCGTCGGTGCCGAAGACCGCGATGATCCTCCCTTCTGTAAGGGGTCGAACCACGTCGAGAAGAACGTCAATGGCCTCGGGTGTGTGTCCGGAATCAACCATTACGGCAGGTGCGATATCACTTGGCTTCTCAACCCAATGGCAGCGTCCATCGACAGGAGGAGCCTGCTCAAGGTTGGTGATTGCTTCAACGAGGGGAACGCCTAAGACGTTTGCGGTGACAAGTGCAAGTGCAGCATCCTGAACATTGGCAGGGCCCGGAAGTGGACACACAGCCTCTAGGTCATCGCCCTGCGGGGAGAGAAGGTGGAACCTGGATCCACCAGTCGCCGCATCAGGGACAATCGAAATAGCCCTCCACAGAGGGATTTCACCCAGCATCGGATCATCTTCGGAGAGAACCTGCACCGCCTGCACTGGGATTTGGGACTCGGCCACCAAGCGTCGGCCGTACTGATCGTCAACGGCAATCACCGCACTGTCCGTCCGATCAGGCTCAAAGAGTTTCGCTTTGGCCCGCAAGTAGGAGTTCATGTCTCCGTGGAAGTCCAGGTGATCATGCTGAAGGTTAGTGAAGACTCCCACGTCGAAATGGATGCCGTCGACCCGTCCCAGTTCGAGGGCATGGGATGAAACCTCGACCACCGCTGAGGCGCAGCCTTCCTGCTGTGCGAGGGCAAGGGCGCGCCCGACCACGGGCGCTTCGTGAGTTGTCCGGTCCGCCTTAACGCTGGTAGCCCCAGTGTCTATTTCAATCGTGCTCAAGACCGCAACCGGCTTGACTGGAGCGCCAAGGGCGGCCCGAACCAGATAGGTGGTTGTGGTCTTTCCGTTAGTCCCGGTCACCCCGACTTTGCGCAACCTCGCACTATATGGGGCGTATAGGGCCTTAGCGAGGGTCGCAGCAGCCCCACGGGGGTCCTCGACTACGACCAGTGGCGTCTCAAGGCGTTTGACGATCTGGGCCCCCTGGGCATCGGTCACCAGAACTGCGGCGCCCAAGGCGACCGCGCCCTCAGAGAAACGTGCGCCGTGCCTAGATCCAGGGACACCAACAAAGACCCATCCATCGGCGATGTCGGTCGAGTCGACGCTGACACCGGAAACGAGAACCTCGTCGGCAGAGCTTACCCGGTCGGTAGAGACAAACTTCGCATCCGGAAGCTCACTCAGTAGTTCAGAGAGGGGACGAGGCTTAATCGATGGCCGCAGGGTCGCAAGGTCAGACATACCCCTCATTCTAGGTTCGAGAACAAGGAGCGCCCTACATGTTTGTTTCGTATCGTGCGCTAGAGTTCTGCGCAGGGGAGCCAAATGACCGAGTCCGGTACTTCAAGTCAGCAAGTTCCTTCGCGCCGCGACACTGGGCGAACCGAGCCGCCCGATACCCTCAGCGAGTCCCGGATCATTACCGATCCGGGGGCTTCAATGGCCCTGCTTAACCGCATCGCAGAGAGTTCGATGGATCCCGGATACCGGGAGGCCCCAGTAGCCGACAAAGGTAAGCGCTCCAAGTGGTGGGCGGTCTGGACCCTGTTGCTCTGCATCATCTTCGCCTTGGCGACTACCTGGGCCGTCAAGGGCCTACGGGCCGACAGCGGAACAGGGCAACGCGCAATGGCTCAACTTGAGGAGCAAATCGAGTCGAAACGAACGCTGGTAGATGAGCTTGAAGCCGAGTCTGTACTGCTTACTGAGGAGCTTCAGGGACGCGAGGCGCTGATCACGGAAACCCAACCGACAAACGCCTCGCTTGATATGGCATCGGGTGTACGAAAGGTTGAGGGGCCCGGAGTCGTTGTAACCCTCACGGAGTCCGTCTCTACGGGTTCGGTTCCAGCGGTTGACGATGGCGCGGTACGCGCCGTTATCAACGCGCTCTGGGAGGGTGGCGCGGAAGCCATTACGATCAACGGCGAACGGGTTGGACCGCAGACAATTGTGAGAATGGCTGGCCAGTCAATTCTGGTGAACCTGAAGGCGGTGCGAAGTCCATACGTGATTGAGGCGGTCGGTGATCAGCAGGAACTTCTGAATTCCATGAAAGAGGACGCTACAGTCCAATCGTTACGGGCCAAGTCCGGGATGTCGATAAGCAATGCGGCCTCAAACCGTCTGATACTGGGATCAGTGCCGCTTTCACAGACGTGGTATCTGCATCCGCTCGAAGCCGAAGCAGGGGAGGGGTAGAGGATGGTTGCCGTCATTGGTTTGGTACTCGGAGTTGTCCTGGGTCTCATTTTTGATCCGGTGCTTCCAGCCGAGCTTCAGCCGTATCTTCCCGTTGCGGTTGTTGCGGCTCTGGATGCACTACTCGGAGCTCTGCGTGCAAACCTGGAGGGTAAGTTCTCAGATCGGGTGTTCATCACCTCATTCTTTTGGAACGTGATGGTAGCTTGCCTTTTGGTATTCCTCGGAGTCCAGCTGGGCGTTGGATCGGCTATGACCACGGCTGTTGTGGTCGTCCTGGGTATCAGGATCTTTTCGAACACCGCGTCAATCAGGCGCCTGATATTCAAGGCCTGATTATGACTGCTCCAAAGATGAGAGGCACGCACCGAGCGGAGACGGCCCGAAATGAGCCTCCCCAGTCAATGTCGCTTTCATCTGGCAGTCTCCGCCCTATGCACCTACTCGCAATCGTCCTGTGCGTGCTACTTGGCTTTGCGCTCAGCACACAGGTTCGATCACGTGACAGCGACGCAATTGGCAGGATGGATGAAACTCAGCTGGTCTCGATGCTTGCGGACCTGGAGCAACGCGAGCATGACCTAACTGCGGCAAACAATGATCTGCGTGCACAGATAGCGGAGCTGGAGGATTCGGCGAACTCCGCACAGGCCGCTCGGGAAGCCGCCGCCAAAGCCACGCAAGATGCATTGATCATCGCTGGAGGAATTCCGGTGGAGGGTCCTGGGGTGGTTCTGTGGGTGGCTCAGGGGGACGATCCGATCCCCGCCTCGGTGTTTGTTACAACCATGGCTGAGCTTCGCAACGGCGGGGCTGAAGCGATTGATCTGAACGGAGTCAGGCTCGGGGGCCGCTCCTGGTTCTCATCAGATGAAGTCGGGATCGTTGTCGATGGACAACCCATTTCCTCTCCCTACGTTTGGACTGCAATCGGCGACTCAAAGACTCTGGTGGGAGCCCTTGAGATCCGTGGCGGATCAGCCGCGCAGTTTCGCGCCTACGGTGCCACCGTGGATACGCGCGAGACGGACCTGATCACGATTGGGTCAACAATTGAGCCCCTGGAGCCAGGGTGGGCAGAGATTGTCCCGGGTTCGTAGTCATCAAGGGCCCCGAAATCGGATAGTCTTCTGTAGGTAACCGACTGATGAAGGGAGCAGAGCGTGGGCGACGACGGCACCTTTGACCCATCCAGCACAGCATTCTTTGGCACGGAGAGCGAGGAACCTCAGGAATCAACGAGAATCCCGCTTTCAGCAAGGGATCGTGAAGCTGTTGATGCTCTCCCTGCTGGTTCTGCACTCCTGATTGTTCAGCGCGGACCAAACACCGGGGCCCGGTTCCTACTGGATCGCGAGATCACCAACGCCGGCAGATCTCCCTCATCCGACATTTTCCTGGACGATGTCACAGTTTCGCGCAAGCATTGCCAGTTCATTTCCAAGGACGGCGTGCACATGGTTCGTGATTCGGGGGCTCTGAACGGCACCTACGTTAACCGCGAGAGGGTCGATCAGGCCCTTCTCTCTGCGGGCGATGAGGTACAGATTGGCAAGTACCGTATGACTTACCAGCCCTCACCCAAGCAGTGACGGGGGCAGCGGCAGGCGCAAGACTGGATCGGAGCAGGGCGCCGGAGAAGGAAAGGTCGGCCAGTTGGCCGCACGGGACTTCGCATGAACCAACCATGCCAATCGGCGCCGTCGTCAAGACCCTCAAGAGTGAGTTCCCGGCAACCACAGTCTCGAAGGTTCGTTTTCTTGAGGACAAGGGGTTGGTTAAGCCCCACCGCACAGCTTCCGGATACCGCAAATACTCGCTTGCTGACGTTGAACGCATCCGTTATATCCTGACTCAGCAGCGGAACTCATACGCGCCTCTGCGCGTGATTCACGAAAACCTTGTCGCCCTGGACGCAGGCCACCAGGCTGATGATCCTCGCCCGGCCCGCCTCATTACGGACGAGGGAAAGTCGGTCGCTCCGAGCGGTCGGAGCACCGTTTCGGTCCGCGAACTTGCTGACCTTACCGGGGTCAGTCGTGAGGTGTTGGAGGAGTACACCCGACTCGGCCTCATATCCCCTGACCTGGGCGGTCATTTTCCCTCATTCGCTGTCGCGACAGTGAACTTGATCGGCAAGGCCGTCGCCTCAGGGGTGCCGGCGAGGAATCTGCGCTCTGTTCGAACAGGGGCTGAACGATCAGCCGACATTATCGAGCAGGTGACCGTTGGTGTTACCCGCCGGGACAGATCCGCTGACAGGGAACGAGCCAAAGCTGAGGCGGTGGAGCTCTCGGAGGTCTTCGCCGAACTTCATGCTCAGTACCTACACTCTGCGCTCGCGTCACTCGACGTTTAGCGCGACACACCCCGACACTCACCCTCAAGTTGAGCCTGAAGGTTGAGTAGCGGGGTAGTCTTAGTGGCGAGAAACTTAGATAACGAATCCAGGCCGCAGTATCCTAGCCATAGGCTTTAGCTTGAACCATCCCACCAAGGAGTCCACATGAGCGCTAACGGCGACCAGTTGGCGGACTCTCGCCAGACGATGCTCTTTGGAGACACACTTGCTGAGATCGACACCACCGCCGGCTACCGTGGACCAGTGGCGTGTGGCGCTGCCGGGATAACGTATCGGCAACTGGACTACTGGGCACGCACCGGCCTGGTTGTTCCTTCACTGAGGAGCGCACAGGGATCTGGCTCGCAGCGCCTCTACTCTTTCAAAGACATTCTGGTGCTAAAAGTTGTCAAGCGTCTTCTTGATGCTGGCGTCTCCTTGCAGCAGGTGCGTACCGCCGTTGCACAGCTTGCAGATAGGGGAGTGGACGACCTAGCTTCCATTACTCTGATGAGTGATGGAGCGTCTGTTTACGAATGTTCTTCGGCGGACGAGATCGTTGACCTACTTCAGGGTGGCCAGGGCGTCTTTGGGATTGCCGTCGGAAAGGTCTGGCGCGAGGTCGAGGGAACACTGGCAGAGCTTCCAGTTGACCAGGGGGACGGGGTCATCGGGATGAACGAGCTTGAAGCGCGTCGTCGCGCCAAGCGCGCGGTCTGAGTCCGATGGTCTCAGACCAGCATTCTAAGAAAGCTCTCGATCTTCGTATTCGTGGGCGGGTTCAGGGGGTGGGCCTCAGGTACCGCCTCAAGTGGAAAGCCGATGAACTTGACATTGAGGGCTGGGCTCGCAACGAACTTGACGGGACGGTAAGTGTTCACGTCCAGGGCATGGGATATCGAATTGATCATTTCCGTGACTGGCTCCGCGCGGGGGTAGACGGAGTCTACATCTCACGGATCGATGTGGAAGCTTCAAGGTTTGAGCCGCTTGGTGGGTTCGAAATCATCGGATAGGGTAGCCAAGCCCCTTGAGTAATCTGACATAATGTACATTATCGGAGCACGGTAGGCTTCTACGCTTTACTGCTTAGGGCGTACTGAAACCGTTCCCCATGGTCCTCGTCCTATAATGGGACGGCAAACTCGCGACAAGTACTTAGGAGTTACGTTGGCAGATCGCGCACTTCGAGGCATGCAGATTGGTTCAAAGTCTCTCGAGTCTGAAGACGGTGTTGTATTTGCAGACCGTTTTGAGGCTCACTACGTTTGCCCGAAGGGTCATGATTTTCCGGTGATGTTCGCCGCCGAGGCCGAACCCCCAGCAACCTGGGAATGCCGCTGTGGCGAGATTGCTGAGCTGGTTGGTGATGCGGCCGTTGATGAAGATGCCAAACCTATCAAGCAACAGCGAACTCACTGGGACATGCTTCTTGAGCGTCGTAGCCTTGAAGAACTTGAGCAACTGCTTAAGGAACAGCTTGAGGCATACCGTAGCGGCGAACTTGAGCTAGATATTTCGTACCGCAACGGCTAGTCAGCACTATTTCCTAGTCGAGGACCCCGATCTCTTTGTTTTGGTCCCGCTCCCCTTTCGGGTAGATTTACTGAATCCTGACCTATTATTTACTCGTTGTTTACTATTACCTTGGCCGTGTTGCGCCCTAACCAGTGATCGACCATAGATATGGGCACCCACCGAGGCTAAAGCCAGCGCTCCACCGCCAAAGATCACTGCCCAAGACAGGCTCTCCCCCAGTCTCGCGGCCATCGTAATGGTGCTTCGCAGGGGAACTTCCGCCTGAAGGTGTCCTGCAACCTGCATGGGAGTCGAAGCGAGAATACTGCCGTCAGGTCTGACGATCCCAGAGACTCCGTTGGTAGAAACTTGAATCCCCGAGCGAGAGAACTCTGCGGCCCTGAATTGAAGCATCTGAAGCTGTTGCAAAGACTCGGGCGAATCATCAAAGTGAACGTTATTGGTCGGAACGTAGATTAGCTGTCCACCCAAGCGCACGCCTTCGGCAATGATCGGTTCGTATGCCACCTCGAAACAGATTCCAACGGCTACCGGCAGGATGCGTCCATCGTTCAGTTCGATCTCCATGTAACCGGGGTTGTCCACCGGAACCATATCGACTGCAATCTGTGCCGCCGCCGTGGCCAACTTCAGTGTTAGGGCACGGAAGGGAATGTACTCCCCCCAGGGAACCGGATGTTGCTTGCCATATAACGTTTCCGTAGCGAATCCCGACTGTTGCGGGCCTTCCTTCGGATACCACACACCGACCCAGTTGTAACGGACGTCTCCGTCGCGCTCCATAATGCCGATTACCAGGGGAACCTTGGCGGCATCCGAAGCCTCCAGGACGAGCTTCTTGGTCTCAATGAAATAGCGCGGATCTAAATCGGTGGCATTCTCGCCCCAGAAAACAACTTCGGGTGCCGCTCCGGACTCCAGTAGCTTCAAGGTCTCCGCCAGGTGGTTTCCGGTTACCTTTCCTGGAATCGAGAAAGTCTCGTCAGCCGGGACCTCAACATTGCCTTGTACCACACCGATTGAAACGGAACCCTCCTGCTGGGCGTTCGGCAGTCGAAAGAACACTGGACCGAACGCAATAAGGGCAACGATACCTAGCGCACCCAATCGCGCCCACGGGCTTGGGGCAAGCGGTTCCTTCAGCGCCAGCGCCCGCCGCAGAAGGATGGCAGAGGCCATAACCAGGAAGGCCACCAGCACCTCTCCGCCCAGCGGGGCGTAAGAGATCATCGGTGAGTCGACCTGTGGATAGGCGAGCTTACCCCATGGAAATCCACCGAACGGAACACGCGAGCGTAACTCTTCAAACGTGACCCACAACAGGGACCCACCGAGAACCTGACCCCAGAGCGTTCGGGACCAACTCCAAGTGCCAAGCGCGGAGAAGCTGGCTCCCCACAACCCGACAAAGAACGCCTGAGCGGCCGCAAGTGCAACCCAGGCGAGCAGTGTTCCATCCGTTGCAATCTGCATCCAGGAGATGTGCGGCATCAGGAAGACCATGGCCCAAAAAGCCGCATAGAGTCCACCCCGCAGCGGCGCAACCCGGTCAATTACAAAGACCAGTAACGCCAGAGAGGGGATCATTAGGGGCCAAATGCTCAGTGCCGGGAACGCGGCCCACATCGCTACGGCGGAGATAACCAGGAGGAGCAGGTCTAACGGTAGGCTTCCCGTTGCACGAAACCCGCGTTTCAACCTATTTTTTCCCGCGGCAGAACTCACAGGTCCTCCGTCCAGGCCACCACGCCTCTAAGGATTGTGTCGTATGCGGCTGAAGCCGAATCTCTAAGCGGTGAGCCTTCGACGCGACGAATCTGCTGGAGCATGTCAAGGACCTGGCGCATCCACCGCACAAAGTCACCACCGGACATCTCTGATCCGTCAAGTACCTTGGCTAGAGAGGCACCCCTGGCCCACTGGTACGTCATCGAGACCAGATCCGCGCTGAGTTCCGCAGTTCGATCGATTCCAGCCTTCTGCTCCGCTTGCCGGATTGTCTCTCCAATGGTCTCGGTGCTCGCCCACGCGTCCCGGAGGCGCTGCGTCGGAAGGGAAGGTTGCTCTGAGCTTCCGCTAGCTTCCGCTCGTGGCTCATAGACCACTGTGGAAATGATCGCCGCGAACTCTTGCGGAGTCAGTTCATCCCAAATTCCTTCACTTATTGCCTGCGCAACGACCAGATCACGTTCCCCGTAGATTCTTCGCAGCATGGCCCCGCGTTTGGTGACCGTATCTCCGTCGAGGAAATCCAGTGCGCGAAGGACCGTGCAGACCTGGTCAAACTCAGAGACGATCCGGGCGGTCCGACCCGCAATTCGCTCTGCAAGATCATCCCGCTCTCTGACCAAGCGTACGTAGCGGTGCCCAACCCCAGCATGTTGCTCACGGTCCGGGCAGGAGTGAACCGGATGGGCGCGCAATTTCTCTTCAAGTTCATTTGCGCGACGCAGCAGTTTTGTCGCTTCTGGGGAATCCTGAGAGCCGCTCCCTCTTGACTCTGACCTACTCTGGCTCTTCGGATGGAAATCACGGAGCTCACGCGCCAGATATTGCCGGTCTCTGGCACGTCTAAGGCCACCGTGCGGGACGTGCATGCGTCCTAGCGTCTCCATCCCCTCGGACGCCTCACGCGGTCCTAGGCGACCGATCTTGGCGTTCTCATCGAGGACGCTCGGAAGAGGCACTGCGTATCCTGGTGCGGCGGGCTGGATTACTACCCCTCGGCGCCACCTGCGCCCTCTACGGTACTGAACCACGTCGCCGATTCGTAGTTTCGACAGGGCTCGTATTTCGCTTTGATGTTTGTGACTACGACTCGCAGAGGCCGCTTTCTTCTGAAGTCTTGAGACCTCGTCTCGGAGCGAGAAGTACTCGCTCGCGTCTCCGCGATCGCAGTAGAGGTCACCCTTGATCTCCTCAATCCGCTCGTCGGATTCGCGTAGCTTCTGGGCTAACTTCACCACCGCTGCATCGGCCTGGTACTGGGCGAATGAGGATTCCAGAACCTGACGGGTGGTTGCCATGTCACTGCGTGCCAGTAGGTTGACCGCCATGTTGTACGAGGGAAAAAATGCACTCTTCAGCGGATAGCTTCTCTTGGACGCGAGCGCCGCGACTTCCTCAGGAGAGATGTCCCGGCGATCCATGACGACGGCATTGCCCTCAACGTCGATGCCCCGTCTGCCGGCGCGTCCGGTTAGCTGGGTGTACTCGCGCGGTCCGAGCCGCACGTGCTCTGAGCCATCCCACTTTTCGAGCGATTCGAGAACCACTGTGCGGGCAGGCATGTTAATGCCAAGAGCAAGTGTTTCCGTGGCAAACACGACCTTGAGGAGACCGCGGGAAAACAGCCTCTCGATTGTCTCCTTGAGGATCGGAAGCAGCCCCGCATGGTGCGCCGCCACGCCAGAGGCCAGCGTCTCTGCCCAGGCGTTCAAACCAAGTGCCGCATGGTCTTCGACAGGAATTGATTCGAGCGCTGCAGAGGTCTCCTTGCGGATCTCCTCCCGTTCCTCAAAAGTGGTGAGTGTTAGCGGTGCCCGGGCAACCTCTTCGGCGGCCTGGTCACATCCGGCGCGCGAAAAGATGAAGTCGATGGCAGGAAGCAGGTTCTTTTGCTGCAGAACCTCCACCATCTTCGGGCGCGAAACCCAGGGTGTCGGATGAGCCCGGCGGCCGGAGCGGGGAATCGAAGGTCCAATCGCAGCTATCAGGTCGGGATTCAGGCGATGAACCGCTTCGTTCTTCTTCGCCGCTCGACGCGGCTCGGCGTACAGGCTATAGAGCCGCGGACCCACCATCATGTGCTGATAGAGCGGCACCGGCCTGCTATCAGAAGTCACTACGGTACAACTGCCTCGAACCGATGCGATCCAATCACCGAACTGCTCATAGTTCGACACCGTGGCAGACAGCGCGACAACTCGGGTATGTCGTGGGAGTTGAATCAGCACCTCTTCCCACACGGGACCCCGAAAGCGGTCCGAAAGGTAGTGAACCTCGTCCAAAACGACGATGCCAAGATTTCCGAGATCCTTGCCCGCATAGATCATGTTGCGCAGCACTTCGGTAGTCATGACGACGATCGAAGCGTCACCGTTAACCGTCGTGTCGCCCGTCAGTAAACCGACACTCTCATCGCCAAATCGCTCAGAGAAATCCCTGAACTTCTGGTTTGAGAGTGCCTTGATCGGGGTGGTGTAGAAGACCCTCTCCCCCGCCAGTAGTGCGAGGAAGGCAGCTCCCTCCCCAACGACGGTCTTTCCTGAACCGGTTGGGGCGCAGACCAGGACAGACTCCCCTAGTGCAACCGCCTCTAGTGCCTCGACCTGAAAATCATCGGCTCGAAATGGGAGGGTCCCCCAGTACTCCCCCAGCCCACTTTCCTCAATCTTCATCTGTCTGCGAAAAAGGGCCATGCGCTCGGCAGCTGTCGGTTCAGTTGTACTCATGAGTCATCGCCGTCCTTTGCTCGCCCGGATTCATCAAGAACTGCGCGCCAAGTTTTCGCTGCGTTTGAGGCAAAATCGGCGGCTTCATCAAGAAAAACCCCGGGATCAGTTTCGCGCACGTAACCGGCCAGGGCCAGAAGCTCCGTGCGGATCCATGAATGGTCCCAGACCGAGTAGTCTGCCGTGATTCCTTCGGCGTCTTCGCGGACCTGGCGTGCGGTGAGTTCAAGCTTCACCCAGGCTGCGGACGGATCGAGGTGAACCGAGACGGACTCTGACTCGCTCCTGGTTTCTTGCCCGATCATCGCCGCGTCGCCTGGGCCCACAACATTCACTTCCCCCATCCGGTCGAGGCGGAAGGAGCGCACAGCACCGGCTTCGATATCGACCGTGTCTAGAAGCCATCCATCGCGGACAAAGTTCAACGAGGCAGGCTGGACAGTTCGGCTTGTTCTGGAACCGGTTCCGCTGACATAGTCGAATTGGACCCGCTGGTCTTCATCGATTGCCCCGCGCAATAGCTTGAGCTTGTCACCGGAGACCAACTCGTTGATCGTGTCGATAAACGGAAGCGGAGTGCCTTCAGTTCCTCCGGCGAGGGCTGCGGCCTTCGAAATCGCTCCCGGGACATGAGCGAGTTCCTCGTCAGTAAGGCTCGGCGCAATGGCTTCGAGGCCGTAAAGAAGAATGGCTAGGTCAGCAGCAGTTAGGTTAACTCCCCGTTCCAGTCCCAGTGGACTGCGAAGACAGAGGACGCCGTCGCGTTCATACCGACCGTAGTCGAACTCAAGGGTTCGACCCGGTAGAAGGTCATCAAAACCGGCTTCGAGGAGAACAGCGAGATCCCTCTTCATCTGCTCCTCCGTTCGCCCAAAGTGGGTGGCGACCTGGTCGACAGTAAGACCCGGGTTGGCATCAATGAAACGGGCGAGGGAGACAAGTCGAGACAGGCCAACTGAGCTCTTCTCAGCCATCTTC
>JBATQJ010000009.1:0-17938 GCA_049291975.1 Scrofimicrobium sp.
GAGCAGATCCTGCTGCAGAGACTGGTTCTGCGGATAACTGTCCTGCTAGCTCTCCAGGCCGTCTAGGACTGCCTTGGTGCCTGACAGTCCCAGGCGGGTTGCACCCGCATCAATCATCGCCTGGGCCGCTGCCGCGTCACGGATTCCCCCCGAAGCCTTCACACCCAGGTCGGAACCAACCGCTTCCCGCATTAGGGCCACCGCGTGCGCGCTGGCACCACCTGCAGGGTGGAAGCCGGTTGAAGTCTTCACAAAGTCAGCACCCGCTCGCTTGCAAGCCTTTGACGTCTCGGTTATCTCCTCGTCCGTCAACGCGGCCGATTCAATGATTACCTTGAGTAGTGCGCTTGGAACTGCGTCGCGCACTGCCCTAACGTCACCCTCGACCGCGTCCCAGTCATGCTCCTTGACGAAGGCCAGGTTGATCACCATATCCACTTCATCAGCGCCATCGGAAACGGCCTGTGCTGCCTCTGCAGCCTTGATCGAGGATTTCACAGCTCCCGAGGGAAAGCCGACAACGGTCGCCACCTTCATACCTGCGGGAACCGCGGCAGGAAGCATCGAAGGCGAAACACAAACCGAGAACACACCGAGCTTCGCACCCTCATCAATCAGGGCCTGCACGTCCGCTGGGGTTGCCTCTGGTTTGAGTAGCGTATGGTCAACCATTGCCGCGACTTCACTTCGGGATGTCATAACTTCTCCTCGTTCTAGTTATCTGAGCCGAAGGCGCGCCCAAGGATAATCTGGGGAACGTCAGTCGGCCGGTCTGAACTGATCTTGATTGCCCCGTCAAGGGCTTCAATCGAGCGCTTAAAGCGCTCGGGTGTATCGGTGTGAAGGGTCAACAGGGGATCCCCCTTCTTCACGGCATCGCCAGGCTTTGCGTGTATCTCAACTCCAGCGCCAGCCTGGACCGCCTCACCCTGGCGGGTACGGCCCGCTCCCAGGCGCCAAGCGCATATCCCCACGCCCCAGGCATCCAACTCACTGAGGTATCCGGATTCCTCCGCCACAATCTGTTCCTGGTGCTTCGCTACCGGTAGCGGCGCGAATGGGTCGCCGCCCTGATCGCTGATCATTTGATTCCAACGATCCATCGCTCGCCCGTCGCTCAGAGCAGCACGCACGTCCACGTCATCCTTGCCCGCAAGACGCAACATCTCCCGCGCCAAACTCACGGTCAGATCAACAACATCTTCAGGGCCGCCGCCGGCCAAAACCTCAACCGACTCCCGAACCTCAAGTGCGTTACCGACCGTCAAGCCAAGTGGAGTCGACATATTGGTAAGCAGGGCCGAGGTCTTCACACCGGCGTCCTCACCCAGAGCAACCATGGTTTCAGCGAGCTTCTGCCCCTGATCCAGTTCACGCATGAAGGCCCCGGAACCGACTTTGACATCTAGAACTAATGCCGAGGTCCCCTCCGCGATTTTCTTCGACATGATCGACGAAGCAATCAGAGGAATACAGTCGACGGTCGCTGTCACATCACGCAGCGCATAGAGCTTCTTGTCAGCAGGAGCCAGCCCCGAAGTAGCAGCACAGATGACCGCGCCCGGGCCATTCTCAAGCATCTCAAAGATCTGCTGAGAATCCAGATTTGGATCCCACCCAGGGATCGATTCCAACTTATCCAGCGTGCCGCCAGTGTGCCCCAGGCCGCGGCCAGAAAGCTGAGGAACCGCGACATCAAAGCAGGCAACAAGCGGCGCCAACGGCAACGTGATCTTGTCCCCCACCCCGCCCGTCGAGTGTTTATCAGCAGTCGGCTTGGTCAGCTTCGAAAAGTTCAGACGCTCGCCCGAGTTCATCATCGCCATCGTCCAGCGCACAATCTCCTCGCGATCCATTCCTCGCAAGAAAATCGCCATCGCCAACGCCGACATCTGCTCGTCAGTGACAACGCCGCGCGTATAGGCGTCTATCACCCAATCAATCATCGGGTCGGGGATTCGCCCCCCATCCCTCTTGATTCGGATTACATCTACGGCATCAAAAGCTTCCGTCTTTGTCAACACCTATTCCTCTTCCTGATTCTGCCCGGCGACTTCACTGTCCCAAACGCGTTCGAGGTCCGCCGGGCCAAACCCGCCCGGCAACACCCTGTCCATAGTCATTCGCCCCTCCGGCATTTCGAGGACGAGGTCCGCGCCGCCGTGCTCCCAGAGCAACTGGCGGCACCGCCCGCAGGGCGAGGCTGGCTCACCCAGACCATCAACGCAAGCGAATGCCACAAGGCGGCCGCCGCCCGTGCGGAACAGATCAGAGATCATTCCGCACTCGGCACACAAGCACACCCCGTATGCAGCATTCTCAACGTTGCAGCCGGTGACGACCCGACCATCATCCACGAGCGCCGCTGCCCCCACAGGGAACTTCGAATACGGCACATACGCGTTCCGCATCGCACTCACTGCTGAGTCATGCAGATCCTGCCAGACTGACTCGTCAATCTCTTTTGCAGACACTAAACCTCCACTGAGATCCGGTTTACGGATATGGTTTGCCCTCGGCTGCGGGCACTCGGACAGCTCCGACGAATCCGGCGACAGCGAGGATGGTTACCAGGTACGGGATCATCAGCAGGTATTCGGCAGGAATACCTCCGCCGACCGCCTGCATGATAATTCCGAGGTTGGTAGAGAAGCCGAACAGAAGCGCCGCCATCAGCGCACCAACCGGGTTATAGCGCCCGAGGATCATTGCGGCAAGGGCGATAAAGCCGTTCCCTGCAGCCATGTCCTTTGAGAAAGCGAGTCCTTGACCGACGGTGAAGAACGCACCGCCAAGACCGGCAACCGCGCCGCCCAACAGAACGTTGTGCCAACGAATCGAGTTGACCTTGATTCCCACGGTGTCAGCCGCCTGCGGCTTCTCACCAACGGAGCGCATCCGCAGGCCCCACTTCGTTGAAAACAGCGCGAACTGAAGGATGATCACAGCCGCATACATCATGTAGACCAGAATCGTCTGGTTGAACAGGACCGGGCCGATGATCGGAATATCCTTCAGAATCGGAATTGGGAGTGCTGGCAGTTTCATCGCCTTGTTAAGGTGCGGCGAATCGCGCAACAACGTCGAGAAAATGAACGAGGTAACTCCGAGAGCAAGCATGTTCAGCACGACACCAACAACGATGTGATCTGCTCGGTACTTGATCGTGAACAGAGCAAGAAGCGCGGCAAGCAACATGCCAGCGATCGGGGCTCCGATCAGACCCATCCACGGGGAACCGAAAGCCGAGGCCGTGATGGCACCAGCAAACGCCCCGAACAGTAGCTGACCTTCGATTGCGATATTGACTGTTCCGGAACGCTCGTTGATGACGCCGGCAAGGGCGCCAAAAACAAGTGGTGTTGCGAACGCCAAACCACCGGCAAGCAATGAGACCACCGGGAGGTTGGCACTTGGGCGGTCAGCAACGATCCAGACCAGGAAAGCGAACACAAATGCGACGCCCACAACTATCAGTGTCCATCCCGGCACCTTCTGACGATTGACAGCCTTGATCCAGACAAGAACCGTCACACAAACCGCGATGACGGCCAGTATTCCAGTAGTCAGCTGCGCGGGCGCTGTCCAGGTGAAATCCGACATCCAGGCGCTAGCGCCCTTGAATGACAGGTTCGAGTGACCACTCGAAGTCGCCGCCAACAGTACCGCGAGCGCAGCCATCACCGTGGTGACAATAGGGTCACGCCAAGAGATCGGAACTGTGACTCCGGCGAGCTCAGCTTCGGTAGCGTGGTTGGTAGAAGCCGTTACAGCGCTCATCAGCGACCGCCTTCCTTGGACGAGGAATCCACATTGCTCACGCCAGCCACAACCTCCACTGGCACACCGTCGCTGTCGACGATCACGGTCTTACCATCAGAGACATCCTTGTGCTCAACTTTCGAAACGGTCGCCTCACGGATACTGCGACGTTCGCGCATATACCTGATTGCCTCAGAAGCCGCGATCATTAGAACGATGATTGCCTGGGTGATTTGAACGATGTCGACGGGGATACCTGCCGACGACTGCATCAGCGCTCCGCCAGCATTCAAAGCTCCAAACAATAGGCCAGCGAAAAACACCCCAATAGGACGAGATTTTCCGAGCAGGGCGACTGTAATCGCATCGAAGCCAAGCGATCCAGCCATACCAGCGGTTAGCGCTTTCTCTGTGCCAAGAACCGGCCCGGTTGCAGCGAGTCCCGCGAGCGCACCCGAAATAACCAGGGTCCACATGATTGTGTTCTTGACGCTCATTCCGGCGGTGCGAGCCGCGTCCTGGTTGGCGCCAGATGCTCTGATCTCGAACCCGAAAGTCGAGCGGTCAATCAGCCACCACACAAAGATGGTTGCCAGAATCGCAACGATGATCCCGAAGTTTAGGCGGAATCCCGTCCCTGCCAGCAGTGGATAGGCCGAGTTGGAACCAATCGGCCGAGACTTACCCGGGAATCCGTCGCCGTGGAACAGCTTGGTGTTCAGCATGGCTGCCAAAAACAACGTGGCGATTGAGTTGAGCATGATCGTCACGATGACCTCGTTGGCGCCCAATCGCGACTTCAGGAAGCCGGGGATGAAGCCATAAATGGCACCCCCCAGAAGCGCGCCGACAACAGCCAACAGAACATGTAGCCCAACTGGCAGGTCGAAGTAGAAACCAACGAATCCCGCGAACAGGCCGCCCATGATGAGCTGGCCTTGAACACCGATGTTGAACAGGCCAGCGGTGAAGGAAACCGCAATGGCTAGGCCGGCAATGATCAGTGGCGTCGCACGCACGATGGTTTCGGTTATCGGGCGGAACATGCCCTGCACGGTGCTCTGGCGCCAGTCGAATATTGAACCCCTGATCAGCGAAGTGAAGAAGGAGGAGAATGCGTTCCACACCGCTGAGAAGAAGTCTGCCGGTTGAGCGAACAGATATCCGGCAGTTCGCTGAACGTCTGAGTCAAAGACGACAACAATAAGCGCACCGATGATCAGCGCCGTGAGGATTGCAACCGCGGTTGTTGTCGCTGAGGGATTGAAGAGTGTGTCCAGGATCTTCCTGACCCACTTCTGAGACTTGTCCGGCCCTTCGATCGGTTCAAGCGTAGATGGTTCTGGGTTTAGAACTGCAGGACCGTTACTCACTTGCCGCCCTCCTCAAGTTCAATATCAACGGGATCTTCCCCGTCACCGGGATAGGCCTGCGGAACATCGGCGGTTGCCGCCAGCGCCTCCTCGTACGGCACGCCTGCCATCATCAGGCCGAGCGTGTCACGCTTGGTTTCTGCTGGGACGATCCCGACGATTTGGCCGCGGTACATTACCGCAATACGGTCTGCGAGTGAGGTGACCTCGTCCAGTTCCGTTGAGACCACTAGGACCGCAGAGCCGTTGTCGCGCTCCTGAATGATCCGTTTGTGGACGAACTCGATTGAACCGACATCCAAGCCGCGAGTCGGTTGGGCCGCCACCAGGACCTTGACAGGGCGTGAGAGCTCACGGGCCAGAATCGCCTTCTGCTGGTTACCACCAGAGAGAGTCGAGATCGGATCTTCGACGTTCGTCAGGCGAACATCGAACTCGGTTGCGAGCTTCTCCGCGTTCTGTAGCACCGCATCGGGGTGCATGTTCACGCCGGTCGCAAATGGCTCACGGTCATAGATGTCTAGGATCATGTTCTCGGCCACCGAGAAGCTAGAGATCATGCCATCCTTTGAGCGATCCTCAGGAATGTATCCGAGGCCTTTACGCAAGCGTTCCTTGATCGAGGTGTGATCGATTGGCTCCCCCTCGATGGTGATGCTGCCGCCATCCGGAACCGACAGTCCCAGGATTGTCTCGCAGAGTTCGGTTTGACCGTTGCCTTGAACTCCTGCAACGCAGAGAATCTCTCCGGCCTTGACGTCAAAGTTCAAGTGGTCGAGTAGCAGGTGCCGGTTTTCATCGACCAGCGTTACGTCGTTGAACTCCAGCACCTGTGCGCCGACTTTGGCCTCAGACTTCTCAACATCCAAGCTGACCTCGCGGCCAACCATCATCGACGCGAGGTCCTTCTCAGAGTCGGTCGGCTTGGCCTGTCCAACGACCTTGCCACGTCGAATGACGGTGATGTGGTCGGCGATTGCGCGGATCTCGCGTAGTTTGTGAGTGATAAAGACGATCGAGGTGCCCGACTCTTTGAGTTGACGCATGATCTCAATCAGCTCATCGGTCTCTTGGGGGGTAAGCACCGCTGTCGGCTCGTCAAGAATCAGGACCTCTGCGTCCCGCGACATCGCCTTGATGATCTCAACGCGTTGCTGCGCTCCAACCGGCAGATCCTCAATTACGGCGTTGGGGTCCAGATCGAATCCGAAAGCGTCGGAGAGCTCACGGACCTTCTTCTCAGCATCCCTCTTCTTAATGATGCCAAATCTGGTCGGCTCATATCCAAGCGCCACCGACTCTGCGACAGTAAACACGGGAACCAGCATGAAATGCTGGTGGACCATTCCGATTCCAGCGGCGACAGCGTCTCCAGGCCCGTCGAAATGAACCACCTCGTCGTCGATCAGGATCTCACCGCCGTCAGGCTGGTAGAGACCATACAGCACGTTCATCAACGTTGATTTGCCGGCGCCATTTTCGCCGAGCAGTGCGTGGATTTCACCGGGCTCAACGACAAGATTGATGTCGTCGTTGGCCACTAACGGTCCGAAGACTTTGGTGATCCCTCTCAGTTCGAGCTTCACATTTTGTCCTTCGTGGGCAGGTAATTCGCATCCTTGCGTAAGGGCGGAGAACCTAGTGTAGTAGGTATTGATGGTATGTAGCACCACTTTGCGCGCGAGTTCAGGTTTTGATGTAGCACCAAAGCAATCGGGAGGGTGCAACTTCCTGCACCCTCCCGATGTGTTCTAGTCATTGAGGACCGCTGAACCGGAAATCCGCCTCATGTCCCCTCACCAAAACTACTTAGGTGTGTTCACACTCTCAACCTTGATGCTTCCATCGATGATGCCATCGCGGAGAGCAGCAATCTCATCGTCAAGGTCAGCGGGGACCTTGTCAGCGAAATCGTGCCACGGTGCGATTCCAACACCGTCGTTGGCAAGGGTGCCAATGAACGGATCGGCGGTCCAAGCGTCGTCAACAACCATCTTGATGGAGTCGAAGACAGCAGCGGAGATCTGCTTCATGACGGAAGTGAGGATGACGCTTCCCGAATCGGGCTCAGTCAGGTAACCATCGGCGTCAACCCAAACCACCATGGTGCCTTCATGTTCCTTGGCGGCTGCCAGTGTGCCGAGACCAACGGGACCTGCAACGGGCATAACAACGTCAGCGCCCTGGTTGAACAGCTCTTCAGTGAACTGCTTGCCCTTCGCCTGATCCTCGAAGTTTCCGACGGCCATGCCGTTCTGAGCAGCCTTGTCCCAGCCAAGAAGCTCAACGCTGGTGCCCTTGTCCTCGTTGTACTTCGCAACACCGTCTGAGTAGCCATCAGCGAAGACAGCGGTCGACGGAATTTGCATGCCGAGGTAGGTGCCAACCTTGCCGGTGGTCGACATTGCTGCCGACGCGTAGCCTGCCAGGTAGCCGGCCTCAGCCGTGTTGAACAGCAGCGCACGAGTGTTCTCAAGCGAGCTGTCACCGATGGTCGAGTCCACAAGTGCGAACTTCACATCCGGGTACTTAGCAGCTGCCTCAGCCATAGCCTGGTCCATCAGGAATCCGACGCCAATGATGATGTCGCACTCGCCCTGGACCATGTTTTCGATATTCGGTGCGAAGTCCTGATCACCGGTCGACTCGGCCTGAGCGATCTCAACACCGAGTTCCTTCTCAGCCTTAACCAAGCCATCGTGACCTGACTGGTTGAAGGACTTGTCATCAAAGCCGCCCTGGTCAGAAACCATGCAAGCCTTAACGTCAGACTTTTCTACTGTTGCCTCACCGCCACCGCTAGCTGCCTCAGACTGAGTGTCTGTGCTTTCTTTAGGGGCCTGCCCACAGGCTGCAAGGGACAACGCGACTGCTGCGGCGATGGCGCCGAATCGCAGAGAGTTCTTCAAAATTCCTCCTGAACGGATAAAAAAGCGCGAGCGCCAATAGACAAAATCAAACTTCGATGCTCACGTCATTTCCCATGTTAGTTGGGGGAGAACACACTAACAGGCCAACGCGTCCCTCGCCACCGAAACGCAACGTTTCCGTTACACATCATGTGTGGCAGAACACCACGGAAGGCAAGATGCGGGGTACTCCGTTGCCCGACTTCCCGGACTTTGACCTAATCCATCCCCGAGACAGTCTTCAGAGAAAACGCTCCTGGCCGTCAGCCTTGAGTGCGTCCACCCCTTCTTTTACCCTCTGAGCGTTCTCCCTTGTTGTAACCAGCAGGGCGTCACCGGTGTCTACGACAATCGCATCTGGCACGCCAATGACGACCACTGCCTTGTCAGAGGGAACCCGAATAATGGCCGCTTTCGAATCAATGACGACGTGGGCAAGATTGCTCGGATCATCGCCCGCCACGGCGTCGAGTGCCTCAAAATCACCCAGATCCGTCCACCCTGATTCAGACATGATCACCGTCGCCACCCCGCCCTGGGAAGCTACAGGCTCTGCAATGGCGTGGTCTATTGCTATGGGCTCTATCGACTTCCACTCGCGGTTCAAAATCTCTTGACGCTCTAACAGGGACCACGAGTCCGCGATGTGACTGAGCGCTTTGTCCATATCCGGTCGAAGCTGGGCCAAATGCTTCTTCAGAACTCCGGACTGCATGACAAACATTCCCGCGTTCCAGAGATAACCGACTTTCACATACTTGGCTGCGGCGGTGACGCTTGGTTTCTCAACGAATCGCTTCACGAGGAAGGCGCCTTCCGCAATCTCCTCATCAGTGGGTTGGATGTAACCGAATGCAGTGGACGGTGACTCGGGCGTAAGTCCGATTGTGGTCACGTAACCGGCATCAGCCGCCCCGATCGCCACGCGAACTGCATCCTGAAGCACCGCGGGGCGAAGGATTGAGTGGTCGGCAGCGAAAGATCCGACCACGGCGTCATCGCCGTATTTCTTTGCCAGCAAATAAGTCGCCAAGCCAATCGCGGCCATTGAGTCACGTGCGGCGGGTTCCGTGATGACTGCAACTGGCAGATTCTCTGGAAGCTTCTTCAGATCCACCAGGGCCTGAAGTTGCTTTTGAACTTCGACTACATGTTTGTGTCCTGTCACAACGGTGATAGATGCTGATACAGGTGCCAGTCGAAGGGCAGTCTTCTGTAACAAAGACTTGCCAGAAGTCTCCAGGTCTAGAAGAAACTTGGGGCGCGACTGCCTCGAAAGAGGCCAGAGTCTCGAACCGGCTCCTCCAGCTGGGATGATTGCGTGTAGCTTTTCCAACTCAGACCTCCACCTCTACGGCCGCGCTTGCAAGCGCATCTACCAGGGGAGACTCTATCGGCAAACCCACTCCTCTTTCTTAAATCTCCGATCAACTCGCGGTGCGACACGCCGCAAATTCGACGCGAAAAGGCTCCGAATCGACTGGAGATTCAAACGAGGAAGAGACATCGAACGCCGACCCCTCATTGGGACCGGCGTTCTTGATGGGATTCGCGGCGAACCAAAGTGGCTCGTCGTAAGCCTTTATTCCGCAGCTGCCTCGACGGCCTCTTCAACAGCGGCTGCCGCAGACTCGACCGCTACCTCCTGAATAGCCTGGACCGCAACGATCTCGCGTTCGCCGTCAAGCATGGCTTCAACACCGTCAGGAAGAACCAGATCCTCGACGCGGATAACCGTGCCCTCATTCAGACCCTCTACGTCAACTTCGATTGACTCAGGAATCGAAGTCGCCGGAGCCTTCACCAGGACCGCAAACTCTTCCTGTGCCAGCTGGGTACCCGAAATGGGCTCGCCAACAATAATGATCGGAACCTCAACCTCGACCTTCTCATCGGCACGAACGGCCAGAAGGTCAACGTGCAAGATGTCGCGGCGAACGGGGTGACGCTGAATGGACTTCACAAGGGCAAGCTGCTTGTTCTTGCCGTAGTTGACAGTCAGAACCGCGTTGGAGTTGTCCTTGACGATGAGGAAAACCTCGTGTCCGGGAAGGTCCAGGTGAACCGGATCAATGTGGTGCCCGTAAAGAACCGCAGGAACATTTCCGGCCTGACGCGAACGACGCGACGGACCCTTGCCGAACTCAGTGCGCTCAACACCGGTGATGGAAAGCTCAGTTGCTGGTGCCATAATCAAACTTCTTTCACTCTGCGGGCCGGGCCCGACTTCTTTGCCTACCCGACGACCATCGCAAGAGCGATAACCAACCACGTCGATCACGGAGCGATGCTTCTGCTCCCTCGCCGGAGTAACTCAAAAAGCATAGCGACTAATGCGCGCGGCAACCAAGGCGGAGCGATATCGCTTTGCTCACCCTCGGAACTCGCGAGCAACATTGACGAACCGAGTGCGCAAACCTTGCTGGCTTCGGAGCACCGAGTCTCCCGCCTTGACGTGGAATCTGCGATCCGAGGAAGCAGAAACCGACAGGGCCTAAGCTGCCCCGTCAAACATCGAGGTGATCGATCCGTCCTCGAACACCTCGTGAATCCCCTTTGCGATGAGCGGTGCAATCGGCAAGATGGTGAGTGTCGGAAAGCGCTTGCTCTCGGGAACAGGAAGCGTGTCAGTGACAACTACCTCCGTCGCGCCGCAACCAGCGAGTCGCTCGGCTGCCGGATCAGAGAAGACGGCGTGCGTCGCAGCGATCAGAACGCTCCTCGCACCGGCCTTGTAAAGAACCCGGACAGCCTCAGCAATGGTGCCGCCCGTGTCGATGAGGTCATCAGTAATAACGCAGTCTCGACCGGCAACGTCACCGACAACACGATTAGCTACGGCAACGTTCGGACGGGTCGTGTCGCGGGTCTTGTGAACGAATGCAAGAGGGCAGTTACCGAGCTTGGCCGACCACTTCTCTGCAACGCGGATGCGACCGGCATCCGGGGAAACAACCGCCACATTTCCCAGGTCTACGCGGTCCTTCACATAGTCAACCAGGACGGGCATCGCCCAGAGGTGGTCTACCGGACCGTCGAAGAACCCCTGTTCCTGGGCGGCGTGCAGGTCAACACTCATAATCCGATTGGCACCGGCGACCTTATACATGTCTGCCACGAGCCTGGCCGACACGGGTTCGCGTCCCTGGTGCTTCTTATCCTGACGGGCATAGGGGTAGAAGGGCGCAACGGCCGTAATCCGCTTGGCGGACGCACGCTTAGCCGCGTCAATCATAATCAGTTGTTCCATCAACCACTTGTTCGTGGGAGGGGCCATCGACTGGATTAGGAACACGTCAGCACCACGAACTGACTCGTTGAATCGGAAGTAGATTTCACCGCTCGCGAAGTCGTAAGAGGTGGTGGACATGACCTCAAGTCCGAGTTCTTCACCGATTTCCTGTGCCAACTTCGGGTAAGCGCGGCCAGTAGCAAGAACCAGACGCTTGTCTACAGAGGTCACGATTCCACTCAAGGTGCGATCCCTTCGCCTCGGTCGGTCAGCCCGACGTCCATGCAGTGCGCATGTACAACCCTAGTCGTCGTTTGCTGACCGTGTGTTCCTGTCTTGTAGGCGACCTGCTTCCGCAGACAGGAACCTCGCTCCGCCGCATGGACTCGAACCACGACTAAGGGCACCAAAAACCCCTGTGCTGCCATTACACCACGGCGGAAAAGCAACACCCATTCTTCCACACTTGTTAGGCGAGACTCCTGGCGAGCGCTGTGATCCTTTCCGCGTAGGCGTTCCTCAGCCCACGGATGTCGCTAATCCTGCAAGGCGTCATCGACATCATTCATGTCCTCTGCGGTTTGGTAGTGGCGAGCCTGCAGCGAACCTCTGGAGTTCCGCGGACGGTAGCATTGGAACGGCTTTCGTTAGGAGATTCCTTTGCTATTCGCGCCCGTCCTCGTCCATCACTCGACCGTGTCGGTTGCCGGGTAGTGGCCGCTCCCCTGCTGGTGGCTGAGGAACTGCACCTCGAATACCCCACCGAAGTCGTCTTTGATTCGCTTTCACTAGGTGTGGAAGAGGGTGACCGTGTCGGCATCGTCGGTCGTAACGGTGACGGAAAGACTAGCCTCCTTGGTCTTCTCTCCGGTGAAATCACACCGCAGGAAGGTCGCACTGTCAGACGAGGGGGACTCCGCTTCGGCGTCCTGAGTCAGGGGGATCGCCTGGACCCGGAAGCGACTGTCGCCCAGGTTATTGTTGATGATCGCCCCGAGTTTGAGTGGGCGAGCGACCCAAAGATCCGCGACGTCATAAGTGGACTCGCCTCGGACATTCCATGGGACGCGAAGATCGGCGAGCTGAGTGGCGGTCAGCGCAGGCGGGTTGATCTCGCCGCGTTGCTGGCCGAGGACTGGGATCTCATCGCCCTGGATGAGCCCACCAACCATCTCGATGTCGAGGGAATCACATGGCTGGCCGAACACCTCAAACATCGCTGGCCAAAGAACCAGGGTGGTCTTCTTGTCATCACACACGACCGTTGGTTCTTGGACGAGGTCTGTAACGAAACGTGGGAAGTTCACGACGGCATTGTCGAACCATTCGAGGGAGGATACGCCGCCTACGTCCTACAGCGTGTCGAGCGTGACCGGATGGCCGCTGCCACCGAAGCGAAAAGGCAAAACCTCATGCGAAAGGAGCTGGCGTGGCTCCGAAGAGGGGCTCCCGCCAGAACCAGCAAACCGAAGTTCCGCATCGACGCTGCGAACCAACTAATCGAGGGGGTGCCACCCGTTCGTGACCAGATCGAGTTGCAACGCCTGGCAGTGGCGCGCCTCGGCAAAGATGTCGTTGACCTTGAAGACGTGAGCGTGAGTTTCGGTGAGAACGAGGTCCTCCGTGACGTCACCTGGAGAATTGCTCCCGGTGAAAGAACTGGAATCCTCGGAGCTAACGGAGTCGGAAAGTCCACGCTTCTTGCTCTGATCAGCGGCACATTGAAGCCCACAACCGGCCGGGTTAAGCGCGGAAAGACTGCACAGATCGGGATGCTCGACCAACAGTTCTCTCAGTTGGAAGATATCGGGGCTGATCGAGTGCGCGAGGTACTCGCCCGAACAAAGACCACATTCCAGGTGGACGGTAAAGACATGACTCCAGCGCAGCTGCTGGAACGATTGGGATTTTCAAAGGCACACCTCTCAACGCGAGTCGATGAACTTTCGGGCGGTCAGAAACGACGCCTGCAACTACTACTACTTCTGCTGAGTGAACCTAACGTGATTGTCCTTGATGAACCAAGCATTTCAATAGGGCATTCGGTTTGGACTCCCCCATTCTATCGCGCTGACGCGGAAAAGGTTGCGTGCTGATGGCTGTTCCGATGCTGGTTGCAGAGGGGTTGCACCTCGAGTACCCGACTGAAGTTGTCTTTGATTCGCTCTCGGTGGGCGTTGAAGAAGGTGACCGCATTGGCATCGTGGGCCGCAACGGCGACGGGAAAACCAGTTTGCTGGGAATGCTCTCTGGCCAGATCGAGCCGCAGGCGGGCCGAGTGATCCGACGCGGCGGTGTGCGTTTCGGCGTGCTCAATCAGGGTGACCACCTTGATCCCGCAGCAGCCGTTGGGCAAGTGATCGTCGGAGATCGTCCGGAACATGAGTGGGCGGGTGATCCGAAGATCCGCGATGTCATTGGCGGACTTGTCTCTGATATTCCTTGGGATGCGAAGATCGGGGAACTAAGTGGAGGTCAGCGTAGGCGCGTTGATCTCGCTGCACTACTGGTCGGCGACTGGGATCTGATCGCTCTTGATGAGCCGACGAACCATTTGGATGTTGAGGGCATCGCATGGTTGGCCGAGCACTTGAAACAGCGTTGGCCTAAGAACCAAGGTGGACTTCTGGTAATTACTCACGACCGTTGGTTCTTAGACGAGGTGTGCACCGAGACCTGGGAAGTGCACGACGGCATCGTCGAACCGTTCGAGGGTGGATACGCCGCCTATGTTCTGCAACGCGTTGAACGTGACCGGATGGCTGCGGCAACGGAAGCCAAGCGGCAGAACTTGATGCGCAAGGAACTGGCGTGGCTACGTCGCGGAGCTCCCGCAAGAACGAGCAAGCCAAAGTTCCGCATCGATGCGGCCAATCAACTGATCGAGGGCGTTCCCCCATTGCGCGACTCGCTCCAGTTGCAACGGCTGGCAGTTGCACGACTGGGCAAGGATGTCGTCGATCTCGAAGATGTAAGCGTCCGTTTCGGCGACAAGGAAGTTCTCAAAGACGTTACCTGGCGCATAGCACCAGGCGAACGCACCGGCATCCTCGGTGCCAACGGCGCGGGCAAATCAACCCTGCTGGGACTGATCACCGGAACCCTGCAACCCACAAGTGGACGAGTCAAGCAGGGTAAAACCGTCAAGATCGGGATGCTCGATCAACAGTTCTCCCAACTTGCCGACATCGGCAATGACCGCGTCCGCGAGGTACTGGCCCGCACCAAAACAACATTCCAAGTGGACGGGAAAGACCTTACCCCTGCCCAACTCTTGGAACTCCTAGGGTTCTCCAAGGCGCATCTGTCATCCCGCGTCGCCGACCTTTCCGGTGGGCAGAAACGACGACTCCAACTGCTACTGCTTCTACTGAGCGAACCTAATCTAATTGCTCTAGATGAGCCTACGAACGACGTGGACCATCAGATGCTCACCGCGATGGAGGACCTGCTCGATTCATGGCCGGGAACCCTGATCGTTGTCTCACACGACCGCTACATGTTAGAACGCGTCACCGATCAGCAATACGCCATCCTCGACGGACACCTACGGCACGTCCCTGGCGGGGTTGATGAGTACCTGAAGCTCCGCCAACAGCAAGCGGATACTCTGCCTGCAAAGCTGGCCACCACGGCATCAAAGCGTGCCCCGGGGGTCCCAGAGGATGCGTTGAGTGGTGCGGAGCTTCGAGCTGCACATAAGGAACTGGCTGCTACCGAGCGCAAGATTGGGAAACTGGACAATCAAATCGAGGCTCTGCAACAGAGGATGGCCGACCATGACCAATCTGACTTCGAGGGCCTGGCGGAACTGACGGGTGAACTCCATCGACTAACCGAGGAAAAAGACTCCCTCGAAGAACACTGGCTAGAACTCGGCGAAGCGATAGATTGACCCGTTCACCGTGCTGTGAAAGACCAACGCCAGGCTTCTCAGTCAAACAGCAACCACCGCCTTTAGCACCTCCCGTTTTAAGACGCCACACGTCTGGCAAAAGAGGTTCTCGAATCCTCAGATGTTGCCGTAGAAGTAACAGCCCACCACACCTTTGAACCGCTAGTGCCAGAGGTGTGGAGCCCTGTGGTGTGCCAAGCTGGTGACCGGTGAAGCGAACTGACCGAGCGTCCACCGGGCTCCAAACTCGAAGGAATGCAGTTAACCGCAAGAGCTAACGACTTGCAGTATCAGACGCTTTTGCCTTCATTGATGTAGGTAATGCCAAATGCGACGACCTGGCGGAACTCTTGGCGCCGAGTGCCTAGGTCATATGGGCTGCCCGAACCCTTCTGGAAGATATCGAGTCCTCGACCAAGCAGTATGTTCCATCCGGTATCGGTGCGTATGGAGCGGTCATGAATGGTCTCGTCCCAATGCACATCGAAGGCGATGCCAGCCGTGGCGGCGCTCTCTTGGATGTCCTTAAGCATCAGGAGGTGTTGATGCTCATACTCTCCTCGGACTTCCTTGGTCACAAGTGTCACTGTGATCTCATCGGCTGGATCTTTGCTCGCGGCGAGCAGCGCGAGTAGGTCGACGAGGTTTCTTCCTTGGTGAGGCAATCGAATGTATGGGTCGATGATCGTGATGCTGTGGGCACCCTTGAGGTAAGGAAGTAGCAAGTTCTCGTACGACACGCCTCTCTGGTTCTCTTGGAACTCTCGGTGCCCCTCAAACAGTCGAGGTTCTACCTTAGTGCTCTCCAGAGATACCGCCGGTTCAACTATTCCGACGCTAGCTGAGGCGACCTCGACGGAGGCATCTTCTGCTTGGTGCGTCTGATAGTAGGTTGGGTACTCGTCTTCTTCGAGTGTCGTGACACTGTGCCAGGTCCCTGCTTTATCGGAGTAACCGAAGTTCACTCGCGCCATGGTTGTGTCAATGCGCAGGATCTGATCCTTGACGCGCTTCCGTCCTTCAATCGCGAATTGCAGTAGTTCTTGAACCTCTTCAGCGGTGGCTTCTCCGTTCGGGTAGATGAGCTTCATCAGCCCTGAGAATGTCTTGTGGATGCCATCTCTATCACGAGTCGAGATGTCTGATCCAAGCGTGAAGTGCTTCTGGTATCTGTCTGAGTAGTCGGTGTTACGCATCGAGCGAAGCACTTCAGCAATGTAATCAACGACGAATCCATACCCATTGGAGAACATCTCACTGCGGATAGTGTCGATCTCCCATCCAGGGATATAGAAATGGAGACGATCCAGGTATGCCGAGTCATGGTAGGACTCGGGTAGCTCGTCGAAGAGATCTGAGTTTTTCAACATGTACGGCACGGTATGGGAAGTATTGCCAACAAAGACCATGGATGCCTCAGCTCCGAGTGTTTCAACGCCACGGGAGAATGACTTGTTGGCCATGTAGTTCTTCATGATGTCCACGAGTGCTTTGTCTGTACGCTTCTTCTTTCCCGCAAACTCATCGAAAGCAACGACGTCCCAGTAACCAACCAACCCGATACGCCCGTTGGCATTGTTGACGAAGAGCTTGGGAACCGTGACTTCTCCACCGGAAATGAGCATGCCGTGAGGCGAGAACTCCGAATATATGTGCGACTTTCCAGTTCCTTTTGGACCCAACTCGATGAGGTTGTAGTTACGCTCTACAAACGGAATCAGGCGGACAAGTTGCAATAGTTTTGCGCGCCTGCCAAACATCTCAGGGTTGAATCCGATGGACTGGATCAACAGGTCTATCCATTCCTCAGTATTGAAACCCAGTCGAGAGTTCAAATAACCGTCGTAGTCGAAATTCGACATCTGGATCGGTTTAAGCGAACCAAGAATCCAAGGCACAACACGGCTGTCATCGCTGTGGAAGTACTCAATATCGCAGATACACCACACACCACCGACCAAGAGTTTGGGGTTCGCATTTACCAATGCAGGTTCAACGATGACTCCCCGAATGCCGAGATTAGCGAACTCGGCTTCATAAACATCTTGCTTCTCGTTGAGAGCGACCGTCACCTTGTCAATAATTCGATGACGTCCGCGCTCCCTGATAGTTGACTTGACTAGCTCTGATTCATTGCGATGTACATAGTGATCGGCAAGGATTTTCCGTACGGCATCTATACCCGCTTGGATCGTCGCTTCGTCATCAGAAGCCGCATACTGTCCGAGCAGATACTCAAGAACATACGAAGGAACAATGGCATTGCCCTTGACTGCCTTCACCAGGTCTTTACGCACAACTGTGCCTCCGAAAAGCAGGTTGATCTTGAAATCAAGATCGCTCTGCTTAGGAACCTCAGCTACGGAATCCGCGCTTGCATCATCGTTCATGCCCGTAAACCTTTCTAAAAGTCAAAGTCCGATGTGAAGGAGCGTCTCAACAGATACTGAGCCCGCTGGTACACACGCCATTGCGTCGTTCCCGGGATCTGTTCCTCAAGTCGGAACTCAACAGATCGGTTATTGAACTCATCAGCATCCTGACTCAAAAGCATCCGGGCTTCTTGGTAACGGTCGCGCGCATCACCAGAAGGTTGATCGAACACTAACTCTGGCTGGTTTGATATGAGTGTCTCTCCTACGTAGATACCTGCCCTCAAAGTACGTGGTTGAACCTTCTCGCTCACCGGCTCAGATTGGAAGAGTCTGACGACTAACTGGCCGGTCGTGATCTTGTTCGTCTCCGGTAGCACTTCAACATTGACTGG
>JBATQJ010000010.1:0-3067 GCA_049291975.1 Scrofimicrobium sp.
ACGACGACTTCGATGGTTTTGTCCTTAGTAAGTCGTTGTGGCATCCAGAACTATCTGAGTTGAAGGAGTCGACTTTCAAGAAACTGCGATCAACGATCTTCCGGATGTTGGTTGAAGCGGGGCTCTTGGTCGATGGGAGAATTGTCCAGGCAATCCTTTCTCAGAGGGTTAACTCCCTGCTAGAGACTTCAGATCCGACCGACCTGCGTTTCTTTCCAACTCGCAGCGACAAGGAAGAGATGGTATGAACTCGTACGAACTTACTCAGCAAGAGGAGCATCTCTTTAGGGTCCTAAGCGGTAATCGCTTCCTCAATATGGAGGGGCTCTCCAACGAGGTCCCGTTCTTCATTTATCCTTACGACCCTGAGAACGCGTTGGACATATCAAAGGCAAAGAAGCGAATCAAGACTCGTCTAGCGAATACCGGCATTACTGTCAGGGAGATCAACCTTTACGACCTTTCAGTGGAGTTACTGAAGCAAAGCGGTGACTGGGAAGAGGTTCTCGAAGTGGAGCCCCAGTTGGACAAAAGGGATCTCGCCGAGATGTTGCAGTCAATGTTGAATCCTCAGCAGCATCTGGCCCCTGCTATCAGAGCAATTCTCTCTGAAGATGACTCTAAGATCGTCTTCCTGACGGGAATCGGTGAAGTCTTCCCCTACATCCGCTCACACAACGTGCTGAATAACCTTCAAAGCGTTATTGTCGGGAAACCGATGCTCATGTTCTTCCCGGGCCGCTACGAGCAGTCCGAGACTCTGGGTTCTTCTCTGGTTTTGTTTGGCAGGTTGAAGGACGATCAGTACTACCGCGCAAAGAACATTCTGGAACAGGAACCGTGATATCACCATGCAGCTAAACGACATTTTCGCTAAAGATGTCCAGCGTCCCATCGAGGGTGTCATCAAGGCTGATGACACCGCAAACCTCGGGACTGAGGTGGATGAATACGTCCTTACGAATGAAGCCTCCAAGGGCCTGGAGTTGCTTCTTGAGGCGTACACGAACTACACCAACGCAAACGGTGTCTGGATTTCGGGTTTCTTCGGCTCTGGTAAGTCTCACTTGCTGAAGATGCTCGCCCACCTGCTTGGTGACGTTGATGGCGATCATTTCCCGCGCGAGCGCGTTTTGGAGAGCTTCAGAGATAAGGCAACGGATGCTTTCCTCCCCCCGTTGCTTGATAAGGCCGCTCGTATCCCCGCAAAGAGCTTGCTTTTCAACATTGACCAGAAGGCGAGCCTGATCAGCAAGGACCAGACCGATGCCTTGTTGAAAGTGTTCGTTAAGGTATTCGACGAATCACGTGGTTATTACGGGGATCAGGGGCACATCGCTCGCTTTGAGCGGCAACTTGATGATGAGGGACAACTCGAAGCATTCAAGGATGCCTTCCGTGGGGTGTCTGGGCGCGAGTGGGTGGAGCGACGTCCTAGCTTCGGCCTGCCCACGGTCCGTCAGCAAGTCAACGACGCATGCGCCAGGATCACTGGCATTGACGCGGCAACCGCTCCAGACATCCTAAAGACATATCAGGACACATATTCTGTTTCGATTGAGGACTTCGCTGATGAAGTAAGAGATTGGCTTGACCAGCAACCGGAGGGGTACCGGCTTAACTTCTTCGTTGATGAAGTCGGCCAGTTCATTGGCTCCAACACACACCTGATGCTTAATCTTCAGACCATTGCGGAGTCGTTGAACACGAAGTGCGGTGGAAGGGCATGGGTCTTTGTCACCTCTCAGGAAGACATGGATAAGGTTGTCGGTGACCGCTCGAAACAGCAGGGCAATGATTTCTCAAAGATTCAGGCTCGATTTAAGACACGAGTCAAGCTGACGTCCGCCGACGTTGAGGAGGTCATCCGTAAGCGTCTTCTGGAGAAGAACGGCAAGGGCACCAAAGTGCTGGAAGCGCTTTACGCTGAGGAAGCAGCAAACTTCAAGACCTTGTTCGATTTCGTGGATGGTGCAAAGACTTACCGCAATTACACTGACGAGGATCACTTTGTAGGGACCTACCCATTCGTTAGTTATCAGTTCCCATTGTTCCAGGCAGCCATCGAAGGAATCTCTGACCACAACGTGTTCGAGGGGCGTAACAGCTCTGTCGGAGAGCGTTCAATGCTCGGCGTTGTTCAGCAAGTCGCTAAAGACATCGGTGACGTGGAGATTGGCTCGTTGGCCACCTTCGACAGTATGTTTAGCGGCATCCGTGCGTCGTTGAAATCCTCAGCTCAACGCTCCATTGACCGTGCAGAACGAGACCTGCCCGACAGCAATTCTCTGGTGACTCAGCTTGCTGTGCGACTGCTGAAGGCATTGTTCCTCGTGAAGTACGTAGAGAGTTTCCAAGCCACCGCGCGAAACCTAACCGTTTTGGTCTATGACAAATTTGGCCGCGATCTGCCGGAGCTTCACAAGCAAGTCCAAGAGGCGCTGACGCTACTGGAGACCCAAACCTATATTCAACGGAACGGAAATGAATACGAGTACCTGACCAATGAGGAAAAGGTAATCGAAGAAGAAATCAAGAACGTAGACATCGATGCTTCCGAGGTTTCGGCTCGGCTGAACAGAATCCTATCGGGAGACGTCGTAAAGACCTCCAAGATCCGATACGCCAGGAATAACCAGGATTTCGCATTTGGTTTCAAACTCGATGACCAGGCGTTCGGGCAGCAGCGAGAACTGTCACTTCACTTCATTTCTCCCGAGTACCCTTTCGAGGCTGAAGAAATCCGAATGCACTCGGCAGGCAAAGACGAGCTTAGAGTGATTCTGGCTCCCGATGAACGTGTACTGTCCGACTTGCGCCTCTTGATCAAGACGGAGAAGTACACGAAGCGAAAGCACTCAGGTTCGCTCTCAGCAGTCGAAGAACAAATACTTACATCTAAGGCCGCACATAACACTGACCGCGAGAGGGAGCTAGTCGAACGCATCCGTCGAGTAGTCGGAGAGGCGGACTTGGTAATCAACGCTGCTGAAATAGCCGTTGGTTCTCATGACGCAGCATCTCGCGTCACTGAAGGATTCCAAGATCTCATCGCCCGAACCTACAC
>JBATQJ010000011.1:0-48079 GCA_049291975.1 Scrofimicrobium sp.
AGTCGACAGTGAGATCGTGGAAGCACTGGCCCCCGCCACACTAACGGAGCCGGTTGACTGGGCTGGGGACCTCTCCCCCGCCGCAGACCATCAGGTCCGTTGGATCCTTGACGTGGGGCCGGGTAAGTCTCTCACCCGCATTACCTCCAACACCCTCATCGGAAGCGGGATTGGCGTTGTCGAAACCGGAACAGTTGAGGGCCGCGATAGCTTCCTCACCGTCGGCAACACTCACAGCGCCCCGGCAGACTGGTCCAGCTTCGCCCCCAGAGTCACGGTCCTACCCAGCGGGAAGAAGACCGTCGAGACTGCGTTTACCCGTCTAACGGGTCGCTCGCCGATTCTTCTCGCCGGAATGACCCCGACGACGGTCGACCCTGAAATTGTCGCGGCGGCCGCCAACAGAGGCTTCTGGGCGGAACTGGCCGGCGGCGGCCAGGTCACCGACTCGGTCTTCAGTGATAACCTCGCAAAACTCAAGAATCTGCTCAATCCCGGTCGTGCGGTGCAGTTCAACGCGATGTTCCTTGACCCCTACTTGTGGAACCTCCAATTCGGCGCCCAGAGCATTGTTATCAAGGCTCGCGCGGCGGGTGCCCCACTCGATGGCGTGGTGATTTCTGCGGGTATCCCAGAACTGGAAGAGGCCACGGGCCTCATTCAGTCACTCCAGGCGCAGGGCTTCCCCTATGTGGCCTTCAAACCCGGTACGGTCGCTCAGATCCGCCAGGTAATCGATATTGCCCGGGCGGTACCCGAGTCCGCAGTCATCGTGCAGATCGAAGACGGGCATGCTGGTGGGCACCACTCATGGGAAAACCTGGATGATCTACTCCTGGCGACCTATGCGGACATCCGCGCCACCCCCAACCTGGTGGTCTGCGCGGGCGGTGGGATCGGCACCCCCGAACGCGCCGCTGACTACATTTCGGGTCAGTGGGCACGGGCCTACGACCGCCCTCTGATGCCGGTTGACGGCGTCCTAATCGGTACCGCAGCGATGACGGCGCTGGAGGCCAAGACCTCGGACGAGGTAAAGCAACTCCTGGTTGACACCCCGGGAATCTCCGCTCCGGTCCACAGGGATGAAAACGGTGGTTGGGTCGGTTCCGGCCAGGTCCGTGGCGGGGTGACTTCGGGACAATCTCATCTGCGCGCTGATATTCACGAGGTGGACAACGCGGCGGCTGCCTGCGCCCGACTTGTCTCCCAGGTCTCGGGGCACGAAGATCAGGTCCAAGAGCGTCGAGCAGAGATCATTGCCGCACTTGACGCCACTTCAAAGCCCTATTTCGGCGATGTTGACTTGATGACCTACTTTGAGTGGGCCGAGCGTTTCGCAGAACTGTCTTACCCCTGGATCGAAGGAACCTGGATCAATCGCTTCCAGTTACTTCTGCAGCGCATTGAGGGACGTCTAGCTGACGTGGAGACCGGGGAGATCGTCACCCTCTTCCCCACGGTAGAGTCGGCGACCGACGCGGCCGCTGCTCTCAGCGCTCTATCGGATGCCTATCCGAACGCTACCAGCACGCGGGTAACCCCAACCGATGCCGCTTGGTTTGTTGACCTTTGCCGCAAGTACCCAAAGCCGATGCCCTTCGTTCCGGTGCTCGATGCAGACATTCTGCGCTGGTGGGGTCAGGACAACCTGTGGCAGTCGCAGGAGGAGCGCTACACCGCCGACCAGGTTCGCATCATTCCCGGACCGGTCTCAGTTGCCGGTATCGACAGGGTCAATGAGCCGATCGGCGATCTCCTCGACCGCTTCGAGAACGCCTGCGTCCACAGACTAAACAAGAATGAAGCAAAGGCTGAGAAGATCTTTGCAAGACTGGCGGACGCCAAAACCCCCCTCGACTTTATTCTCACCACCCCCTACGTTTCCTGGAGCGGAAACCTGGTCGACAACCCGGCACGTGTGGTTGCCCGCGAGTTGCTGACGGTTGACCGGCGAGGCGATAGCGACATCTACGACCTGCATATAAACCTCGACACCTCTTGGGACGGAATTCCCGGTGGAGACGAGTTACACGCGGTTCGCACCCTCAACGTTCCACTTGCTGTTGGGAGTGGAACCGATGACGGTGGATACCCGGTTGTTGACCACGACGCTCTGCCGGAACACATGTACGCTCTGCTCTCTGCCACTGCGGGTGTCGGTGGTGAGACGATTACGGCTGACGTGATTGAGGCGCTCCCGACAATGGTTCCCTCAGTGGACTCTGAGTTTGGTGAGGCGCACTGGACCTTCACTGTCAATCGGGAGCTCGCTGATTTGCACCGCGGGGCAACCGGCGCGGCGCTTCCCTCTCAGTTCCATCTGTCTACCTGGACTCCGGATGCCCTGCTTGGCCTGTGCTGGCCAGCCATCTATGCTGCGCTCGGTTCAGCCCTGGTTGACGACTACCCGGTAATCGAGGGACTCCTCAGCGCAGTCCACCTCGATCACACAGCCCGCCTGGACGTCGATATTGAAGATCTGCTGGATGGCGAGCCCGAGACTCAACTAACCGTCGTGGCGCGGACCGTCGAACTCGCTGAGTCCTCTGCCGGACGGGTGGTAACAGTCAGAGAAACCCTGTTCCATGAGGGGAAAGAAGTTGGCGAGTTCCAGGAGCGCTTCGCGATCCGCGGACGCATCGGCTCTGACTCGGTGCCAGTGGATGTGGCCGCTGCAGGAGGTCTGGCGGCCGACGCGATCGACACGCCTCGTTCGCAGCTACGGAAGGCCCGTGTTTACGCGCCGTCCGACATGACCACCTTCGCGAACGTATCGGGCGACTTCAACCCAATCCATACCTCTCACGCCGCAGCCCGGGTTGCCGGGTTGGAAGCACCCCTGGTCCACGGAATGTGGCTTTCGGCAGTCGCACAGAACCTGGTGCAGGCCGACGACGCCAAGACTCCGGGGAACCGCGTCAAGGGCTGGACCTACAACATGTACGGTCTGGTAAACCTGAATGATCCGGTCGATATCACGGTCGAAAGGATTGGCCGTATTCCCGGCGGTGGCCTGCTGCTTGAGGTCACCTGCAAAATCGATGGGCAGATCGTTTCTCGCGCCACTGCGGCAACGGAGGCACCCGTCACGGCTTACGTCTACCCGGGGCAGGGAATCCAGCGTCAAGGTATGGCACTTGATGAAATGGCGACTTCCGAGGCTGCCCGAGAGGTTTGGGAGCGCGCGGACGCCCTAACGAAGCGCGCACTGGGATTCTCGATCCTCACCGTTGTGCGCGACAACCCGACGGAGCTCGAAGTTGCGGGCCAGGTACTACGCCACCCAGACGGAATCCTCAACCTAACCCAGTTCACTCAGGTTGCCCTGGCCACCGTTGCCTTCGCTCAGACTGCGCGTCTGCGCGAGCTCGGCGCGCTGGTCGACCATGCGTTCTTCGCCGGTCACTCCCTCGGCGAGTACAACGCGCTTTCTGCCTACGGCGAGATCTTCCCGCTGGAGACGGTCCTTGAGATCGTGTTCCACCGCGGATCGACGATGCACCACCTGGTCGAGCGCGACGCTAAGGGACGCTCAAACTACCGCATGGGAGCACTACGTCCGAACCAGTTCGGTGTGGGAGATACGGATGTGGTCGACTACGTCCAATCAGTTTCCGAGGCATCCGGAGAGTTCCTACAGATAGTCAACTTCAACCTGGCGGGCCAACAGTACGCCGTGGCCGGAACGATTGCCGGCCTCGAAGCACTTGACGCTGACTCAAACGCGCGAGCAACAGCGTTTGGTGGCAAGCGCCCCTTCATGTATGTTCCGGGCGTGGACGTACCGTTCCACTCCGCCGTTTTGCGTGGAGGCGTCCCAGAGTTCCGCGAGAAGCTGGAGCAACTGCTCCCCGCCTCAATTCCGACCGAACGTCTGGTTGGCAAGTACGTTCCGAACCTGGTTGCACTGCCGTTCGAGGCGGCGCCGGAGTTTGCCCAGGCAATCTTGGACGAGGTTCCCAGTGAACCACTCAAGAAGCTGCTGAGCGATAAGAAAGCCTGGAACAAGGCCGCATCCGACCCCGACAAACTCTCGCGTCTGCTACTCATCGAGTTGCTCTGCTGGCAGTTTGCCTCTCCGGTGCGCTGGATCGAAACCCAAGAGCTCATGTTCACTCCGGTGGATCAGGGCGGACTTGGAGTCGAGCGTCTGATCGAGATTGGCCTGGGAACCGCGCCAACCCTGGCGGGCCTCGGTGAGAAGACACTGAAACTGGACGAGTTCGTCGAAACAAACGGAGCCGCTTACAACGTGCAGCGTGACGAGCAGATAGTGACCTGCACGGACGTGAGATTTGTAGAGGACGCCCCGGGCGGTGAAGACGAGGGTACTACTGGTAGCGCTGACGGATCATCATCTTCTCCTTCCTCTTCTGCCTCCTCCGCAGGCGTGGCCGAAACGGCACCGCGTGAAGGAGCAAAGGTGACTGCCCAAGCGGCGGCCCCGGTAGCGGCCACGTCAGCGAATGCAGTCGCGACGACGACTGTTCCGGCGGCGGCCCCGGTAGCGCCAAGCGTCGCCACGGTGGCCCCAACCCCAGCAGGGAACGGGCCGGCCCAAGACATCCGATTTGCCGCCTCCGACGCCATCCGCGTTGTCATGGCCTTCACCAATAAGCTCCGTCCCGAACAGATTGAGGATGGTGACACCACCGATACCCTGACCGCAGGTGTCTCGGCGCGCCGCAACCAGCTTCTGATGGACCTTTCCGCAGAGCTTGGCCTTCCCTCAATCGACGGAGCAGCCGACGCTTCCGTTGGCGAACTCGCAGTGAGCGTCGATAAGCTGGCGCACCACTACCGCGCTTTCGGTCCGGTGCTGACCGAGGCTATCCGCGACCGCCTCCGCAAGGTCCTAGGCGGCGCGGGAGTTAAGTCCTCGTTCGTGGCTGACCGAGTTAGGGACACCTGGCAACTGGGAGACGGTTGGGCCAATGCTGTCACCGCGCAGGTACTTCTCGGATCACGCGAGGGTGATTCCGCCCGTGGTGGGTCACTCGCTACTCTGCCTACCGCGGCCGGAAGCCTCGCCGAAGCCGAATCCTTAGTGGACGAGGCAGTCAAGCAGGTTGGCACTGCCCGAGGGGTTGCTGTTGCGATCCCAAGCGCAGGCGGCGCTGCCGGCGGAGGCGGAGTGGTGGACTCTGCCGCCCTCGATGCCTATGCCTCGACCGTCACTGGCGCCGATGGTGCCCTGGCACAAGCCGCCCGACACATGCTTGAGGTTTTGGGCATTGAGGGACCAGCGCTTCTCGCAGACGGGGTTCCACAGGATGACGAGGACCGCCTCCGAGACACCCTGGCTGCGGAGACTGTCGCGACTGAGCTTGGGCCGCGGTGGGTTGAGATGGTTCAGCCTTCGTTTGTCCCCGAGCGGGCTGTCCTCATCGACGATCGTTGGGCGAGCGCCCGTGAAGACCTGGCCCGACTCTGGGAAAGCTCGGTAACTGATGCCGAGGATGTCAAAGTAGGCACATTCGCTGGCGCTGGCCAGGCTGTTGCAAAGCAGGCCCTGTGGTGGGCGGACAAGGCAAACCATCAGGGTTTGAAGGACCTTGAGAAAACCTACCGGGAGGCTGCTGAGGTGGCAGCTAACGATCCTGTGCTTCCACTGAGTGGACAGGTTGCGGTCGTCACCGGAGTCACTCCCTCGTCCATTGCTGGCGCAGTAGTAGCACGGCTATTGGCACAGGGGGCCACGGTAATCGCAACCTCGTCCCGCGTCGACGCGGCTCGCCTCGACTTCGCGAAACAACTGTACCGCCAGAACGCTGCGGGCGGCGCGGCGCTGTGGCTGGTGCCTGCCAATCTCGCCTCGTACCGCGACGTTGACGCGCTGATCGACTGGATTGGAAACGAACAGGTCAAGGTAATCGGCGCCAGTCGTGAGGTTGTCAAGCCCGCACAGGTCCCAGACCTATTCTTCCCATTCGCGGCTCCTTCGGTAATGGGTTCGCTGGCCGATTCTGGTGAACAATTCGAGGCACAGGCCCGGCTGTTGCTGTGGAGCGTCGAGCGAGCCATCGCTGGTTTCGCCGCCCTGGCCGATAACAGTGCCCGCGCTAAGCGAGTTCACGTGATTCTGCCCGGCTCCCCCAACCGCGGAATGTTCGGTGGTGACGGAGCATATGGCGAGGTCAAAGCGGCATTTGACGCCATCACGAACCGTTGGGCCGTAGAACCAATCTGGGCGCGTGCGACCTCACTCGCTCACCCAAAGATCGGCTGGGTTCAGGGCACCGGTCTAATGGGCGGCAACGATCCGCTGGTCGGAGCCGCACAGGAAGCTGGAATCCACACCTACACCACCGAAGAGATGGCGGATGAGCTGGTTGCACTTTGCACAGCCGAGGCACGTGAACAAGCCGCTGAATCGCCGCTGGACGTTGATCTGACCGGCGGCCTTTCGGGCGGGGTGGACCTAAGGGCGCTCCAAGCGAAGGCGATGACTGAGGCAGCATCAGAAGAAGACACCCACGCAGAGGACGGGGCCGAGACGGAGGGACCGCAGATTCCTGCTCTGCCCTCGCCCCCGCGCGTCACCATGGCCGCAGTTGATCCAGCGGATTGGAAGAAGGTCGACGTTCCGCTTGAAGAGATGGTTGTTGTCGTCAGTATCGGGGAAATCGGGCCATGGGGTTCGGCCCGCACCCGCTGGCAGGCAGAACTTGGAATCCAGTCGGACGGAGAGGTCGACCTGACCCCGGCAGGCGTACTGGAACTCGCGTGGATGATGGGGCTGCTCACCTGGCAGGAGTCCCCTGAGTCCGGTTGGTATGACCAGGATGGAAACCTGGTGGAACCACACGAGGTCTTCGACCGGTTCCGTGACGAAGTGATCGCCCGCAGTGGCGTTCGCAAGTTCATCAACGACGCCGGGATTGAGGACCTTGGCACTCTGGAAGAGGCCGCGGTGTTCCTGAACACCGATGTCACCTTCACGGTCCCTGATCGGGAGACTGCGGAGTCGTACGTGGTCGAGGAGCCGCGCCTAACCCGGGTTCGTCCTCTTGATGACGGCGAATGGGAAGTGACGCGCCTGGCCGGATCGGCGGCTCGACTGCCGAGGCGTGCAACCTTAAGTCGCACCGTCGGTGGCCAGTTCCCGACCGGATTTGATCCGGCACAGTGGGGCCTGTCCCCCTCCCTACTTGAGGCGATGGCCCGGATCGCGGCTTGGAATCTGGGGTCTGCGGTGGACGCGTTCATCTCGGCAGGGTTCAGTCCCGCTGAGCTCTTGCAAGCGGTGCACCCGGCAGATGTTGCCTCGACTCAGGGAACCGGGTTCGGTGGCATGACCTCCATGAGGAAGCTGTTTGTTGACCGCTTCCTGGGTGAGGACTACCCGCAGGATATCCTGCAAGAGACCCTTCCGAACGTGGTCGCCGCTCACACAATGCAGAGCTACATCGGTGGTTACGGTCCGATGGTCCAGCCGGTTTCCGCGTGTGCAACAGCTGCGGTGTCGGTCGAGGACGGGGTGGACAAGATTCACGCTGGCAAGGCGAAGTTCGTTGTTGCCGGGGCAACCGATGATCTCTCGGTCGAATCCCTCGTTGGTTTCGGCTCAATGAACGCAACCGCCAAGTCGAAAGATATGTCAGACAAGGGCATCTCGGATCGCTTCTTCTCGCGCGCAAATGACCGCAGGCGTGGCGGCTTTATTGAGTCTCAGGGCGGCGGCACCGTGCTGCTGGCCAGAGGTGACGTAGCTGCCGAACTCGGCCTTCCAGTCCAGTCAGTAATCGCCTATGCGCAGAGCTTCGCGGATGGAATCCACACTTCGATTCCCGCCCCCGGCCTTGGTGCTCTGGCAGCGGCCCGAGGAGGTAAGGATTCAAACCTGGCACGGTCACTGGAGCGTTTGGGACTCTCTGCGGACGATGTTGCATTCGTGTCGAAACACGACACCTCGACCAATGCGAATGATCCGAACGAGTCCGACCTGCACTCCCGGGTGGCTCAGGCCATTGGCCGAAGCGTTGGCAACCCAATGTTTGTTGTATCGCAGAAGAGTGTTACCGGGCACGCGAAGGGCGGAGCCTGCGTCTTCCAAATCTCAGGGGTGGGGCAGGTTTTCCGTGACGGAGTTCTCCCCGCGAACAAGGCTTTGGACTGCGTCGATGCCGCTCTGGAGAAGAATCCGTGGCTGGTATGGCTTCGTCAGCCTCTCAAGGTTGCACAGACCGGACCTGTCAAGGCCGCTCTGGTAACCTCGCTCGGCTTCGGTCACGTCTCTAGCCTCCTGGCTCTGGCCCATCCCGGCGTCTTCCAGACTGCGGTAGCGTCTGAACTGGGCAAGAAGGCAGCGGAGGAATGGCGTTCCCGTGCACAGGGGCGCCTGGACAGTGCCGCACACAACCTTGAGGCAGGAATGCTCGGGCGGGCGGACCTGTACACACCGGCACCCGACCGCAGACTGCCGGAAGAAGGCGGCCATGTGGCCAAGGAAGTAGAGGCGGCGATGCTGCTGGATCCAGAGGCTCGACTGGGAGCAGACGGACGTTATGCCTAGAGGCTCTGCCTATCAGGAAGCGAGCTCGGTGCTCGGGGTGGGAACTGATCTGGTTCACATCCCGAGCTTCCGGGATCAGCTTTCCTCCCCCGGCTCTCAGTTTGTTCAGCCGGGAGCTAGCTTCACGGCGCGTGAACTGAGGAGGGCTCGAGTTCGGGCCGGAACTAAGGGTGATTCCGAGGCCGCCCACCTTGCTGCGGTTTGGGCGATCAAGGAGTCCGTGATCAAGGCCTGGGTCAGCGCGCTTGAGAGCCTCGGAACTCGTCTCCCTATGGCGGCTGATGAGGTGATCTGGTCCGATATCGAGGTGGTTCACAGTAATAGTGGGGCCCCATCGGTGCGCCTCCGCGGTCACATGGCAGAGGCCTTCGGCCACTCGATTGGCAACGCATTTGACGGTCGCTGGAGGGCATCGGCCAGCCACGACGGGGACTATGCCCAGGCTTACGTGGTGCTATCGAACTAGGGTGTGTCTCCTAGACGATGTTTCGCTTTACCGCCCACCGGGTCAGTTCGTTCCGATTCGAAAGCTGAAGCTTGCGAAGTACCGCCGAAACATGAGTCTCAATGGTTTTGACCGAGAGGAAAAGCTCAGCGGCAACTTCCTTGTATGTGTAGCCGCGAGCTATCAGGCGCATAACTTCCTGTTCTCGTTCAGTGAGCAGATCGAGCTCGTCCTCCGCGTCCGCAGACTCCGCTGTTCCAAATGCGTCAAGGACGAAGCCCGCGAGCCGCGGACTAAATGCCGCGTCTCCGGCCGCAACTCTCTCAATGGCGGTGGCCAGGTCGGCCGGAGCAATGGATTTGGTGACGTAGCCTCGTGCACCCGCTCGGATGACAGAAACAACGTCTGCGGGAGAGTCCGATACGGACAGTGCCAAGAATCTGGTCGGGGCGAGGTCGGTGCAGCGCCTTGCTACCTCGGGCCCTCCCCCTCCTCCGCCACCGGGAAGGTGAACGTCGAGGAGGGCCACATCGGGGTGAAGCAAATGGCACGCTTCCACAGCCCCTTCGACGTCCGAAGCTTCTCCGATGACCTGGATGGAATCGAACTTGTCGAGTTCTGATCGAACGCCGGACCGAACCAGCGGGTGATCATCAATTACGAGGACTTTGATTGGCATGCTCATCCCTCCTTCGCCAGTGTTCTCCCATTTCGTGGGACTTGAATCCGGATCTCTGTGCCGCTCCTTGACACCTCTCCCTCAGTGTCCGCGCCGCGATCAGAGGTCGCATCAGTCGCTTGCACGCTTCTTACCGTAACGTGTCCCCCAACCCTGGTTACGCGACCGAGGATCGAGTTGCGGAATCCGTGACGATCGGACGGAATCTCATCGGGGTCAAAACCGCCTCCCGCGTCCTTGACAGAAATTTCCATTCCACCCGGGGCGACTTCTTGGAACACGGTAATCGGCGGGGCTCCGTGCCTGACAGCGTTAGTAATGGCCTCGGACGCTGCCGCGACGGCGGCAAGTTCTGCTGGACCGGGAACGGCGTCGCCGACCGTGACAACTTCGATAGCGGTTCCGTAGGTGGTCTCAATCCCGGACGCCTGGTCACGCAGAGCCTGGGCCACGGATTCTGCCGGTTCGACGTTCCCGGTATAAAGCCACGAGCGGAGTTCTCCCTCTTGGGTGAGGGCAAGTGATCGCACGCGAGACGGATCATCCGCTGCGCCTCGGATGAGGGTGAGGGTCTGCAGAACTGAGTCGTGAAGGTGAGCGGCGATCTCGGCTCGCTCGGTTTCCCTGGCCTCGTTCGCCTTTGAGGTAGAAAGATCGCGAAACAGTCGATATCCGAAGGGTGCGAGGGCCAGTCCGACGACCACGAGCATCAGGAGCGTGACGACGAGTCCGTCTTGAAGCGCCGGAAGCCACCCAAGAATATCGGCGAGGACAGCGGTCCCGGCGGCAAGAAGGGCGAGCCCAAACGCCATAAGGATGATGGCGGACCAGCGGCTCTTGCCGACGATTTTGGGAGCTTGCATCCAGGTCAGGCCGATTCCAGCAAGGATCGACGAACTCCCAATAAGTAGTAGCCACGAGCGCCCGTGTATGGAGGGGAGAATCGCCAAAGCGAGTCCGGCAACCAGGAACGCGGTACCAACCACAAAAAGGCGTCCCACCACGACCTGGTTGTCGCGTCTTGGGCCGACATCGCGGAGAGGAGCTCGAAGCGTGGAGCCGGTTCGGTCTATCTCACTATCGCTTGGAAGGAAAAGCCAGAGGAGCAGGTAGACGAGGATACCGACCCCCACAGCACTTAACGCGGCGAAAGCAACCCGGACCGGAAAGACAGAAATCCCGAGGTACGAAGCGAGCCCGGAACAGACGCCCCCGATCCAGGGCGGCGCCATGCCGGAGCTATCAGACTGCGCGGTGCGCAGATGCTGGCTTGGCTGAACTCCAGTCGCACCGGCGCTCATGGGTGGGGTAGTCACGGCTCCTATCGTTGCAGAGGTGGGCCAATAAACCACATACCCGACGTCAAATCAGGGAGGAATCAGGGACTCACCCCATCACGTGGGTCCTGTTTTTGGGGAAGAGTTGAACCATGGCGAAGAAAAACGAGGCAAACCAGTCACCTGATCCTGATGTCAATCCAGCTTCGGATTACGAAGAACAGATCGAGATTGAAGCAGAGGCTACAACCGAGGAGGCCTCCGACACGACGATACTAGAGCGTCACGTCGACGATAATGTTCCGCTCGATGGTAGCGACAAGGCTGACTCCAACACTCCGTTTGGCGGCAGCTCTGACGCCGATGACAGTGTGGAGACCGATCCCTACTACCGGGCCCCCAGCTATGCTGGTGAGTCTGCCTGGTCAAGCCCTCCCACGATGGCGCTGAAGCCGACTAAATCTCTGAGCACGCCGATAACCCTTGGTGCAATGGGTGCCGTCTTGGTAATCATGGCAGTCGGACTTCTGATTGCCATCTACTCGGGCGTAAACGGTGGGGAAGTCCTTCAGGTTTCAGCGGGTCTCTGTGTGCTCGTGGTGGCCGCGATCCTGGGTTACGCCGCTCTAAAGAATTTGAAGGTCGGGTGGTTTGTCGGGGCATCTGCGGCCGCGTCCGTAGCGATAGTGCCGGTGGTGGCATTAGGGGCGAACCTCACCAGCTACACGGTGGGAGCCGCAACAGATCAGGTCTATTACGAGTCATCGCAGGAGTCACCATACTTCGAGGTTGCCTCCTTCGAAGATGACCTGTTCAATCGCATTGCCGAGAACGACCCTGAGTTCGCTTTTTACGACTGGCCGGGACATCCAATGGCGATAGCCGGCGGAATGGCAGTCATTGACCTGACCACGGCTGACTTCCAGAATATCGATCCCACGGTCTCCATTCACGCCTTCAGCGGCGCCGAGGTGTACATCCTCATTCCCTCTGGGGCAACTCCTCTAATCTACGATGATGGGTCAGTTGATTCAGTCTTCATCGCGACAAGGTGGGACCAAGAAGGACAAGTGGAGCGCACCGAGGCGACCGGTTGGATCACCACTCACTCGCAGGGGGATCTAGACCAGCTTTCAACCGTGTGGGACCTGGGCAACTATTCCAGCAACGCCGGCGAATACTCTTACGACGTTCAGGAGTACTCCGGATACGTTCCCGAGATCTCAATCAACATCCACGCTGAATACTCGACCATCATCTTCATCCAAGTCGCTGACCCGGATCCGCGTGCTCAGCTTCCACAAGTCTCTAGCCTGGGGACAGATAACCAACAAAGTGGAGCTCAAAGTGGAGATTTGAGCGCCGAGGAAGCGGCCGTCCGGCAAGCGGAGGAAGCTCTGGCCAAGGCCAAGGCGGCACAAGAGGCTAGACGCATCGAACTATCGGATGAAATCGCTGAGAAGCAGGCCGAACTTGAAAAGCTAGAGGAAGTAACATCCAACTCAGAAGGGCAGGAGTAGTCATGAAAACCCCGAGCTTTGAAGCACTAAACCCACAGGGAGCTCCGGTGCGAGTTGGATTACTGATTTGGGCTGCCGTCTTAGGAATCATCGGACTGTTAATGGTTGTCATCCCGCTGGCTGGTTCTGCCAGCGCCCGCGGAGTCCTGGTCTTCTTGTTCCTGCTTACCGGCTCAGCCATGATCGCTCTGGCAGTTTGGCTCGCCCGAAACCCAGGCAAGAGCCTCACTCAACTAGACCTGTTTCATCGAGATCAATAGCAGATTCAGAGTCGTAACCAGGTTCGAGGGAGTCGACTGCCCTTAGACTCCGGTTGATGGCTCGGGTCCTTACCCCGACCTCATCGACCGTGTTTTGAGCGGTTTGCAGGTGCTTCTTCAGTTTGTCCATCACTCCGCCGTACTTCGCGAACTCGTCTTTGGCGGTGGCGAGCGCCTGCCAAACCTCAGAGGTTCTCTTCTCTATGGCAAGAGTACGGAAACCCATCTGTAGCGAGTTGAGCAACGACATTAGGGTTGTCGGCCCCGTAAGCATCACGCGCTCGTCCCGCTGAAGACTACTGGCTAACCCCGGGATCCGGACCGCCTCCGCAAACAGTCCTTCTGTTGGCAGGTACATGATGGCGAAGTCGGTGCTTAGTGGTGGCTGAATGTACTTGCCACCTATCCGTTTTGCCTCGCCGCGAAGTGCTTTCTCAAGTTCTTTGGTTGCGGCGGCCACATCAGCTAACTCAGCGCCCTCCTGCGCATCCAGCAAACGCTCGTAGGGTTCCTGCGGGAACTTGGAGTCGATCGGTAGATAGACGACAGAGTCGTCCTCGCGACCCGGCAGACATACCGCGAACTCCACTCGTTCACCAGTGTTCGGTTTTATCTGCACGTTCTCGGCATACTGATCGGGCGTGAGTATGTCCTCTAACTGCCGGGAGAGCTGCACCTCGCCCCACGTCCCACGACTCTTGACGTTTGTGAGGACACGCTTCAGACCACCCACGTCGGTAGCCAAAGTTTGCATTTCACCCAGACCGCGCTGGACCTGCTCTAGACGCTCGGAAACCAGTCTGAACGACTCACCAAGCCGTTTCTCAAGTGTCCCTTGAAGCTTCTCGTCAACCGTTGCTCGCATCTTCTCGAGTTCGACCGCATTACCGGTTCGAATCTGCTCAAGGCCCGTATTCAGGCTCTTCTCAAGCTCACTCACCCTAGTTTCCATCTGAATCATTCGTTCGTTCAGCGTGGACTTCAGTTCCTGCCTTGCTTCCGCGTCCGCTATCGTCCTTCGAGTCGTGTCGTTACGGCTCTGTTCTTCAAGACGCATCAAACGTCCGTCAACTGTCTCCCTTAGGTCATATAGACGCTCCGCCTGAACCTGCCCGGCCGTCTGCACCTGACTCGCAACAAGTTGGGTGCGCTCAGAGATCTCTTGCGATCGGTCCAATAACTCTTCGGAATCATTCCTTCCCAGACGAATCCAAACCAGTGCCCCGAGGGTGGCAGCGACAAGAGACGCCAGAACAGCCAGTGCTAGCAAAACGATCTCGGCACTCACGAGTCTCCTATTTAGCCTTTGGATTTAGCCGTTGGAACCCTGCTCCGGAATATCAACTGTTTCGCGCTGCGAGACCTCGCCCGAAGTCAGAATCTTTACTTTTCGATCTTCGTCAAGCACCTTCACGAATCCCGGTTCGACCTCGATTACGTGGCCGTAAATGACGGAGCCATCCGCCAAAGTAATCTCTTCCTTCGGGTTCCAAGGCGTAGTAACCCCAACCGACAAAACCAGAATGCAAACGACGAGGATCGTCCCCGTCCGGGCACTAGCGGCATCGAGAACATCAAGCGCCTCGCCCTTGTGAACGACAAAAACAAACACAGCTATGGCCGCGCCTACAAACACCATGAGCCCTAGTGTCCACCACATCTGATAGCTGTTAACCAGGACAAACATGACAACCGCAAGGATCAGGACTATGAGCCAGTCGGTGGTAACAGGAGAGTGTGATCTCCTGCGGTAGAGGTCGTAAAGGCGATAGCACGTAAGTGGCAGAATGATTGCCGCCGCGATGCCGGTAAGCTTCGGTAGCTCAAACAGCGTGCCAAAGAAAATCGGAACAGCATCCTCGAAGTTGAACGCATCCGCCAGCTCAGCTGCGGTGTCCCAATCCCAACCAGACACAGCCATTATTCGCAGGAACAGCACCATGACGACGAGAACGGCGGTGATGCCAGCGTCGCGAGCTCCCTCGGATACCTCGTGTGCATCGTCATTCTCGGTCTTCGAGTCTTGAATCTCCAAGTCCGCTCCTCTGTTCGCTTCTCGCAAGTTCCCTGCCCGTCAACACTACAGCTTTGGACCGTCATCTCGGCCTCGTATCGGGTGTTACAGTCCCTATCGGAAGGGGTCTTCATGAGTATCAACCAGCAAGAGGTCTTTTGGATTGGCGGCGCCACGAACTGGGGCGGCGAGTCCGCGCCGGGGCTCCGTGCGCTTACAGTCTCAAGCGCCACAGCTCCCGCACTGAGCCGACCCATCACCGTAGCTCCCAATCCGATGTTTGCCGCCGTCACCCCAAATGGCGGCGTGGTTGTCAGTCATGAAGTGGAACAGGGCTCCCTGACACTGTTCACCAATGGCCAAGACCTATATCGGGGCGAACCCACCTCGATCTCCACGGCAAAGACAGGCGGAGCCGATCCAACCAACGTCGCGGTGATCGAGTTTCCGTCGGGACATAGCGCGGTACTGTCCGCCAACTACAACGGAGGTTCTCTCTCGGTTAACCCTCTTCACGAGGACTCGGTTGGCGGGCCCTCGCTGGTCATCGAATACTCCGGAAGTGGACCTGCCACGGCTCGACAAGCTTCCTCTCACCCACACCAGGTCGTCATCAACCAGGACTCGGGCGAGGTCCTCGTCCCCGACCTGGGAGCCGACGTGGTGCACGTGCACCGAATCGAGGACCTCGAACGCGGGCGCTCGGAGCACCGGAACATTCGTCTGCCAGAGGGATCTGGGCCGCGAAATCTCGTAGTCGCAGATGGCTGCGCGCTGGTTGCCTGCGAACTGGACGCCCTCGTCCACGTTGTTTCACTTGAGAGTGGTGAGCCGCTCACCGATGCCTCCCCCGCGACGCCGGGGGATGATGCCGTCCAGAATTTGCCCTCAGCAATCCGAATCACGAAAACCGGACATGTACTGGTCGGCAACCGCGGACCCGACACCATCGGCGTGCTGAGGTGGGACGGCGATGCCCAGTCGCTCATGTACCATTCCGAGTTCCTCTGCGGCGGAGCCCATCCCCGGGACTTTCAGTTGAATACTGCCGAGGATCTGGTCGTAGTTGCCAACCTGAAGTCGAATGATCTGGCAATCCTCGGTTTTGACGATCAGCAGGGGACTTTGCGTCTCCGAGAAAAGATCCCCACCGGGAGCCCCTCGTGCGTCGTCAGGCAGATTTTCGGCTCCAGATAGGGCGGGGCGGCAGAAGTTGAACATCGGTTTTGGGTCTTTGTGGTCAAGTACGTAAAATGTGACATAACCAAACACCTCTAGCTATTTGTGAGCGCCTACCCGGGGATCAGCCAAATGACCAGCTCAACCAAGAATGGGTCGGAACAGTCTGTGGTTCCGAATCCTCGTCAGTTGAGCAAGAAACGCCCGAAGTTCAAGCTCCATCGCCGGGTGATCGGGCTAATAGTCGGACTGCTCGCAGCAGCCCTCGTCTTCGTGTTGGTTCCAGACCAACTTCCCCCACCGCTACGGTTCGTGGTCGATGACATGGGCATTCCCATGTATACCCCGTTCGCATTGAAGGTTAGCGCCGCGACAGCCGTCCTCATGATCGTCTGGTGGGTGACCGAGGCGATTCCGCTCGCCGCAACAGCCCTTCTGCCCCTGGTCGTTTTCCCGCTAACCCACTTGCAGGACTTCCAATCAACAGCGGCGCCCTATGCGTCCGGGACGATCTTCCTGTTCATGGGCGGCTTCTTCCTGGCGTTCACGGTTCAGAGGTGGGGGTTACACAAGAGGGTGGCCCTCCATACGGTGAAGGCGGTCGGTACCAGCCCGAAGATGCTGATCCTGGGCATGATGCTCGCAACCGGATTCCTCTCGATCTGGGTGTCGAACACCGCGACTGCGGTCATGATGTTGCCGATCGGCCTCTCGATCCTCGCTCTGGTGAACGGTCCCGATGCAAAGCCAAGCGAGTTGGTGAAGTCGAACTTCGGTAAAGCAATGATGCTGGGAATCGCCTACTCGGCCTCCATCGCGTCATTAGCGAGCCTGATCAGCACCCCGCCCAACACGATGCTTCGGGCATATGTCAAAGAGAACTACGGGATAACCATTGGTTTCGGACAGTGGATGCTGTTTGCTGGGCCGACAGCGGTCATTTTCCTGTTCATCGGCTGGCTGATGGTGACCCGAGTCCTCTTCCCCCCAGAAATCAGCAACATTCCCGGCGGCAAGGAAACCATCAACCGAGAACTCGCAGAGCTCGGTCCGATGTCTCGGGGAGAGAAGCTTGCGGGAATTGTCTTCATCCTTGCGGCATTCTCGTGGCTTCTGGTGCCAACACTTTTCCCGAAGGCCGGAATAAGTGACGAGTTGATCGCAATGATCGTCTCACTCGCAGTCTTCGCGATTCCCGTGTATCCCAGGCGGGGCGTGATGCTCCTCGACTGGAACACTGCGAAGGAGATCCCCTGGAACATCCTGTTGCTCTTTGGTGGCGGACTGGCGCTTTCTGCCGCATTCACGAAGAACGGCCTGAGCGCGTGGATTGGTTATCTTTCGCGCGGAATCGGTGGCTTGCCCGTGGTCCTCATCGTCATCGCAATTGTCATCGTCACGATGGCTATGACGGAAATGGCCTCGAACACTGCCACTGCAGCCGCAATGTTGCCGGTCATGGGAGGCGTGGCGACGGGGGCAACTCAGGACGCACTGCTGTTTGTCGTCCCGGTCGCTATGGCAGCAACCTGTTGCTTCATGATGCCGATGGCCACACCCCCGAACGCAATCGCCTACGGAACCGGGTACCTGAAGATGGGCGAGATGATCCGCGCCGGCGCCACGATGTCACTGGCAGCCGTCGTCTTGATCACGGTGACGGTGCTGTTCATGGGACCGTTGGTGTTGGGGATAACCTTCTAGGGCATCACGCGAAACCTAGGGGACCGTCTCGCTTGGACCCGATGGATGCCAATCAGGTTCGACCTGCATAAACAGTTTGCCTTACTCTGTATCAATGACCCTAGAGATCAGCAATCTGACGCGGAAGTATGGAGAGCGAGTCGCCGTCGACAATGTGTCCTTCGAGGTCCAAGACGGGAAACTGACCGGATTCGTCGGAGCGAACGGTGCGGGTAAGACAACCGTGATGCGCATGATCCTCGGCGTCCTCACCCCGGATGCGGGCGCGGTTACTCGGGACGGCACCGCCCTCACCGAAGCGATGCGCCGCTCATTCGGCTATATGCCCGAGGAGCGCGGGCTCTACCCAAAGATGAAGGTTCGCGAACAACTCATTTACTTTGCAAGGCTGCACGGACTATCGAAGGATCAAGCGCTGGGGAACGCCGACCGACTTTTGGACGTTCTTGGCCTCACGGAACGAGCGAACGATCCGGTTGAGAATCTGTCACTTGGCAACCAACAGCGAGCACAGATTGCGGTGTCTCTGGTGCATGACCCTTCGGCACTGGTACTCGACGAGCCCTTCTCCGGTCTCGATCCCATGGCTGTTGATGTCATTCTTTCAGTCCTAGAAACCAACGCTGCACGAGGCATTCCGATCCTGCTTTCCTCTCACCAACTGGACGTAGTCGAACGCCTCTGTGACGACATCGTCATCATCGCCGAGGGCAAGATCGCTGCCAAGGGAAGCATCGCTGAGCTTCAGAAGCGGTATTCTGACGGATTGCGCCGCCTGAGCATCCGCGGTGGCGTCGATTGGTTGCGTGAGGAATCTGGGGTCGAGGTCATTGAGGCCAGCAGCGACGAGGTTCCCGGGGTAAGCGCAACCCTGCTGCGACTCGACGAAGTGAGTTACCCAGGACTGGACCAGCATTTACTGCGCAAAGCCCTGGGCCAAGGCGAAGTCCTCGCCTTCGGACCAGAGACCGTTCGCCTCTCCGCGATCTTCAAGGAGGCCGTGGGAGATGACAAAGGCGGCGCTAGCGACGCGTCAGATGAAGGGAGCGCACGATGAGTCCCACTGACAACCAAAATCGGACCATTTCGGTGTGGCAAGCTGCGTGGCTGGTTGCAAAACGCGAAGTCCTCAGTCAGGTTCGCTCAAAGTCATTCGTGATCTCAACCGTGGTGATGGTCCTCAGCGTCTTTGGACTGACTGTCGTGGGCGGGATCTTTGCTGATCGTGCTATGAACCCCGAGCCGATCGCGGTTACTTCACAAACCGCGCCTCTCATCGCCGGAAATCCCCTTCTCACTGAGGTCCCCGTTCATGATGCCGAGGAAGCTCTAGGTCTAGTTGAGGACGAGACCGTATCGGCCGCGCTGCTTCCCAGTGATTCCTCACTCGAGGACCCGCTGGGTTTCTATATCGTTGCCAAGGAATCGGCACCGGAGGCTCTGACGGCATCCGTGCTAGTTGCACCCCGAGTGGAGATTCTTGAGCCGGACGAGGATGATTCGGGCGGCTTCGACCCGATCCAGTACATCATCACGATGGTCTTTGGTGTGATCTTCCTGATGTCGGCAATGACCTACGGTTCAACAATCGCGCAAAACACAGTTGTTGAGAAGCAAACCAGGACGGTCGAGATTCTCCTGTCTGCTATCCCCGCCACAGCGTTGTTGGGCGGAAAAATTCTAGGTAACTCTCTCCTGGCCATCACTCAAACTGCATTAGTTCTGCTATCCGGATACGTCGGCCTGCTGATAACGGGGCAGAGCGCCATTCTCTCTATGGTTTCCGCCTCGGCCATCTGGTTCGTCGTCTTCTTCATCTTTGGATTCGTTCTGGTGGCATCGATCTTCGCGGCAAGCGCCTCCCTCGTCTCCCGAATCGAAGACACTGGGTCAGTACTTTCACCCGTAATGATGCTTACGATGCTTCCCTATTTTGTGGTGATCATCTTCGGTACCAATCAGACGGTGATGACGGTCGCCTCGTACTTTCCGTTCACCTCCACGGTCGCAATGCCGTTGCGGATGGTGACGGGGGCGGTGCCTCTGTGGGAACCTCTACTAGCCCTCTTGATACTTGTTGCCAGCGATCTGTTGGTCGTGGTGATAGCGGCGCGCATTTATCGCGCCTCACTCCTCAAGATGGGCCCGCGAATCAGACTCCGGGAGGCATGGGCCAGTAGAGACTAGGTCTCTATTCGGGTTTGTAGCCCTCGTCCTCCATTCGGAGGCGCATGGTTCCCTCATTACCCGCCTTCATTCCGACCATTCCGTCGTAGAAGGCGCGAATCTTGTCCATGTCGGCCCGCACATCGCCAGTCATCGTGTACTGAGGTCCGAGCCCGAGGGTCCGGTTGCGGTTGTCGTTGAAACCCAGCATTACGGGCAATCCGGTCTGCATGGCGATGCGATAGAAGCCCGACTTCCAGTGGTCGGTCTTGCTACGGGTTCCTTCGGGAGCGATCACCAGGGCCCAGGCACGGTTAGACTCTCCGTCCTTTTGCTGCTTCTCGATCTGTTCGACGAGTCCTTCTACCAGACGTCCGGGATTGTTCCGATCTACCGCCACCCCGCCAAACGCCCTGACAATCCACCCGAACGGGGCTTTCATCGCCGCGTTCTTCACCAAGAACTTGACCTTCAAATCCACCGACCAGGCGATGCAGATCATGTAGACGGCATCAATGTTGGCGGTGTGGGGATATCCCAGCATTATCGAACCGGTTCTTGGGGGCTCCTCCTCAATCACCAGCTTCCAACGCGTGACGAACAGAATGGCCGTGGCGAGCGCCTTCTTCAAACCCATAAGGGCGATGCTATCGAGACGTTCTTCCTTTGTGGGATTGTGACCACGTATGGCCAGCAATGTGTCACGTAGATAACGCCAGCCCCCGCTCGCGGAAAAGGGCTACTCCGGGTCGATGCCCAGTTCCTTTCGCAGGCGCGCTACGTGACCCGTCGCTTTCACGTTGTAGTTAACGAGTTCCAGTTTGCGGTCCTTGCCGACCACAAACGTTGAGCGAATGATTCCCAGGAAGACCTTGCCGTAGTTTTTCTTCTCACCCCAGGTGCCATACTCAAGCATCACCCTGTGATCCGGGTCAGTGCCCAGTGGGAAGTTGAGTTCCTGTGTTGACTTGAACTTCCCCAGGGAACTCATTGGGTCCGCACTGATGCCGATCACCGAGTATCCCGCGCCCTTCAGCGAGTTGAGGTTATCGCGGAAGTCGCACGCTTCCTTAGTGCAACCGGGGGTGTTTGCCTTCGGGTAGAAGTAGACAATTACACCCCGGCCGGACGAGGCGAGCAGTTCCTCCAAACTCAGCTCGCCATCCGTGGTCTCAATGACAAATTCGGGGGCGGTCTCCCCCACTTCAAGTTTGATATCTGTTGACATACCTCCATGGTGCCACGGGCCACGCCAACGAACCAGGACTTGGTTTGCTAATCAGATGGGGACGGCCTTTATGATTTGCCGCGGGTCGCGTCCCTATCTGATTGGCAAGCCAAAGGCGATGGCTAGTCCCCTTGCAGGCTGGTCCCCGCTTTGAACAGTGGATCCTTGGTATCGAACGGTGTGTCTGTTTGGCTCGCCTCGACCGCAGCCATCGACGATGGCAAATCGAAGGGCAGGACGCCCTCAGCCTTTCCGTCGCCAAACAGCACCTCGGCATACGCGCGATCAGAGGTGCCATAGGTGCCAGTTAGTTCACTGGTCAGAGGGAGCAACGGAACAACAATTGCAGGACGCTCAAGATAGATGTCGACAACCGTCGGAACCTGAGCCGAAATGTCTGCTACGTGAGCGATTTCCTCGTCATGGAAGTCCAGTGATCCATGGTGGAACATCGCCGCGAATCCGTCTGCTCCCGGCTCAAACGGAGCCTGTAGACGTAGGACCGCCACATCGGCTACAGATGGATCATCAACCAGTTGTGCCAGACCATCGAACGCTTCGGGCTTCATTCCTTCGGCATAGACCTTTGTTCCTTCAGACAACGGTAGGTTTCCAGAGTCCTTCAATAGGGTGATCGAGGCTTTCTGTGCCGCTATCCCAGCGGCAACGAAGTCCGCGCGACCCGCGACTTGCCGCGCCTCGTCCAGGTCTGCCCGAGCTCCCTCAAACAAACCGAGTTGGAAGTGCTGGCGCAGAATCCTTGCCACGGCGCGGTCCAGGACAGCCTCGGTCAGGAGTTCCTTATCCAGTGCCTCGATCACCAACGCGGGCTTGGACTCCCCTCCGATCTGGTCGCACCCGGCATTTAGAACCCGCGCCAGCCGCTCAACCTCAGCCAGTTCCTCTACCCCCCAAGCGCGTGCGGCCATCGTTTGGCCCATGAACTCGGCATCACTGACTACACCCCAGTCGGAACAAACAACGCCCTCAAAGCCGAGGTCGTCGCGTAGCAGATCAGTGATCATTTGCCGGTTGAACGCCATTGCGACTTCTTCGACTGGTTTTCCGTCGACTTCTATGCCTCGGGGAATGCCGTACGAGGGCATGATTGCCGAAGTTCCCGCCGCGATCGCTGCCTCAAACGGCAGGAGATGCGTGGCGAACTGGCCACCCGGGTAATCCTGATTACGACCGTTCGAGAAGTGCGGGTCTAGTCCATCTCTCGCTGGCCCTCCACCTGGAAAGTGCTTGGTCATGGCCGCGACGGAATCAGGTCCAAGTGTCTCGCCCTGCAGGCCTAGAACGTAGGCGACAGCATACTCGGCTACCAGTTCGGGATCCTCACCAAAGGTGCCCGAAATGCGTGACCAGCGCGGTTCAGTTGCGATGTCGACCTGCGGATGCAGAGCCATGTGAATCCCGATTGCCAGATACTCCTGCCGGACGGTGTCCGCGAAGGCTCGAACAAGTTCAGGATCCCTGAGCGCCGCTAAGCCTGGACTCTCCGGCCACCGGGATAGACCCTCGCCCGCTGCCGAAGTGAACATGTTGTCAATTGCAGAGTGCCGCGGATCGGTGGAAATCAAAATCGGGATCTGCAATGACTGCTCTGCCGCCAGATCCTGCAGTGCATTGACAAACTGCACCATAGTCTCCGTCGGTGCACTCCCAAGGATGTTGAACGTGCGGATGCGCTTGTCCACAACCAGCTCACGGAGGCTTCCAAGTCCGGTCCATTGCGGGTTATCCAGATCCAGATCCGGAACGATCATCTGGTGGAAGACGATCCCAGCCTTATCCTCAACCGTCATCCTCGACAGCAGATCGGCGACCCGGGCTTCAACGTCCAGCGATGCATCCTGGTACGGGTATGCGATTTCATTAGCCATGAAAGACTCCTTCAATTCGGTGGGACTATCTGGTGACTTACCCACGTCAGTTCTCCTGTAACTTCTATGTCATCTGGAATGTGGTGGCACGGGACGCTCGGTCTTCCACTCCTGTAACCGGCCACCCGTTGAATCAATACTAACCGACCGGTAGGAAAACGGCCCATCTGCTTGTGCGGGGATCGTGAGCTTGGGAAAAGTAGCCGTCCTCGCCATTTCCTTGGGCCTCATTTTGGAAAGACAGCCCAAGTCACCACCCTCCTGCCCAGAAACGGCGAAACCTCGGTGCGAGATCGGCGAGAACGGCTATGTTGCGTTGAAGAAGTGTGAAGGAGGCTGGCCCGGCTGCGGAGCAAACGGCCTCTGTTTGAAAGCGGGGTTCTGTCCGTTGCTAGCGTCACTGGGGTGTGAGCCACGCGCTTGGGTCCGGGAAGTCCTACAGTGCGCTACGAAGTGGCCAAGTTGTTGAGCTCGCTTCTGCTATGCGCTACTAAGTGGCCCGAACTGCGTGCGACACGCCGATGAGAAAACGCTTACGCGGGCCACTTAGTAGCGCACTCGCAGAAGTGACAGCGACCAGTGGCCACTCCGTAGCGCACTCAGCCGATTCACAGCTCCAGGCCCCAAAACTTCGACTATTCTCTTGGGTCACACCAGAAAGTACGAAACACCTTCACCACCCCACCACAACCCCAAGAGCCACTTATATTCGTTGCAATCATGCGGTTTCTTGAGTGCGCCCGGGGAGACTTGAACTCCCACGTCACAAGACACTAGAACCTAAATCTAGCGCGTCTGCCAATTCCGCCACGGGCGCTTCGGTCGGCAGTATCGGGATCGCCGCACCACCGACCAAGAAACGAGTTTAGCTTGTTCCGGCGCCCCGGCGAGACTCTGCGGGAGTGTGACCTTTCACTGCCGCCTTCATCGGGCCGTCAACCCTTGAGGCGCTCTCTATCGTCGATTCGGCCATCACTCGAGAACCTCGGTAGAGGACGAGGGACTGCCCCGCCGCCACTCCCCTAATCGGCTCGGCAAGATCAACGGTCAAGCCCGCCGCCTCTAGGTGGAGATCTCTGACCACCGAGGGCACCCCGTGAGCTCGGATTTGTACGGTCAGCACGTCACCCGGAACCTCATTCAGACCGCGTCCACTCATGGTCGGACCGAACGAGTCTTGCGCCAGCTGATCCACTGCTAGTTCTTCCGGATCGACGTAAAGAACTGGCGCAGATCCTACCAATCGGTCCACGCTGAGCAATGTACCGGCCCCGACAACCACCGTGTTGGTCTTTGGGTCGGTCGAGACGACGTACCTCGGCTTACCATCGGCGGCGGGATTTCCAAGGCTCAGCCCTTTACGCTGCCCAACCGTGAACTGGTATGAGCCACGATGTTCGCCGACAACCTGTCCCTCAACATCAATAATCTTTCCCGGCTTGTCCCCCAGGTTACGGCGCAGAAAACCCGCCGTATCACCGTCGGGAATGAAGCAGATGTCGTACGAGTCCGGCTTATTCGAAACCCCGAGACCACGTATCTCAGCCTGCTGGCGGACCCACGCCTTGTTCGGGGCGTCCCCGAGCGGCAGGATCACTCGTTCGAGTTCATCGTCCCCCATTACAGCCAACACGTATGACTGGTCCTTGGCCTCGTCCAGTCCGCGGTGTAATTCAGGGCCGTGGGGTCCGTCAATTCGCCGTGCATAGTGGCCGGTGCAGACAGCATCGAACCCGAGCGCGCGCGCCCGCTGCGCCAACTCCCGAAACTTCACGAACTCGTTGCAGCGCACGCAGGGATTGGGGGTGCGCCCCGCCCGGTATTCCGAGAGGAAATCGGTAATGACTCGTTCCTCGAACTCCTCCGACAGGTCCCACACGTAGAACGGAATCCCCATGATCTCAGCCGCGCGCGCCGCGTCCTCAGAATCTTCCAGAGAACAGCAACCACGCGCACCCAGGCGACATGACTGAGGGGTTTGTGAAAGCGCCATGTGCACTGCAGTCACGTCGTGGCCGGCTTCGAGGGCAAGGGCGGCCGCGACCGCTGAGTCGACCCCGCCGGAAAGCGCTGCGAGTACTCTCATCTCGCCCTCCCTTCAGGATCGAGCTGGTCCAACCTCTGTGCGCCCGCGACGGCGCTCGGGAGCGCACGGATCAACGCACTTATGTCTTCGGACGAGGAATCCCGCCCAAATGAAATTCTTAGGACTCCGAGCGCCTCGTCTTCAGACCGCCCCATGTTAAGCAGAACCGTACTGGGTCTGGTAACCCCGGCGTGGCACGCCGATCCCGCCGACGCGAGAACTCCGGCCCGATCGAGTTCCAGTAGCACTGCTTCCGGATGCCGGGTTGGCATCGAGAGGTGAACGATGGATGGCACCGCTTCGGCCAGTTCCGTAACTCGAATGTTCTCTGGAAGGTTCGTGGCGAGCTCGTCTCGTAGTTGGGAGTGCGTGGTACTCCGTTGGCTGATTTGGGAGACCGCTTCCTCGGCAGCGGCCGTGAGCGCCACTGCCCCCGCCACATCCTGCGTTCCGGAGCGGATCTTGCGCTCCTGCCCCCCTCCGGGTCGGTCAGTGGCGATCTGCACGCCGCGTTTGACCAACAGGGCCCCGGTCCCAACCGGCGCTCCAAACTTGTGCCCACCGATTGTCATCAGGTCAAGACCCAGACTGTGGAAGTCAAGCGGCATGTTACCCACTGCCTGAGTCGCATCGGAATGGACGAGGAACCCCTCCTGCTGCCCCCTCTGGGCCAACTCCGGGAGAGGCTGGATGACGCCGGTTTCCGAGCAAACCATAGCCAGGCTTGCGAGCGTCGTGGTTGCCGTGAGTAGGCGGGGATCGAGGAGCGCCCTCCCGTCATGAGTCGTTGGAAGAACCGTCCATTCAAAACCCGCGGCTTCGGCTCGTTCACGACCCTCGGAAACTGCCGGGTGCTCGATTCCTGAGATGACGATTTGTCCTGATTCGTCCGCGCCGCGCGAGCCCTGCCGCGCCCCAAGCGCTGCGCCCATAACACCGAGTGCTGCTGACTCTGTCGCCCCAGAGGTGAAAATGACCTCGGCCCGATCTGCTCCGAGGGCGGACGCAAGGCGCTCGCGAGCGTCCTCAAGCATCCGTTTTGCGCCTCTCCCCCCCGCGTGAACCGCATTCGGGTTGCCCGGTCGGCTCGCAAGAGTTCGGGTCGCTTCAAGCCACGCCTCAAGCGCACACTCGCGGATCGGTGTGGTTGCGGCGTGGTCCAGGTAGACGACCTGCTCAGGCATATTCGAAACTGTGATCCGACGCTAAAGGTTCAGTGCCTCTAGAGCCTGAGGTACCACCTCGTTCACGTCCCCGACAACGGCGAAGTCCGCGATCTCCAAGATTGGAGCGTCAGGGTCGTCGACAACAGCGACGATCTTCTCCGAGGCGAGCATCCCGCAGGTGTGGTGCACGGCGCCAGAGACGCCAAGACCCAGGTATAGCTTGGGGGCAATTGAGACGCCGGTCTGACCGATCTGAGTGTTGCGCGGCAGCCACCCCTCGTCACAGACCACGCGGGTTGACCCTATGGCGGCCCCCAGGGCATCAGCCAGATTCTCAACCAGGGAAACATCCCCGTCAATCCCTCTTCCAGCAACGACCGCGACATCGGCGTCTCCAAGCGAGATTCGGGCACCCGCGGGCTGTTTCTGGGATGAGACGACGCGGACCGCCCCAACACCCCGAGATAGCTCAAATGAAAGCGGCTCAACCTGGGTTGCGCTGCCTGCGGTGACCTCTGCCCCAATGCCGGGACCAATCCCGGGACGGACCGCCAAAACGGGAGTCCCCTCGTCCGCGGCAACGGTGGTGATCCAGGTGCCAGCGAGAGCGGACTTGTGACCTACGAGGATTCCCTCTTCCACCTCTACTGAGGCGATATCCACGGCAGCTCCGATTCCCTGACGTGCGGCGAACATCGCGGCGGCGCCGCGTCCAATGTAGGTCGAACTGAGGAGAACTGCACCCAGGTCATCCCCGAGGAAGGCCACTGCGGAAGCGAGCGCGTCAGCAACACCGCCGGTAACCCGCGGCGAAAAGCCCTCTGCCTGGGCGAAAAGAACCCGATCAGCGCCAAGAGCCGCGAGTTCCGCCACGTCTGATTCGACGAATGAAAGTGCGACAACTGGCCCGTCGGTTAGTGTCGAGGCGAGTGCCAGGAGCTTGCCTGATGCTGCGGCAAGCGAACCATCGGGTTCGTAGTCCACCTGCACCAGAAGTGTTGTAGTAAGTATGTTGCTCATTGGCTAATCACTCCAGCCTCCCGCAGGTATTCGGCCAGGCGAACTCCGCCGTCTCCCGAATCGGTGACGATAATACCGGCCTCACGTTCGACCGGCTCTGAGGCAATTACACGAACGGCTGCGAGTCCCTTTGCCTGGGCCCTCGGCAGTAGTTGCTGGCCGTGGTCAAACCCTGCCAGGTCCTCAAGGTTCAGCATCTCTAACGGCTTGGAACGAGCCGCACGTAGGTCCTTAAAACTCGGGTAGCGCGGTTCGTTGATCTGATCAGTAACACTGACGACTACGGGAACCAGAGCGGTGAGTTCGTCTTCCCATCCGTCAGCGCTGCGCTTGGCAGTCACTACCATGTCGTCATCCACCTGGAGCTCGGATGCAAGATCAAGCAGTGGCCAGTCCAGGTTCGCGGCAATACCGGGGGCGACCATCGAGGTCATCCCATCGAGGCTTGCCATTCCCGTTATCACCATGTCGACTGGCTCATCCTTGGCGAGTACCTCAACCACGGCGGCAAGAACTGCTGACGTTGCGGGGGCGTCGCTGCCCTCCAGCAGTTCGTCGCTGACCAGGATTCCCCGGTCTGCACCCATTTGCAGGGCTCGCATGACCGCGTCCTCAGCGGCCTCGGGACCCATGGTCACGGCAACGACCTCGCCGCCAAGATCCTCGACCAAGGCAACGGCGGCCTCAACTGCATACTCGTCTAGTTCGTTAAGGACGTCGTCTTCACCGCGAACGACTCGGCTGTCCTCAAGGCGTCGGTCCGAATCTCCGTCCGGCACCTGTTTCACACAAACAACAATTCTCATGTGATCAAGCTTGCCACGAGAGGCGAACCACAGGACCGTGAGATTTGGCGCGTGACCAGTCAATAAGGCGCGGTGGAAACCTTCTTTGGTGCAAACTAAGGGGGTTGCTGTATTTGGCGGAAGCCACCGAGTCCGCCCTCTACCTGGACCACTGGATTGAGAGAACCATGCCTGAGATATCCCTGAGTCGACCTAACGACGCGGTGCTCCAGCCGTCGTCGGAGCGTGTACACAGGGCCAATCCCAACCCCTCACGAATCGGCGTCTACCAGTCCGACGGCGGCCTGGATATCTCCGTTGTCGCTCCGCACGCAACAGCGGTTGACTTCTGCGTTCGAGTCAAGAACGGCGACACGCCAAGGGAGCAGCGTTGGACCCTGGACGGACCGGTCGAGGGCATTTGGCACGGACATGTCGACGGTCTTGGTGAGGGAACGATTTATGGATTCCGCGCGTTCGGGCCATGGGACCCCGATGGCGGTCTGTATTACAACCCAGCCAAACTACTACTGGACCCGTACGGTCGTGGGATTCAGGGAGCTGCAGACATCGCCCCTGCCCTCTACGCTCACCACGTTGACCATGAGCTTTATCCGGTAACGTATCCGCTCGCCCAGTCCAACTTGAACTCTGCGCTGGTCGCGCCGTATTCGGTCGTGGTCGGCAACCACTTTCAGCCCCCGAGAGGGCCCCGCGTTCCGGTCGGCGAATCAGTGGTCTACGAACTCCATGTCAAAGGGTTCACCAAGAACCTTCCCGGGGTGCCAGAGGACCTGCGCGGCACCTACGCCGGACTGGCCCACCCTGCCACCATCGAACACCTGCGCGGCCTGGGAGTCACCACCCTTGAGCTGCTCCCGGTCCACGCAAAGATGGACGAAACCTTCCTCACCGACCGCGGACTCACCAACTACTGGGGTTACTCGACCCTGTCATTCTTCTCACCGGAACCCTCGTACGCAACAAAGAGGGCACAGGACGAGGGAGCACAGGCGGTCGTCAACGAGTTCCGCGGAATGGTAGAACTGCTGCACAAGGCCGGTTTTGAGGTCGTTCTCGACGTTGTCTACAACCACACCTGTGAGGGTGGAGACGGCGGACCAACCGTTTCGTGGCGCGGACTTGACTCACTGATGTACTACCGCAGGATGCCCGATCGCCCCCGAACCATGACCGACGACACCGGCTGTGGAAACACGGTCAATTTCTCCGAGCAGCGCGTGGTTCAGATGACCCTCGATTCGCTGCGCTACTGGGTAACTGAGATGGGAGTCGATGGGTTCCGCTTTGACCTTGCAACGACCCTTGGACGCCTCGACACCGGTTATACGCCATACCATCCTTTCCTGGTTGCCGCCGGGGCCGATCCGGTGTTGCGCGATGTGAAGCTGATTGCCGAACCGTGGGACCTTGGACTGGGCGGTTGGCAGACCGGAAACTACCCCATCCCATTCCTGGACTGGAACGACCATTTCCGCGACTCCGTTCGGAAGTTCTGGCTGACCGATTTCCAGCAGATGTCTGCGGGGCGCCCGGTTTCTGGTCCGACAGACCTGGCGACGCGACTGTCCGGTTCAACTGACCTCTACTGGCGTGACGGCGGCCGGCGGGGGCCGGGAGCGTCGGTTAACTTTGTGACGGCCCACGATGGGTTCACGATGGCCGACCTGACGATGTACGACCACCAACACAACATCGCCAATCTTGAAGATAACCGAGACGGGACCAGCAACAACCACTCCTGGAACCACGGAATCGAGGGGTCGAGCGGTACCAGCGGGATGAACCTCGACATTCCCGATGCCGAAGGCCTGGTTGAGGACCTGGAGTACGCCCGCGAGCGATCCCGGCGCAACCTGATGACAACAATCCTGGTCTCGGCAGGCACGCCGATGATTGTCGCAGGCGATGAGTTCAGTCGTACGCAGTTCGGTAACAACAACGCGTACTGCCAGGATTCGCCCATCTCGTGGGTTGACTGGGATCTCACCAAAGGTCAGCGGCACATGCTTGAGACCACCTCATACCTTTTGAGTCTGCGCCGGATGCACCCGGTGCTGCGTCCGCCAGTGTTCGCCGACGGGCAAATTGCTGAGGGCGACGTGATCGAAGACGTCGCCTGGTTCAACCGGGAAGCTGCGCCAATCCCCTCCGATGGCTGGTCGGATGCCTGGAACCGTGTGTTCCAGATGCGCCGTAGTGGACTGGAGCACGAGGACCGAGACGCGCTGGTGGTGTTCAACGGCACCATGGCGGTTGCCGAGGTCAGTCTGCCTGAGAACCGGGGGCAGAACTGGGCCCTGGTCGCAGACACCTCGTGGCCAAGGCCGAAGCTTGGTGGCATTACCAGTAGTGGAAGCGCGGTGGACGAGGGCGAGGTGGTACATCCCGGTGAGTCCTTCCAGATGGAACCGCAGTCCATGAGCATTTATCTGTCGACTCCGCGCGAGAGTTAGGATCCTTTCATGCCCGAAACAGAAGCGACCCAGGTTCAGAACGCGGAAATCGGCACGCAGGAAGCGGAGGCGGTGGCGACCAAGACTGCCGCTGACAAGGTGGCGGATGCCGTTAGCACGGCTTCCGTGCGCAGGGCGATCGAACGATCACGGGAAATCGAGGAGCAGATCGCCCTCGACCCCTCACAGTTCCGCATGCTCACGGGTGCCCGACCTACAGGGAACCTCCACGTGGGCCACTACTTCGGCACCCTGATTAACTGGGTCGGCCTGCAGAACCGCGGGGTTGAGACCTGGACCCTAATAGCTGACTATCAGGTGATCACCGACCGCGACGGCGTTGGTCCGCTCAAAGAGCGTGTGTACGGACTAGTGACCGACTACCTCGCCTGCGGAATCGACCCGGAAAAGACAACGATCTTCACCCACTCTGCGGTTCCGGCTCTCAATCAGCTGATGATCCCGTTCCTCTCGCTGGTAACAGAGTCGGAACTGAACCGTAACCCGACTGTTAAAGCAGAACTTGAAGCCAGCGGCGGGCGTGCCCTTTCGGGGCTGCTCCTCACCTACCCGGTGCACCAGGCGACTGACATTCTCTTCTGCAAGGCCAATATTGTTCCGGTGGGACAGGATCAGCTGCCTCACATTGAGCTGACCAGGCAGATCGCCTCGCGTTTTGATCGCCGCTATGGTCGCGCTGAGAAGGACAATCCGGTGTTCCGCCGCCCCGATGCCCTGCTGTCGGAGGCGCCGCTGATTCTCGGAACTGACGGTGAGAAGATGGCGAAGTCAAGGGGTAACACCATCGAGATCGGCTTCACTGCAGACGAAACCGCCCAGGTGCTGAAAAAAGCGAAGACCGATTCGGATCGAGTCATCACGTACGACCCGGTGAATCGTCCCGAGGTTTCTAACCTGCTGATGCTGGCGGCACTCGCGTCGGGTGGCGATCCTGAAACCATCGCCGCGGAGATCGGCGGTGGCGGGGGCGGGAAGCTGAAGGCCGTGGTCACGGAGGCGGTGAACGAGGCTCTGGCTCCGGTTCGTGCGCGGCGGCAGGAACTCGCCGCGGACACCACTTACATCCACGAAGTCCTTGCCGCTGGTAACGAAAAGGCGAATGAGGAGGCCAACCGGACCCTGGGCGAGGTGCGCCAGGCCATGGCGATGATCTACTGAACCAATGATCCCATCGGAATCTGCCTCCCACCCGTTTCCTCAGGTGCCAATACCGGCAGAACTGTCGGCGGTCGCCGATGGTCCGATTGAACTGATTTGGCTGAACGATGCTGGCGGATACACGGCTCGCATTGATGGAATCATCGGCCTTGATCCCGGTAGCTACTACGTGAAGTGGAATCCGTTTGACACCGGCCTCTCCCTTGCCGCCGAAGCTGAACGGATGGAGTGGCTCGCAACGACCGGCCATCCCACGACAAGAATGGTCGACTTTCGTAGTTCCTCGGATGGTGAACTACTGATCTCCGAAGACCTTGGCGCGACCTCTGCAGTTTTCCCGGAATGGGTTCAACAGCCCGACACCGCTCTGCAGGCGATCGCGGAAGGACTGCGCAGGCTCCACTCCTTACCACCGGAAAGCTGCCCCTTCTCATGGTCGGTCGAGACGCGTCTGCAGTCAGTCACTGACGAAGAGACCAGGCAGAAGCTCAGTGACACCCCGGCCATCGACAAACTGGTGGTCTGCCACGGAGACGCCTGCGCTCCGAACACCCTCATAAACCAAGACGGAACTTTCACCGCAACGATTGACCTGGAGCACCTTGGGGTCGCCGACAGGTGGGCGGATCTCGCCGTAACAATAATGTCCCTCGACTGGAACTACCCCTGGTTTGACCAAACGGTGTTCTGGGAAACCTACGGGGTCGAACCTGACTCGGAACGAATGGAGTACTACCAAGCCTTGTGGGACGCGGAGTAACAGAGGCTATGTCCGGCAGTTCACGCTTCCGAAACTACTGGGGGTTCCTTCTTCTGTACTCGAAGGCCACGACTGCCACGGCTGCACCCAGATTCAGCGAGTCAACCGCGGCGTTATAAGGGATCTTCACCAGAGCGTCGCAGGTAGCGATTAGGTGATCACTCAATCCCTCGCCCTCGTTCCCAAACATAAGGGCGGAAGAAGCGGGAAGAGCCGCGTTCCACAAATCGTCCTCCGCGCCGCCCGACGTACCGATCAGGGTCCGGAGGTTCGAGGAAACCCAGCCCAACATCTCTTTCTCGCTACAACTCACAATCGGAACCCCGAAGACTGATCCCATCGAAGCGCGCAGAGACTCGTAGCTGAACGGATCAACGTGGCTTCCAGTCAGAATCAGACCGCCAAGTCCGGCCGCCTCGCAGGTACGTGCAATCGCGCCGACGTTCCGAGGGTTGCTGACGCGATCGAGGACCAGGATCGGCGCGTCTTTGAGTAGGTCTGTCAGAGAGTGCGCCCTCGCAGTAGCCACAAATGCCGCGCCCGAACGCATGTTTCGACGCGACATTTTCTCAAACAGAGACTCCGAGATACGGAAGCACCGAGCCCGCGAATCATCCAGCAGCTCAGCGAGATCAATCGGCAACAAGTCTGCGAAATCCTCAGACAGGACGACGTAATCAACCGTAACGTCCGAGGTCAACGCACGGGTCAACAGTTGGATTCCTTCCCCGGCAAACCGGGCATCTCCCCGACTCGATTTCCGCCCGCGCAGAAGCGCACGGAGCTCTTTGATCGCTGGGTTTGAAGCAGAGGAAACATCAAGAAAAGCAGGCACAAACCCATTGTGCCCGAGGACTACAAGCGGCGTGTACCGTGACGTTAATCGTGTTCTTCCAACTCCAACATAATTCCGCTCGTTTTCTTCTTGCGGGCGCGCAGAAGTCAAGATAACGTCGAAGCCGCCGATTGGAGGTCCTGCGCTTGACGACAAACCAGACCCTTTTGACCGAACTGGAATCCGGACAGGTCAATGCCTTGCTGTTTGACCTGGACGGAGTGCTCACTCCAACCTCAGACCTGCACCGTGTGGCATGGCGCCAGCTGTTTGAACCCTTCCTCGAAAAATCTGGGGCGCAGCCGTACTCCGAAGAGGATTACTACCTCTACCTGGACGGCAAACAAAGGATGGACGGTGTGGCGTCCGTGCTTCATTCCAGAGGAATCGATTTGCCCTGGGGCGGCCCAGACCAGCAGCTTGCTCCGGAGCAGGCGAGCGTGTGGTCACTGGCGGAACAGAAGAACGACGAGTTCAACTCGATCCTCGCCGACAGTGGGGTTCAGCCCTACCCTGGCTCGCTCGCCCTGCTTGAGTACGTCGGGCGGTTTGACGGGGTGCGCGCTGCGGTGGTTTCCTCGTCCAAGAACGCCTCCGAAATCCTGAAGATGTCGGGATTGGATCGGTTCTTCGACGCAGTTGTTGATGGGGCCTATGCGGTGGACGAGGGTCTGCCGGGCAAACCCAATCCCGACACCTTCCTGCGTGCGGCAGAGTTGCTCGGCTCCTGCCCGGAGCGAGCAGTCGTGTTCGAAGATGCTGTCTCGGGCGTGCAGGCTGGAAGCGCGGGGAGATTCCGCGAAGTCATTGGCATCGACCGCGGCGCCGGCGTAGACGTACTCAGCGAAGCCGGTGCAACTGTTGTGGTAAGCGACCTGGGAGAGCTACTCCCCGGGGATAACGGAGACGCATAGTGGATGGCACGACCGGAGCAGCAGAAGCTGGCAAGCTACTTGGCGCTGGAGACGAGTGGACCATTGAGGTTCACGACCAATCACAAATCACCAGCGCGGTTTCGGCCTCACTCATGGCCATCTCGAACGGATACCTGGGGATGCGCGGAGACATTGGGCTCCGCCTCGATGACAACGCCGAGCGGGCCACGATCCTTGCCGGATTCCACGAGACCTGGCCGATAGTTCACGCCGAGAACGCTTATGGCTTTGCCCGGACCGGACAAACACTTCTGACCTTCCCTGATGCGACCGGCTTCAAGGTCTTCGTCGATGGGGTGCGCATCGACCTTGAGCAGGGGCACATCGAAGAGGTCGACCGCCGTCTAGATATGCACCAGGGAATCGTCCACTCAACCATCCTTTGGAAGAGTGCTCACGGACGCCGCATCCGTTTCACCGAAAGGGTTGCGGTATCCATAGCCAACCGTTCGCTCGCCTCTTTCGAACTTAACGTGGAGTCAGTCGACGGACCAGCGCACGTCCGAATAACCTCCATCGTCGAGGAATCGGCGGAGGAACCCACAGAGCCGGGAGCCGAGAGGCTGGCCGAGGTCACCGGCATGTCCGATCCTCGCCTCGGCGCTTCGGGCGCGGCGGCCTTTCTTACGGTTATGTACCGTGACAACTCCGACGGCGAGGGATCGGTTGTCTTCCGCACCGAGCGGTCGAAGATGCTCGCCGCGCTTGCCTACACACACCAGGCTTCTGTTCGGGAGGGCGACCACCAGGGCGACGCCGAGATCCGAATCTCCGAAGGCCACGACGGTGTCGCAGTCCTGACTCACTTTGACGCTGACCTTGATGAGAACCAGTCGCTGACCGTAGCAAAGGGTCTCGCATACACCCGTACCGAAGTACTTGGAGAGGGCTCCGGTTGGCAGCCTCGCACCGAGGAGGCCACTCCACGGACTGTGGCCGAGAGAGTCCAGGCCATCCTGGAGCGCAGCCGTAGCGAGTTGGCCGAGTACACCAAGCTTGGCACGGACCATTTCTTCGACACTCAAGCCTCGAACTTCGAGGCTATCTGGGACAACCACGACGTTCGGCTCGAGGGCGATCCCAGCGCACAGAAAGCCCTCCGCTGGACCATCTTCCACCTGATCCAAGCGAGCCAACTTCTGGATGGCACCAGTATTGGCGTCAAGGGCCTAACCGGCACCGGCTACGACGGCCACTACTTCTGGGACACCGAAGTCTACGTGCTTCCCGGTCTGATCTTCACGGCCCCCGAGTCGGCCCGCCAGGCGCTCCACTACAGGTACCTGTTACTAGACGCCGCAAGGAATCGCGCCCACATAATGAGCCAGCGAGGGGCGCTGTTCCCCTGGCGAACAATCAACGGGCACGAGGCCTCCGCCTACTACCCGGCTGGCACCGCCCAGTACCATATCGATGCCGACATTGCCTACGCGGTCGACCAGTATGCCCGTGTCACTGGCGACACGGAGTTCCTTACGGAAGAGGGCTTCGAGATTCTGGTTGAGACATCCAGACTATGGGTGGACCTGGGGTTCTGGGACGAGGATCCAAGCCTCGAAGACGACGAACGTGAGTTCCACATCTTCGGGGTTACCGGCCCGGACGAGTACACGGCGGTCGTCGATGACAACTTCTACACCAATATCATGGCAAGGATCAACCTGCGTAACCTGCTTTTCTGGGCTTCCTGGTTGGACCGTAACCGGCATAAGGAATACGTCGAACTCCGCGAGCGCCTGGATATTAGTGACGAGGAGATGGCCGAGTTCCGTCGAGTCGAACACAGGATTCACATCCCCTTCGACCAGAAGCTCGGAGTTCACGCCCAGGATCGAAGCTTCCTTAGCAAACCGAAGTGGCCGTTTGATTCCGTCCCGAGGGAGAACTACCCACTACTCCTCAACTACCACCCTCTGGTCATCTACCGTCACCAGGTTTTGAAGCAGGCCGATGTGGTTCTTGCCCTGCACCTGTCTGGAGAGGAGTTCTCTGTTGAGCAGAGGCGGGCAGACTTCGAGTATTACGACCCGCTAACCACCGGTGACTCCTCCCTATCGGCGGCGTCCCAGTCCATCGTCGCTTCCGATGTTGGCTACACGGAACTGGCGCTCGACTACTTCGAGCGTGCGCTCTACGTCGACCTAGCGGACCTGCACGGCAACTCGAACTTGGGACTGCATCTTGCCTCCCTCGGGGGCGTCTGGTCGGCCGCTGTTATGGGGTTCGGCGGCGTTCGATTAAACGATGATCGCCTCACAGTCAATCCCAGTCTTCCCCCGCAGTGGGATTCGTTGCGATTCCGACTGAAGTACCAAGGTCAGTGGATAACTGTCATGGCGAAGCGCGACTCTGTTGAGGTGACCTTAGACGAGGATTCCGAAGGCGACCTGTCCTTGGTAATCGGTAACCGTCCGTTCTCACTCCTTCCGGGCAGAATGGTTGACGTGCGGCTGCGTCCCGAAGATCTCTCAGCCGAGGACGTTGAAGAGCCGATGGGCAGGTTTGCCGATCTTGAGCCCCTGGAACTCCCGGTGGCGGAAGATCAGGACCCAGCGGACCACGAAGTATCAGCAGAAGGTCCGGACGAGACCTGGGTCGGTCCACCGTACGTGCGGAAGTAACTGGTCCCCGCCTCGGCGCATCCCAGATAAGCTAACCTCGTGAGTCCTAAGAATGCGCGACTGCTGAACAGAATCCCCGCGATCGAGGTTTTCCCGGTCGTCGAGTATGCGACCCTGCCCGCGAAAGCCACTGAGTTTGAGGCCTTTCCCATCAGAGCTACCGTGTTCCGCGAAGGACACGATCAGTTCGGCGCTGATGCTGTTCTGATCACTCCGGAGGGGAAAGAGTTCTCCCGAACCCGCATGTATGACATCGCGGTGGGTCTTGACCTCTTGGAAGCATGGGCGATGCCGGACCGTCCGGGCAACTGGACTTTCCGCATTGAGACCTGGTCAGATCCCTGGGCGACTTGGCTTCATGACGCGGGAATCAAGATCACGTCAGGGGTGGACGCCGAGCTCATGTGCGAGGAGGGAGCCCTGCTTCTCGAACGGATTCGCGATGGGAAAGCGAGGGTGTCAAAGCGCCCGCCGCGTTCCCCCTCGTACACCCGCATCAGGCCGGCAAAAGCGGCCGCCGAACAGCTTCAGGTCGGCATCGATGCCCTGCGGGACACCTCGGTAGACCCGATTGTCCGCTTCGAGGTCGCTACCGCTACCCCGATTGAAGAGGTCGTTGCCGAGTATCCCCTGCGTGACCTGATTGAAGCGACCGAGAAATTCCCCCTTCAGGTGGACCGCCGGGCCGCGCTTTATGGATCTTGGTATGAGGTGTTTCCTCGTTCAGTCGGTGCGTTCCAGAACGAGGACGGGACGTGGAAGTCAGGGACTTTCAAAGACCTAGCCGGCTCCCTGGAACGTGTCTCGGACATGGGATTCACGGTCCTCTATCTGACGCCGGTGCACCCGATTGGTTCCACGTTCCGCAAGGGGCGCAACAACGCGCTTGAGGCGCGACCCGCAGACCCGGGTTCCCCCTACGGAATTGGTTCTGAGCTGGGCGGGCACGACGCTCTGCACCCTGAGTTGGGGAGCTGGGACGACTTCGATTCGCTGGTCAAAGCCGCAGAGGCTCAGGGAATGGAAGTGGCTCTGGACATCGCCCTCCAAGCCTCACCGGACCACCCGTGGGTCAAGGAACATCCCGAGTGGTTCACTACCCGCGCTGACGGATCAATTGCCTACGCGGAAAACCCGCCTAAGAAGTACCAGGACATCTACCCGCTGAACTTCGACAATGACCCGGAAGGCATCTACCAAGCCATCGTTGACCTGATCGAGACGTGGATTAGTCACGGGGTGAGAATCTTCCGTGTCGACAATCCTCACACTAAGCCGATTCCGTTCTGGCAGCGCTTCCTGGCGTACATGCAGCAGAAACACCCCGGGGTTCTGTTCCTCGCTGAGGCCTTCACCCGTCCGGCGATGATGCGGACGCTGGGCATGGTTGGGTTCCAGCAGTCATACACGTACTTCGCGTGGCGAACCACGAAACCGGAGATTGAGGAGTACTTCGACGAGGTTGCAACCAAGACGGCGCATCTGATTCGACCAGCATTCTGGCCGACGACGCACGATATCCTCACGCCCCAGATGACGACGGGCGGAACCGCAGTTTTTGCGACGCGCGCGATCTTGGCGGCGACCGGTTCCCCCACCTGGGGAATCTACACGGGATACGAGTTGGTTGAGAACGTGCAACGCCCCGGCTTTGAAGAGCAGATCGACAACGAGAAATACGAATACAGGCCGAGAGATTGGGAGAACGCCAAGCTTTTCGGGATCTCGTTGCTTCTGGAGAAGTTGAATGAGGCGAGGGCAAAGCATCCGGCGCTTCAGCAACTGCACCAGATAACGATTCATGGGACCTCCTCAGATCAGATTGTCTGCTACTCGAAACATGTTCCAGCCCGCTTCTCGCCCAGCGGAGAAGATGACACTGTAATCGTGGTGGTCAGCCTCGACCCTCATGCGGAAGTGAGTGGGACTGTCCATCTGGACGCTGCAGGGCTGTGGGCCCCGGACACCAGAGACCCGCGGAGCCCGGCGTCGGCCTGGACGAATGAGCCTCTGCAACTGGAACTTGTTGATGAACTCGACGGCCGGACTTACCAGTGGGGCTTCGAAAACTTCGTCAAGCTTTCACCCTGGGAACGCATGGGGCACGTCTTTTGGGTGAGATCGGCGAACCACATTGAGTATTGAGAAGTTCGAGGCGGAGCTGTCGAACAACCGTCTCGGCGAGATTCTTTTGCCGTGGGCCAGGCAGAAGCGCTGGTGGCCAGCCGCCAGCGACGCGGACGCTTCGACCAGCGAGATACTACCCCTCTCCTCGTCCGGAGAATCCCGCGTGGTCATCGCACTATTGCAGCCCGCGGGCCTGGCTCTGCTGATTCAGGTCCCCCTTCTGTTAGTCAGTGACGACGGCGACCATCATGGTGAAGTCATCGGAACCATCGGAGGCTACCGCGTAATCGACGGTGTAGCCGAGCCGGATTTCTGGGCAGCATGGACCGACGCCGCCTCTGTTATGGCGCCCGAGGGATCCACTGAAGAAAAGTCACGCTCGTTCCTTCGGGAGGCGGTCAGGAACGTGCGCCCGCTGGGAGTTGAGCAGTCAAATAGTTCGGTACTGCTACTTGGGGCGGATCGTCCCCTGATTGCGAAGGTGTATCGGGTCCTGCAGGGAGGGTTGCATCCGGAAGTGGAGATCCCCTCGGCCCTTGACGGATGGGACGGAGTGCCGAAGCTGTGGGCCTACTATAACCTCGAACCCAAAGGACTCGCCGAGCCGACATGTTCGGCCGTTGTGACCGACGCGGTCGAGGATGCGGAAGACGGCTTTGTGACGCTCAGAGCCATGGCGAACCGTGGTGAGGAACCCTCGACGGTCGCCTTTGAGATCGGCGCCTTGATCGCCGAGATGCACAACCGCCTTGAGGCAGAGTTGGGGACCGCGCCTGGCCCAAGTAATGAGGAGCTACGGGAGCGGCTGGAAAGCGCCCTCCGGACAACGATTGCAACGACGGATGACCTGTCGATTGACGACGTTGATGCGTTGAAAGGGGTGATCGAGGAGGTGACCTCGTACACCTCCTCCTCAATCACGGATGAACGTGCCGCAGAATCGAGAGCAATTCGTGTGCACGGGGACCTTCACCTCGGACAGTTGCTACGGGGGACCGACGGAAAGTGGAACGTCGTTGATTTCGAAGGTGAGCCGCTTCGGGTGCTTTCCGAACGGCGGATGCCCGACTCCCCCGCCCGCGACATCGCCGGGATGCTGCGATCGTTCGACTACGCGGCAGAGTCTGATGGAATCGCGGAACCGTCCTGGCTCGCGCAAGCGCGCGCCTCGTTTGTTGAGGGTTATCGGAGCGTGCGTCCAATAGGTGATTCGGAACTGCTGACGATCCAGGCCTATGAACTCGACAAGGCCCTGTACGAACTGCAGTACGAGGCGCAGTTTCGGCCCGACTGGGTCAGGATCCCTATGATTGCGTTGCGTCGGCTGGCGGGCCGGACGGCGGACAAGAGCTAATCAATGTCTTCGAGCATCTTCAACTCAGAGAATGCGTTCTGGCAGGGAATGACCCGGCTGGCCGATTTAGTGGTGTTGAACTTCCTGTTTGTGCTTGGGCTGATCCCCATTGTTACGGGCGGCGCATCCTTCACCGCGCTTTATGAAACTGCCGGGAAGCTCCTTGAAGAACGCGGCGGCGGTGTGACCAGAACGTTTTGGGCTTCGTTCAAGTCGAACTTTGGTCGATCCACGGCGATATGGGCCATTGTCGGCCCGCTGGGTTTGGGGGTTCTGGCCGGATGGTTCCTAATGCCTGCGGATCAAATACTGGCGCTACGCGTCCTGCTGACCCTTCTCTATTTGCTGATGTTCCCCTACTTTTTCTTTTTGCAGGCGCGCTTCGATAACTCAGTGGCTGGGACGCTGAGGAACTCTTTACTGATCCCACTGACTCGGCTGCCATATGCCCTGGCAGCGCTTGGTGTGACCGTGATCTTGGTGGCGGTGATAGTGGGGACTGCTGTGTATATTCCCCAGTTGCTGCCACCGCTGTTGCTCTGTGGCTTTGGAATTTATGCCTACGGAGTGGTGCCGGTACTAAACAAGTCAGTGGAGCCCTGGACCAGGGGCGCGGAGGAGAGTTAGGTAGCGAGGTCGGCACTTGACCCTTGACACGAGGGCGGTATTCTTCGGTTCCGCTACAAAACGGCCAGCTTCGGCGAGGCATCTTTCGGTTCCGCTACCAAGTGGCCAGAATCTCCGCCATGCACCACGAGAATTCAAGCAAAACAAGCCTCCAAGACGGCCACTCTGCAACGGAACCGAATAACCAGAGGGCCGTCATGGCCACTCTGCAGCGCAACCGAATAACCAAGCCAGCAACTGTCAAGGGAACGGCTTGCTACCTGATGCTTCGTTTGCGGACTGTGTCTGGACTAGCTTCCGTGGCAAGGGCGTGGGCGCGCACCGACTGTCTCATAAAGGGAGCACGGGAAGCTGGAGTTGAGAGCGCTCAACTGTGGTGAATCCACCCAGTTCCCACTCTGGCCAGCATTAGTGTGTCTAGGCCACGCAGTCGTGGGCGAATCCCGGGTCATCCCCACCGAGATGGGGACTATCCGGTCTAGACCACGTAACTGCGGGCGAACCCGGCATCGCCCACAAAACACGAGAAGCGGAGGACCAGTTAGCCCTGACTAGTACCCGGCTGGCGGATCAAGGCAAGCCAGCCAACGGAAGGTCGAAGCCAATTCGTTATCTTGAACGCTTGCGGCCCCAGGTGTGGCCAGCGTAGTGTTTCCATTGAGATCGACGGAAACGTTTCCGGTCCGATTCCCGAGGCCCTCAATGGGCCTCGAAAACATGTAGTCCTATCGGATCCAACGGAGGAAAACAGGGACATGGCACTACGAAAGTTCAACAAGACTCTGCTTGCGGGCGCTATGACCGTAGCTCTCGCAGGCACAATGGCTGCATGCTCTTCAGGGGGCACCGGCGACAAGGCGGAGTCGGGAGGCACGGAAGGCGGCGGTGACGCTGCGGCTGAAGGTCAGGTGTATTACCTGAACTTCAAACCCGAACAGGCAGACGCGTGGGTCGCTCTAGGCCAGGCTTACCAGGATGAGACCGGCGTTCCGGTCACCATCCAGACCGCCGCATCGGGCACGTATGCATCGATGCTGAAGTCCGAGATGGCGAAGTCCAACCCGCCCACCATTTTCCAGGTTAACGGCCCGGTCGGCCTCGCCACCTGGAAAGACTATGGAGCAGACCTCAAGGACACCCCGCTCTACGAGCATCTGCAGGACAAGAACATGGCGCTCAGTGGCGCGAACGGTGAAATCCTTGCAATTCCATATGTGATCGAGACCTACGGCCTCATCTACAACAAGGCCCTCATGGCCAACTACATTGAGCAGCCCTTTGCGGTCGTGAAGAACGTTGATGAAATCAACAACTTCGAGACCCTCAAGAAGGTTGCCGAGAGCATCCAGGAGCACAAGGACGAGCTGGGGATGAAGGGCGCGTTCACCTCCGCTGGCTTTGATGCCTCCTCTGACTGGCGCTTCAAGACTCACCTTGCCAACATGCCGCTGTACTACGAACTGAAGGACGTAGACATCGAAGGCCAGCCTGAGTCCATTGAGGGCACCTACATCGAGAACTACAAGAACATCTTCGACCTCTACATCAACAACTCCACCGTCGAACCGAGCACCCTGGCCGGCAAGACAATGGAAGATGCAACCGCCGAGTTCGCACTAGGCGAGGCGATGTTCCTGCAGAACGGAACCTGGGCGTACGGAGATCTTTCTGCTGCCGGAATGCCTGATGAGGATCTAGGAATGCTCCCGATCTACATCGGCGCTGAGGGCGAGGAGAACCAGGGTCTGACTACCGGTTCTGAGAACTACTGGATGATCAACAAGAATGTTTCCGAGGCCGACCAAAAGGCTTCCATTGACTTCTTGAGCTGGGCAATCACATCCGATACCGGACGTGATGCCATGACCAACGCGATGGGCTTCGTGACCCCCTTCGATTCGTTCGAGGGCTATGAGTCAACCAACCCGCTGATCATCGCTGACAACGAGTCCCGCGCCGCAGGCAAGGAATCCGTTGCTTGGTTCTTCACTATGATGCCCTCTGACGAGTGGAAGAACGGCGTCGGCCAGGCACTGCTTTCTTATGCTCAGGGCACCGGCGACTGGGACGGCGTAAAGACCGCCTACGTCGATAACTGGGCCAAGGAAGTTGAGCTTGTGAAAGCTAACTCCGGGGATGAAGGCTAAGCTGGAATCCGATTCTAGGTAATGTCTGATTTGCGGTCCCGGAGAGCAGAGATGCATTCCGGGACCGCTGTCTAACTGAAAGAAGCAAATGAATAAATCCCTCTCACGGTGGGGATGGTTGTTCACAGGTCCCACGGTCGCGGCCTTCATGATTGGCTTCGTAATCCCGTTTGTCATGGGCGTCTACCTCTCCTTCACCCGCTTCAACGTAATAACCGACGCTACATGGGTCGGCTTTTCTAACTACACGTCGCTCGCAAGTGACCCCATCTTTCTCCACGCTTTCTGGTACACAGCGGCATTCGCGATGGCGACCACGATCATCGTCAACATTGCCGCGTTCTTCATCGCCTACATGCTGGTCAAGGCGATCCGCGGTAGGAATATTTTCCGGTCCACTTTCTTCATGCCAAATCTGATCGGAGGCATCGTCCTCGGTTACATCTGGCTGATCCTGCTGAATGGTGTCCTGGAGAACTGGGGAAAGAACGTCGTCTACAGCTCTGGCTACGCCCTCTGGTCCCTGATAATCGTCACCGCCTGGCAGCAGATCGGCTACATGATGGTCATCTACATTGCCGGGCTACAGTCGATCCCCACGGATGTACTTGAAGCGGCCAAGGTCGACGGAGCATCCGGCACCCAAACATTGACGCAGGTGGTGCTGCCTTTGGTAATGCCCTCGATTACTGTCTGTACCTTCCTAACGCTCTCTAACGGGTTCAAGATGTTCGACCAGAACCTGGCCTTGACGAACGGCGCTCCGAACCGCATGTCAGAAATGCTCGCGCTCAACATTTACAACACGTTCTATGGACGCCCCGGTTTCGAGGGTGTTGGCCAGGCAAAGGCCGTCGTGTTCCTAATCCTGGTTGCAACCGTCGTTCTGATCCAGAACTGGTTCACGCGCTCGAAGGAGTCGGTCAATGTCTGAGCCCCGCAAGCCCTGGATTTGGTCCACCGTTTTCGCGATTTTGGCACTGGCGTGGATCTACCCGATCTTCCTCGTTCTTATGAACTCGTTCAAGAACAAGATCTTCATCGCGAGGATGCCGTTCAACCTTCCCGATGGAAGATCATGGGTTGGGCTAGCCAACTACGAGTTGGGAATCTTCCGCACCAACTTCTTCTCGGCGTTTGGATGGTCGCTGGTTATCACTCTCGGGGCGACCTTTTGGATCATCCTCTGCACATCGATGACCGCGTACTGGATCACTCGCGTTGATAACAAGTACTCGAAGTTCCTCTACATGGCATTCATCTTTTCGCTGGTGGTCCCCTTCCAGATGGTGATGTTCACCCTGTCTTGGTTTGCTGACTTCCTGAATCTGGGCAATCCATTCGGGCTCTGGATCATCTACCTAGGGTTCGGAGCCGGTCTAGCGGTCTTCATCTTTACCGGATTCGTCAAGAGCGTTCCAGTGGAGTTGGAAGAGGCGGCCCTGATCGATGGTTGCGGACCTATTCGGACCTATTTCAGTGTTGTAATGCCTGTCCTAAAGCCAGCCATCATGACCGTGACGATCCTCGAGGTTATGTGGCTGTGGAACGACTACCTACTCCCCTACCTCACCCTGGACCTTAAGAAGTACTCGACGATTCCGATCGCTGTGCAATCGCTTCGCGGTGGCTACGGGGCCGTGGATATGGGTGCACTGATGGGCGTCCTGGTTCTGGCGATGATTCCGGTCATCGTGTTCTACCTATTTGCCCAGAAACACATTATTCAGGGCGTGGTCGCCGGAGCCGTCAAGGGCTAGATCCGATCCTGCGTCCCGGGGTCGACTGCCCAAGCACCGACCCCGGGACCAAAACTCACAGAACCAGAGAAAATGCCAACCGTCTCAATTAAAGAGGTCGCTGACAAATGTGGCGTCTCTGTCAGCACTGTCTCCAGGGCAATGAACAACCGCTCTGAGGTCTCCCCAGAAACTCGCGAGAAGATCCTTTTCGCAGCCGAAGAGCTGGGCTACGTTCCCAACGCGAACGCCCGCGGCCTAAAGATCTCGGATCTTCAGACCGTGTCAGTTGTTATTCAGGGACGTACCAGCGAGCTACTGATCGAGATCCTTGGACACCTCCAAAAGGGCCTGTCAACGCTGGGACTAGATGTCTTCCTGCAGCATGTTCCCGATGAAGAGGTGAGCCTCCAGACACTCACCCAAATGATCAACGAACGCAGGCCGGCCGGTGTCGTGTTCCTTGGAAGGTTCGGGGCAACTGACAGCAGTAACGGAGACGAAATCAATCGCGCCATTGAAGACTTCACGGTACCCGTGATCTTCTGTACTGCCACCCCGGCTGCAGGAGTGCAATCTCGGCATTCCGCCATATCTGTTGATGACCTCAGCGGAGCCAAGACACTCACGAAACTGCTCATCGACAGGGGACACACCCGGATCGCTTTCGGAGCCGCTCAGAGGGGAGAGGCTCTTGAGGGCCAAGATGTCTGGGCAACGCGATTCCGCGGATACCGCGAAGCTCTTGAAGAGGCCAACCTTGAACTGGATCCCACCCTCATCATTCCGGCAACGGACAACGTGGACATCTACTCTGCCGCGACCGGATACGCTTCGGTCGCAAACTGGCTCGAATCATCATCGCCCGACTTCACCGCGATCGTTACCTCCTGCGATGCCGTGGGTCTTGGAACCGTCCGCGCGCTCCGCGATCACGGGCATAGTATTCCCGATGACATTGAAATCACAGCATTCGACGGACTTGAACTTTCCGAATACGCAATTCCTTCATTGACGACAATCGTCCAACCATTAGAGAAAATCGCTGCGGCCAGCGCTGAGATCATTTTTGATGCCGTTACCAACCCGGAGCATGCCCCAACTTGGCAGCTAATTGAAGGGACAGTTCGGCTCGGTGAATCGACTCAGGGCTCCCGACGGTGACACATGAACCTTTGTGACGTGAGATACTAAAACTATGAAACTCGAGCCGCTTCCTGTCACTGATGACCTGCTAGAAGCCGTAGCTCACGGCAACTATCATTCACCACACTCCATACTTGGTGCGCATCCCGCTGAGGATTCTGTAACGATCCGAACCGTTCGCCACCTCGCCGATGAGGTAACTGTCGTCACCGTTGACGACGAGTACCCAGCGACGCACGAAAAGAGTGGTGTCTGGGTTGCCGTTCTGCCCGGCGCCACCATCCCCGACTACAGAATTCGCGTGCGATATGGCGAATCTGAGACCACGGTAGATGATCCCTACCGCTACCTTCCGACAGTCGGCGAACTTGACCTCCACCTGTTTTCAGAGGGCCGTCATGAGGAACTCTGGAACGTCATGGGTGCACACATGATGACGTTCTCTGGCCCCATGGGTCCGGCGGACGGCGTGGCCTTTGCCGTTTGGGCACCTAACGCCCAGGCAGTTCGCGTGGTTGGCGACTTCAACTTTTGGGATGGCACCGGGACGGCTATGCGTTCCCTCGGCCACTCGGGCGTGTGGGAGCTCTTCGTGCCCGGCGTTCAAATCGGAGCCCGCTACAAGTTCGAGATTCAGGGACCCGAAGGAAACTGGTTCCAGAAAGCCGACCCAATGGCCCGCGCCACTGAGGTTCCCCCGGCCACCGCATCCGTCGTCACTAGAAGTGATTTCAAGTGGAGTGACAAGCGGTGGATGAATGAGCGCAGCGACACCAATCCCCATCAGGGTCCTGTCTCCATCTACGAAGCTCACCTTGGTTCGTGGAAGCAGGGACTTTCCTACAGGCGGATCGCCGACCAGATGGTCCCATACCTCAAGGAAATGGGTTACACCCACGTCGAGTTCATGCCCGTCATGGAACACCCGTTTGGTGGTTCGTGGGGCTATCAGGTGACCAGTTACTACGCTCCCACCTCGCGCTACGGATATGCTGACGACTTCAGATGCCTGGTTAACAAGATGCACGAGGAGGGGATTGGCGTCATCCTCGACTGGGTGCCGGCGCACTTCCCCAAGGATTTCTGGGCCCTCGCGCTGTTTGATGGTACTCATTTGTACGAGGATCCCGACCCGCAACGCGGCGAGCACCCCGACTGGGGCACCTTGGTCTTCAACTACGGACGCAATGAGGTCCGCAACTTCCTGGTCGCAAACGCCCTGTATTGGCTTGAGGAGTTCCATGTCGACGGCCTGCGCGTTGACGCCGTAGCTTCGATGCTCTACCTGGACTACTCTCGCAAGGACGGGCAGTGGACCCCAAACAAGTTCGGCGGACGCGAGAACCTGGAAGCCATCCAGTTCATCCAAGAAGCCAACGCAACCGCGTACAAACGCAACCCGGGCGTCATGATGATTGCCGAAGAGTCCACTGCTTGGCCCGGCGTGACTGCTCCCACTACAGGAGGCGGCCTCGGCTACGGACTCAAGTGGAACATGGGGTGGATGAACGACACCCTTCGTTACATGAAAGAGGACCCGGTCAACCGTCGCTGGCACCACGGAGAGCTCACATTCTCACTGGTCTATGCATTCTCGGAGAATTTCGTTCTTCCACTCTCACATGACGAGGTGGTGCACGGCAAGGGTTCGATCATCGCGAAGATGCCGGGAGACAAGTGGCAGAAGCTGGCCAACCTCCGCGCCCTGTACTCTTACCAGTGGTCGCATCCCGGAAAGCAGCTGCTGTTCATGGGACAGGAGTTCGCCCAGGAGGGCGAGTGGAGCGAATCCTACAGTCTTGACTGGTGGCTACTCGATTACGAGGATCATGAGGGCGTCGCTGAACTGGTGAAGGCGCTGAATCATCTCTACATCTCGTCCCCCGCTCTCTGGGACGACGACTACACCGGATTCGAATGGATCGATGCCGGAGATGCCGACCACAACGTTCTCTCATACGTCCGTCAGGGACCCGGCGTAAACGGCGAAGTTGAGCACCTGCTGTGCGTCATCAACTTTGCGGGTAATCCCCATGAACACTATCGGGTAGGTGTTCCGTTCCCCGGTGAGTGGGAAGAGATTCTGAACAGTGATGACTTCGCCTTTGGGGGGTCAGGGGTGACGAATCCAGGACCGATTACCTCCGAGGAAATCGACTGGAACGGGCGCGATAACTCGGTTTCGCTCCGAGTCCC
>JBATQJ010000012.1:0-3587 GCA_049291975.1 Scrofimicrobium sp.
GCCGGGAGGCTCCCGTACCGGTGAATCGCCCACCCGCGAACCGGGATCACCCGGCCCGGTCAGGCGCGCAGCCGGTGCAGGTCCTCGGGCGCGTCGACGTTGGTCAGCCAGGCCGGGTCGCTCACCCCCAGGCGATGGGTATCGATGGCGTCCAGCACCGCCAGAATCCGCTGCTCACCGCTCTCGAGCAGGGCCACCAACGGCGAGACTCGCGTCCGGTGGATCGCCGGCATCGGATGGTCGCGGCCGTCCTCATCTCCCAATACTCCAGGTCCAGTCACGAATCGATAACTCTCAGAGTTCTCGAGTACTCAGCACCAACCACTCACCCATACTCAGATATGGTCACTTCGATCGCACGCGTGTTGACCCGACTGATGATGTGGCAGCACAACGCGTTCCCCGGCTTGCTCATCATCTCGGGTTCCGCGCTCGCTTATTGCGGATCGAAAATGATCGGGCGTGCTTCGGGGACTTGCCCCGAGTCTTCGTTGTATACCCAGTTCGCCGGGCTTCCGTACAGTGCTTCAGCGCAGCGTCTCGAACACTGCGCCGGTGTCTCACTGCCCGGGATTCTCGGGTGGGATGTCCTGTTGATCCTCGGCTACACATCACTGCTGACCGGGATAATCCTCGGCGGCTGGTGGCGATTCGAGAGTCCCCGGCTAGTGTCCTCAGCGAAAGTCGTCGCGTTTCTCCCCGCGATGGTCGCTATCGCCGATCTTCTCGAGAACCTCCTCACTTCCCTCCTGCTGTTTTGCAGCGGCGACGGCTGCCTTTATTCGAGCCGCCAGCAGGCTTCACTGGTCACCACCGTCGCCAGCATCAAGTGGTTACTCGCCACTCTCGCAATCCTCGCGGCAGTGATCTCAGCGGGCACCTGGCTCTCGCAATGCCGATTGAAGTTCGCCGAAGACCCACGGAACACGCCGTCCGACAAGGCCCCGATTGGGGCCGGGCCGCTCTTCCTCGGAGCAACACCGGATTTGGTCGCGAAGCGTGCGGGCGAGAACCCGATGCACACGCGAAACGTGAAGGATGCCCCTTGGGAGCAACAGGGTATCTGTATCAGCGGCGGTGGCATCCGTGCCACAGCCTTCGGTCTCGGCGCCCTCAACGGCCTCGAGAAGAATCAGCGAACACGAGAGGCAGGCCGTGTAACTGCGGTCTCCGGCGGCGCATGGGCCGCAGCATCGTGGGCGCTTCAGCGCGCTCGCCATCATTCGTGCTCGGACTGGCCCAATGGCGACACCGCAGCCGACGAGATACGCAAGCACCTCATCGGCGAGTCCTCCCCGAGTGCGGACTCTGCGAGGTCCAACGAATCCGATCAAAAAATTCCATCACCGTGGATGCTACCCCTGCACTATTTGCTGAACGGCCGCGGCGGAATCCTCGGACCACTCTCGTGGGCGCTGTTCTGTCTCATGACATCCCTCACCCTCATCGTGGCGATCGTCTATGTCGCCTCCTGGATTCCTGGATGGATTCTTACCCGCGATTTCCTCTTCCCCGGACTCGCAGAAGAAACAACGCCACCGCCATTCCCTGGAATAGGTCACTCCATGCGCGACGTCAACGCAATGAACACGACCCATCAATTCTGGCATTCAACCGACCACCAGATTCCGTTGATTCTTCTCAATCCCGGGATTTACATAGCCTTGGCAGGACTGATAACCGCAACCCTGTTCCTCTGGTTTCGTCGCACGCTTCGGTTCTTGAGGTTCAGTGCGGTCGTCATCGCCGCCGGCCTGCTGATATTTGGCTACACGGCACTTGCACCGTTCATCCTCAGTTCGCTTCAGAGCAATAGCGCAATCGGCGATAACACCGCAGACATCTGGAAGAACCTCGCGACTCTGACTGGCATCGGTGGAGTGCTTACCCTCCTTTGGAGGCTGATCGGCAGTCAAGTCACCGGATTCGCGATGCAGGCGGTGCAGCGGAACCTTCTCCGGCTCTTCGGGTTGTTCTTCGCCCTTGCTCTCATCCTCGTCGGACTCGGTGTCGCCGGGGCTGCCGCACTCGGCGATGATTCCTATCAGTGGTTGCATATCAAGGCTTGGGTCGGAGCACCGAAGACGTTCCTCTGCGTCGTAGCCGTCGTCGCAGCCCTGTACGGATTCCTGGGCGCGAACAGTCCGACACTGGCGCAACTCTTCACACGGAGACTGTCGCGCACCTTCGATCTCGTAACTCCCTCGACCGAGTGGGCTCCGTGTCACAATCACCGCGTCGCCGAGAATCCCTCCGAGGGCCCTGGCACCTGGTCGTGGTTGCGCCAATTATCAAAGCCAGACCAGCCGAACTCGCCGATACCAGAGCTAGTTCTGTGCTGCGCGCAACAACAATCCGGGCTGGCACGCGGCGGATTACCGGCAGAGTCCCTCACTGTCTCCCCCAGCGCAATCACGGTCGGAGACTGGTCTCACGCGATGGGACCCTTTCTGGAAACCAGTAAAAATGTCCGAAAATTCTGGATACTCCGCGAATATCCGCATATTGAATACGTCTCATCATGGCTGGCAATTACCGGAGCCGCACTCTCCTCCGCGATGGGAAATAAGAGCCTCGGATCCACCAATGCAGTGATTGCCGCCTTCAATGCCGATCTCGGTACTTGGATTCCAAATCCAGACATCAACACGAGCAAACGCCCCCGCCCCCGAATGGCATACATATTCAAGGAGATCCTCGGGTGGTACAGCGTCAACGACCGATTCGTCTTTGCCACCGACGGCGGACATTGGGATAACCTCGGACTCGTCGAACAGTTTCGCTTCGGCTCAAAGATAATCATCTGCTTCGACGCCTCCGGCGATCCCCCAGGAAGCTTCTCCACACTCCGCGAGGCTCTCGAGCTAGCAACTCTTGAGCTCGCTCTCGAACCCAGCAAACCACTTGTATTTGACGACCTGGAGGAAGATCTCAAGCCCCTGAAAACGCAACCGGAGTCGAACGTACTACCCACTTCCATGGCAACCCGAATCCAATTCAAGATTGGGGACGAACCAGGTGTAATTTACTATGCAAAACTGCAACTGAGCCAATCCATGCCGCAGGAACTGCGCCGCTTCGGGAAGAAAGACAAGAAATATCCGAGGTACTCCACCGCAAACCAGTTCCTCTCCACCGAGCAGTTCAATAACCTGTACGAAGCCGGAACGATTGCCGCTGACGACGTCAACCAGATGATCGTGTACGATCATAAGAATTATCGGACAGCCACAAGGCTTGCACATTGGCGACTTTGAAACGATTACCCGGACCCCAAAAATTCAGACGAAAACGGAACGTCGTCGCCAGCCGCGGACGCCGCCGAACGTACGTTCAGAATCACCCGAATTCAGGTTTTCGGTGACCTACAACGGACTTAGTCGCGCAGCCGGTGCAGGTCCTCGGGAGCGTCGACGTTGGTCAGCCAGGCCGGGTCGCTCACCCCCACGCGGTGGGTGACGATGGCGTCCAGCCCCGCCAGCATCCGCTGCTCACCGCTCTCGAGCAGGGCCACCAGCTGCGGCACCACCCGCGTCCGATAGATCGCGGCCATCGGATGGTCGCGGCCGCCCTCGTGCACCACGACG
>JBATQJ010000013.1:0-6728 GCA_049291975.1 Scrofimicrobium sp.
TCAGAAGACTGATCGAACACCAACTCTGGCTGATTCGAGATGAGTGTCTCTCCTACATAGATGCCTGCCCTCAAAGTACGTGGTTGCACCTTTTCGCTCACGGGTTCGGACTGGAAGAGTTTGACGACTAGCTGGCCGGTCGTGATCTTGTCAGTCTCTGGTAGCACTTCCACGTTGACTGGCCTTGTGTCGCTCTTACGCTTCTTGTTGATGGCCAACACAGGGATGACAATCTCTTGGAGAGAGGCCCCGCCATGAACAAATCGAGAGCCCGCTCCAGGCAGTTTGATCCGATGGATCGACTTTGGGATCTGCACTTCGAGATCGCTGGCAAGACCGACCTGCTCAGGATCGAACATGCGGAATGCTGGGTCATCTTTTAGTCCACGACCAAGCACGTACCGTCGATTGACCACAACTAGGTCGTCACCTTGCGGTTTTGTTGATAGGTAGAAGGCATCAGCTAGCGGGGTGTCTTGATACAGGAAGCCATGGTCAGCGGTAACCAGAATGTTGGTGGCGTTCGCGTTGGTCAGTCGCTTCACTAGATCGACGAGTTCACGCAGTGCATCGTCTGTTGCCTCGAAGACCTGGCGCTCTGTTGAGGCTTTATCGCCCGCAGCGTCGATCCTGTTGTGATATACGTACAGCACTTGGTGTGCCGCATAAAGATCGCGCAGTTCACTTCGCGGCATCGCGAGCACTTCCTCTGCCTGGATGGCGAATCCATCCACGGGTGCGAGGATCTTGTTTCTGTTCGCCGTTCCGTCGGAACGCTGTCCATCGACAACCACAGGGTCACCGCCATGAGAGTGACCTATCGCCTTATGCGGCAAGAGAGCTGCCATTCCCAGTTGGGTGTAGCTGGGAATAACCCCAAGCATTGCTTCAAGCGTGGCGTCGAAGCGATCTTCTTGGCGAATACGTGAGCCCAACTCGTCTGCGACTTCGTAGCGCATGGCGTCAGAAATGAGTACAACTGCTTTCCGGTTGCCTTTACGGATAATCGGTTCAACATAGTCATTGAAGAACTGCATCTGGGAGTTCAACGTCATCGAACGCCATGTCTCAGCAGCATCAACTTGTTGCTGCCACGAGTTACCCAGGTCGTAGAGGAACCGATTGGCGTAGAGCTTCTCCACCTCAGCCCGGAGGGCCTCAAGAGCACCTGCGTACTCCGTTGTCCGCGCAGCACAGTGGAACTGCCGGTAAAGCTGGTCGACGCGGAACCATTCGCGACGATAACGTTCAAGACCATCGTCGAATGAGTTGATGTCATATCGGCCAGTGGCCAGCGCTCCAATTAGCTCGGAAGCCGAGCCAATGGCGGTGTACAACTCTCGGTAACCATCGACCCAGAGACTGCTTTGTCGAGATCTGATCATCTCATCCACTTCACGGGGGCTCATCGTTCTATCGACCACCGCCTGAGCCAGGATGCTGACGATCTTTCTCTCAACATCCTCAAAGAGGTCGTTTCCCTTCAGGTCCGCCAACTCTGTGTTTTGGATTGAGTCCGCGTAGTCCAAGTTCTCAGCTGCACGCTCAGCCAGTTTGGCAAGTGCTGAAGCACTTCGACGATCATTGCGGAGGCTCGCGAAATCGAGCTGAATGTTCCGTAATCCACCAGGAGTCTCTGAATTGAATCCGTTAATGGCTTGGCGGAAGAGCCAGAGAGCAAAGTCATCGACAGAAGGCTCACTGGACTGGTATCCGTATATCTTCGCAACGCCTTGCCAATGGAAACTATCGAGGCGTTGGTCGACGAGCGCCTGATACTTCGTGGTCTCCTGTTGCGAGTTCTCGATTAGTAGCGTACGGGTCAATTCCAGCATGCTGTGTTCACGCTGACCAACCAGGATCGCACACATCTTAGCTCGCAACTGATCGGCGTTATCATCAGCAATGAGAATAGCCTTGAGCGCTTGCACCCGCTTTCCCGCTCGGAAGAACTTATCGTGTTCTCGGAGCACATCATCGACCCCTGGGCCCTCAATGCCGAGGTCTTGTCGCACGAGCGCAGTGTGGTCCGCAGTGAACACTCCGTACGCGAGTTCGAGATCCAAGAGCCAGTCGCCAATGCCGTCAGGCACGCTACCGGCACGGTAGATGAGGAACTTTGTGTTTGGTTCCTCATGGAGTAGTCGGTTCTTTACCGCGTATTCGTTGTTCTCAACTTGGATCGTCGTCACGCCTTCAAGTTCGAGAGAGCCAAACTCGGAGGCGTACTCTCCATCTCCGTCGTGCCAGAACACAAGCCTCTGAGATTCGAAACGTTGCTCCAGGTGTGGAAGGACTGCACGGAGTGAGCTCATTCGATGCCCTCCTGATACGAAGATGCTTCGATCTCGCGTCTTGCTACCCGCTCGGCGGCGGCTTGGTAAATCTGCTGGATGCGCGATTGCAGCTCCGCCTTCGGTGGGAGGGCAGTCCAGTATTCAGCGACGACGATGCCATCCTTGTGCATGTCTAGCAGTTCGATCTGTTCGCGACCCGTCTCGGTGCATAAGATCAGCCCGATTGGCGATTCCTCGCCCTCCTGTCGTTCAAAGCGGTCAAGCCACTTGAGGTAGAGCTTCATCTGCCCTTCGTAGGAAGCTTTGAACTTGCCAAGCTTCAACTCGACGGCGATCAAGCGTCGCAGTGGTCTGCTGAAGAACAGAAGATCAAGGTGATAGTCCTCATCATCGATGATCATTCGCTTCTGGCGCTCAACGAACGCAAAGCCGTTCCCGGCTTCGAGCAGAAATGCCTCCATATCTCGAATAATCACAGCTTCGAGATCACGTTCAAGGAACGTATCTTCGAGACCAAGGAAATCCAAAAGATAGGGGTCTCGAAACACGTCACGCGGGACTGCGGTCTGGCCCACTAGCTGCGTATTGGCAATCTCGCGCCGCTCGAATGTCTTCCTTGAGATTAGTTGTCGCAAACCCCGAACGCCCAACCCTTGATTCAAAACCTCTTGCGCATAGAACGCTCTCGCTTCCGGAGATTTCAGTGGCAGAAGCGCCCGAAAGTGTGTCCAGCTCAATTGTCGTCCCAGTGAGACGATGATTTGCTCGTCAGGGAACTCTTGGGCAAATTGGATCATGCGGCGAAGGTTCTTTTCCTCATACGAACGCCCGTATCGTTCCGCCAATTGTCGTCCCAGTGAGACGACAATCTGTTTCCCGTACGCGGCACGCTCTGAACCGAGTACCTCGTCTCCGATAAGTTTGCCTAGTTTCCAGAACGTCATCGTTAGGGATAAGTTCGCCTGTCGCGCCGCTGACGCTTGGCCCTCTTCTATGAGTTCTGTGGCACGCACGAGCAACTCGCGCTCGGTGTCACCACTTCGAGCTACCTCACTCACCAGTGGCCTCCAATCCAGCGATCTTCTTGAGTGCGGGATAGAACTTCGGGTAGTTCGTTTTCACACCGTCGTCGAGGTCAATCGCGATCTGCCTGGACGCGAGCGGGTAGAGCACATCATGCTCGTACTCCCCCAGCTCTAGCAGTACCTTGCGCATACGGTCAGTCTCTTTCAACGCCGCTGCCTTTTCACGCGGCGTGCCGTCCCCGTTTGCAAGGCGCTCCAGGTGCTGAAGGTTCGCCTCCAGTTTCGCCTCGAACTCTCGCAAAGATTCGTTCAACACCGTGGAAACCGTTGAAGACGTGTAGCGATGCATGTAGATCAGCGCATTGAATGAGCCCTTCGGACTCGAAAACAACCAATAAATAGGACGCTTCTTGTAGCGCTTGACATGATCATCGTAGAAGCTGGATCTACCAGACCTGGTGATGAAGTATTCCCGCAAATCCTTAACACCGAGCGACTCCTCAACGAACCTAAGGTTCTCCTCGAAATGCTCCTCACCAAATGACACCCGCAGAAACTGGCGGAAACGCGACACGATGTCGTCCTCAAACCAGTCACCATCAACCACGGGCAATACGTTGTCAGCATCCGGAACAAACGTCGGTTGCGGCACCTTGGCGAGATAGTCCTGCACCGTCGCTCCCTGGTCACCGAGAATCAAGCCCGGCATATCCAAGCTGTAGCGCCCAAACATGCATCCAACTGCATAAGAGACAAGATCAACGATGGAAGATTGCGCGAACAGTGCATCGCGCTCCTCAGGTGTCTTGTTCGGCCATTGGAAGGCGGAGTTGTTGGTCAATGAAACCCGCTCCAGCGGCACGTAGGACGGTACTTCGTCTTCGAGCCCGTACAGCTTGGCCACGGCTTCGTTATTCTCAATTTCTAGCCGTTGCTGTTCGAGCGAGCGCGCTTTCCACTCGTCGCGGTGCTGTGCAACTATCTGCTCAAGCGTCTTCAACAGGTTCCTCACAAGTCATGTTTAGCTCGGTCTTCCCGACCACCGGACGCCTGCGCGTATGCAGTGAACGAGTAGTCGAGTGTGTGATTCCTAGATTACCGGCCAAGTCCGACCATTTCGGCAGAAGCATCCAGCGCTGCGCGAGACCTCGAGTGATCGGTGTGTAAGTAAGCCTGCGTGCTTAACACCGAAGAGTGTCCGAGAACAGCCTTTATCGTAGTGTCGTCAACTCCTCCTGCGAGCAGCAGCGTGGCAGCAGTATGCCGAGCCTCATAGAGAAGCGGTCGGCGAACCTCTCCATTAGGAAGCGTCACTGTAACACCAGCCTGATCCACGATCTGGTACCACTGAGCACGATCAGAATCAGCCGAACGAGGAGACCCGTCCTCGCGCGGCCACACAAGACCAAACGCTGACGACGGCGCAACTGCCTTCCACGTGTTCAACGCATCGACGAGCCACGGCGCAATCGGCACAATACGGATTCCAGCTTGCGTCTTCGGTCTAACCAGATGATAAGTACCAACTAGATGTCTGGACTCAAAACCTAATGGAACGCGAAAACCACTCGACGGCGTTCGCGATTCAACATAAGGCAAGGACTTGAGCTGCCAAGCGAGAGTCATCGCCCCCTTCTCTAGATCCACCATGTCCCAGGTCAAGCCAAGCGCCTCTGCCGGACGTAGCCCCGCAACGAGCGCCGCAACCCATCGGGAAGCATCTGGCCTCACCGTGACAGCGGAAACAAGGCGAGTAGCATCCTCTTTACTGAGGGCCTGTCGCGATGAAGGGCCGACGCCAGGACCACTCGTCTCTCGAGCACGCTGAGGTACTTGGTACCCCTCTGCGACCGCATCCGAGAGGATCTTGCGGAGCACTGCATGCGTGCGCTGCATCGTTGGAAGGGCGAGCCCGGCATTCTCTTGAGCTGAGGCGACCTTGCGTACATCGGTGGGAGTGAGGGCGTCAAGTGAGAGATGGCCGAGCTGTGGACCGATCCACCGGGTTACTGCCGAGCGGTCGGAAACAAACGTACCGGGACGCACGATACGCTGCCGTTGCGCCAACCACCGATCAGCCCATCGCTTGACGCTAATGTTGGCAAACGACGTTACAAGTCCCTCCGCAGCGATACGCTGCTGTGCATCAGCCATCCTGGCGCGGACCTCGGTCTCAGTCTGCGCCTTAAGCGTGACCCGATGCCGAGTCCCGCGTTCCGTCCAACCGACATCAATGGCCGCAACCCACTGACCACGGGAGTTTTGATAGATCGATCCGGTACCTTTTCTACGTTGTTTGTGTTCCATCGTTCAAGTACACAACGGCGCAGGTTGGCCTTAGGGTAGCCATCGGGATAGCCATTCGGTTGTCGTTCCGGAGTGCTACTAGGACACGATGCCAGAGATGGGCGTTGACTAGCCCCGCGAATGCGGCGTTCTGTCACGCATAAGGGGTAGCCATCGGGGTAGCCATTTATGTCCTCTGCCCAGAGAATAAGGATGGCGAATCATCATGCCGATCAATGTCTGCACTGCCGAAAGGCTCGACCCCTGCCCAACCCTTCCGAAGTAACTCAACACAGTTCATGAAGGACGAGTATCCGACCGGAAAGGCCGACCTCATGACAGCGTTCATGCTAAAAGCCCAAGTGCTGACAAAGCGTGGCGGCACTTGGGGAATGATCAACCTCCCGTCGTGGATGTCGCTCAAGTCCTTTGAAGATCTGCGACTCAACCTGCTCCAAGACCAACGACTCATCTCGTTAGTCCATCTGGGCCGAGGGGTCTTCGGCTCCGACTTCGGATCGGTCGCGTTTGTCGTGTCGAATGCCAAGAGTGGCAGAAGTCGCGCCGTCTACCGCCGATTATTCGAGCAACACGTTGATGTTCGGTCTGTCGCCACCATCGAGACTCTGTTCCTTGACCGCGGCTACAACAGTTTCGAGGTGGCACAGTCCGACTTCACCGAAATTCCGGGCTCCCCGATTGTTTACTGGCTGAGTGAAAAGATGCGTTCAGTCTTCACTTCAGGTAGACCTCTCGGTGAAACCGCTGCACTGGCAGTTGGCCTCCAAACTGGCGACAACAATCGTTTTCTTCGTCAGTGGTGGGAGGTTTCCCAGGGACGTTCTGCGTTTGCTTGCACATCACGTGAAGAGGCCGCTGCTAGCGGAGCTCGATGGTTCCCATACAACAAGGGCGGCGAGTTCCGGAAATGGTACGGCAACCAAGAGTATGTGATCAACTGGGAGCACGACGGCGCGGAGATTCGAACATTCGGGTCGGAGGATGGTGGACGGCCAAGGTCGCGCGCACAGAATACGGACACATACTTTTCACCGTCAGTGTCATGGTCTGACATCTCATCGGGAGAGGCCGCATTTCGACGCTACCCGCAAGGTTTCAT
>JBATQJ010000014.1:0-11131 GCA_049291975.1 Scrofimicrobium sp.
CTATTGCTTTGCCTCCCCGGACGGACCCTCTTCCTCGTCCTGCTCCATAATCGCGGGGACGATCACCTACTTGGTTCCCTCGGTCGTCACCGTGATGACCAGCCGGTAGAACTCGGCGGCCAGCGCGGAGCCGATGGAGATCACCGCCGTCAGCATTAGGGCGCTAAAGATGGAACTGAGGCGGGTGGACAGTACGGCCATGGTTACAGCGGCGAGCGCGGTCGCGATCACACGCGGCCACGAAATAGAGGATGACTCTCGCGCTTCCTCTACCACACCCTTTAGCTGGCTACCGACTCGACCCACATCGCCTCCCTCGTCCTCCAAAGGTAGCCTGTTCACATCTACTCTGCGATAGGAGGGCCGCTGTGGTCACAGGTTCGGTTTCCATTGAGTTGTGCGTTGAGACCAGTGAGGGTGTCCGGTTGGCCCGGGACAGCGGTGCCGATCGGGCGGAACTTGGGCGAGATCTGAGCGTGGGTGGTCTAACTCCGAACCTGGATGTTGTTCTCGAAGCCCTCAGGTATGCCCCAAAAGGCGGGATACGTGTCTTAGTGCGCGAGAACCCGACCTCGTTTGAATTGACCGAAGAACAGGTAAGGGCGCAAACCCGCTACATCGAACGCCTCAGTGCCGCCATCACCCCCGCGGGCCCCGAGGTTGGGTTTGTGGTTGGAGCGCTGACGAACGGGCGGGTAAACACCGTAGCTGCCAGGGATTGGCGCCGCGCCGCCGGACATCGTTACCTGGTCTTCCACCGTGCTTTTGACGAGGTTACGGACCAGCGTCGCGCACTTCTGGAACTGATCGATCTGGGCTACGACGCGGTTCTGACGACGGGTGGCTCAAGAGGCGTTGCCGATCCGGTGGGCCTTGCACGCCTGCGGGATATTGCAGATGGACGGATCACTATCATCGGCTCGGGCGGGATTCGTCGCCACAACGCCGCTGACGTCGTGGCCCAGGGAAAGCTAACCGATGTCCACTTTCGTATCCCGGACGGAGACGTTCCATTGGACGAGGTTCGGACAGTCGTCGGGATAATCCGAGCACTGTTCGCCCATCCCTCGGGCGTCTCCGATACGTAGTTGGCCCAAAAACTAACCTTGGACAAGCAGTCTGGTTCCATCTGAGTCAGATGCAGCAGAAGATTGGAGACCCATGTCCCGGCTAATCGTCGCGAAGTTCGGAGGAAGCTCTCTCTCAAACGCCGAGCATTTCCGGAGCGTGAAAGAGATTATTGAGGCTGATCCTTCTCGCCGCTACGTGGTTCCCTCCGCGCCGGGCAAGCGCTCATCCGATGATCACAAGGTGACTGATCTGTTGCTCATGTGCCACCAGTTGGCAGAGCACAACATCGATCCGGGCGAGGTCTACGCGTTGGTGATCGAGCGCTACACCTCAATCCGTGACGAGTTGGGCCTGTCTACCAGAATTGAAGACGATCTCGATGAGATTCGGGCGCGCATCGCTGCCGGAGCCAGTTCCGATTATGTGGCGAGCCGCGGCGAGTACCTAAACGGAAAGTTGCTTGCCGAGTACCTGGGTTTCGAGTTCGTTGACGCGGCCGATGTGATTCGCTTCAGTAACGCGGGTGAGTATGAGCAGAAGCAGACGATGAAGGTTCTGCGTAGCCGACTCGAAAATCTGCCGCAAGCGGTTATCCCCGGGTTCTATGGCGCTGATGACAGCGGCGAGGTCCATACCTTCTCGCGGGGAGGATCCGACGTTACGGGTGCCATTGTGGCCCGCGGCGTTCGGGCAGACCTCTATGAGAACTGGACTGACGTATCCGGCTTCCTCCAGGTTGACCCACGAATCGTTCCTGAAGCCAAGCCGATTGAGGTGGTTACCTACAAGGAATTGCGCGAGCTTTCGTACATGGGAGCTTCAGTTCTTCATGAGGAGGCGATCTTCCCGGTTCGTGAAAAGGGCATCCCGATCCAGATTCGCAACACCGACCGCAGCGAGGATGCGGGAACACTCATCGTTGCCGACGACGCTAGGCGCCAGTTCGTCACGGTCACCGGGATCGCCGGGATGCGGGACTTCACTGTCATTACCCTGGACAAGACCCTGATGAACGAGGAAGAGGGTTTCTTGCGCAAGCTGGTTTCTGTCTTCGAGACCAACGGCGTGTCGATCCTTCACGTCCCCTCCGGAATCGACACGGTGTCCGCCATTGTTCGCAGCGAGGCAATCCGATTCAACCTGGGCAAGATCCTGGCTGAGTTACGCATTTACTGTCAGCCCGACTCAATCAGTGTCTCTCCCGGAATGTCGCTGATTGCAATCGTCGGTCGCGGCATGATCCAGAGTCCGGGTATTGCGGCCAAGATCTTTACGGCTCTTGCGGAGGCGGGAGTCAACATTCGGATGATCTCCCAGGGTGCCTCCGAGCTGAGCATCATTGTCGGGGTTGAAGATTCCAGGTTCGAGGATGCCGTGCGCGCTTTGCACGGGGCCCTCTAGAGACCGTGTAAGGATGTCTGCATGGAGACAACCACTATCCACCTGCTTCGCCATGGCGAGGTCGACAATCCCGAGGGCGTTCTCTACGGTCGCCTCCCTGGCTACGGCCTGACCCCGCTGGGTCAGGAGATGGCTGAGGTGGTCGCCGATTTCCTGGTTGATGAGGGTAACGACATCACCTACGTAATCGCTTCCCCTCTGCTTCGCGCACAGCTAACTGCAACACCGACCGCACTCGCGTATGACCTGCCGATTGAGACAGACCCCCGCCTGGTCGAAGTCGGCAACGCTTTTGAGGGGCAGCAGATCAACAAGAACCGACTGATATTGGCGTATCCACGTAACTGGAAGCTCTACGCCCACCCGAATCGCCCCTCGTGGGGTGAACCTTACGATCAGGTCCGCAGTCGCATGAGCGCCGCGATTAGCGGGGCTCTTGAGGAGGCGCGCGGGCACGAAGCCCTACTGGTTTCTCACCAGTCGCCAATCGTAATGGTTCAGAGATTTCTTGACAGAAAACCCCTACCGCACAATCCACTCAGTAGGCAGTGTTCGCTCGCGTCGCTCTCATCGCTAGTGTTCGAGGGAAACACGCTGGTCGACTGGTACTACAGCGAACCCGCCAAAGGGCTCCTAGGTAGGGCGCAGGACATGGTTCCGGGAACCTCCGAGGCGGCAACGAAGAAGTAGCGAGAAAGACTCCGCTATTTGTCCCGATCAGCGTCGGTCTCGTCTTCTGAGGGGTCCTCGTCGATAACAGCCCCCGGAACATGTGGGGGAGGTTCAGGCTTGGTGCGCTTCTGCCGGCGCACTATCCGATTCGCCACATCTGAGATGGCCTCAGGATTATCATCGGGAGGCAGGTCTATCGGGGTGGCGGTAGCTGGCATCCGGTTCGCCTCGGCACGGGTCACCAGCCCGATGATGATCCAGACCAGCGGTCCGATCACGGGGAGCAGAACGATTACCGCGAGCCACAGCCAACGATTCACCCGCCCGGGCGTCCATTCCTTAGAACGTGTCACCCAGTCCGCGACCGCGAAGACAGTCAACGCGATCGCCAGGAGAACCAATAACAGGCGTGCCATGCTTCAAGGATAGAGGCAGGAGACGCTACAAAGCGCCCGATGCCCCGATAGCGAACACGGCACCAAGAACCAGTCCGTACGCCAGTGCGTAAAGGCCCGCGTTCCGAAGTGACGGCAGCAGGTCAGCCCCGGTGCTTCCGCGCATCACGGGGATCGCAACTGGCACTGCACACAGCCCGATGACAAAGAAGACAGCAACCGACCAGAGGGGACCGTTTCCCGCGCCGAGTGCCCCGATGCCCGCGAGGATCGAGGAGACACCGAGCAGAGCTGGAACAGAGAGCCTCGCGGCCCGCGGCCCGAGTCTGACCGCGACGGTCCTCTTACCGACCCGCGCGTCGCCCTCCATGTCTCGAACATTGTTGACCATAAGTAGCGTTACTGAGGCCAGCCCGATGCCACTCGCGGCAACCCAGAGCCACCACGGAGCCGAATATGTCTGGACATATGTTGTGCCAACTGTCGCAAACAGTCCGAAGAAGACGAAAACTAGGATTTCCGAGAGCCCAACCCCGGCGTAACCGTACGGTTTCTTACCTCCGGTGTAGAACCAAGCAGCCAGAACTGCGAGGACGCCGAGTAGTAGTAGCCACCACAGATGGGAAACAGCGACGAGGACTAGTCCGGATAGTCCGGCAAGAGCGAAGCAACCCAGCGCCGCGAAGAGAACTTGTCTTGGTTTTGCGAGCCCGCCACCGGTGAGACGAGGGGGGCCGACACGGTCAGCGTCCGATCCGCGGATTCCGTCCGAGTAGTCGTTGGAGTAGTTGACTCCCACTTGCAACGCCAGGGCTGTCGCCAGTGCCAGTAGGGCCCGGGGGGCAGAGAAGCCTTCCAAGTGAATGGCGGCTCCTACGCCCAGGAGCACCGGACCAATTGCTGCGGGAAGGGTACGAAGGCGAGCGCCCTCTACCCAGTCTTTGAAAGTCGCCACGGGTCTATTCAACGCTTCCAGGCCGAGTCGGACCTAATCGCGTTCTCGACGATTGACCTGACCTTTGCGGTTCTCACTTTTCCCAGATCGGTTCTGGGAATGGCATCTGCGTAGACAATCACGCGCGGAGCATAGGGGGTTCCTAGCGCCTCGACCACCGAGTCACGCAGAGATTGAGGATCACGATCTTGCCCCCGCTGTACGACCAGCGCGGTGACAGTCTCTCCCCAAATCGGGTCGTTGGTAGCGCAGACCGCGCACTCATCCACGCCTGGAAGGGCGGTGATCGTGTCCTGGACTCGATCAAGGACCACTTTCACCCCGCCGCTGTTGATGATGTCGTCCGCTCTGCCAGTTATGTGCAGTCTCCCTTCGGCGTCTAGGGTTCCGACATCCGGCGTGCGGAAGTATCTGGTGCCGCTGCGTTCTACCCAGTGCGTGTCTGCTTCGGACGAGGGTGACCCCAGGTAGCCGTCCATCAGCGCGTCCGATGCGATGAGAACTCGCTCAGTGCCTTCTTCGATGGCGATCCGAGTGTTCTCAAGCGGGATGCCGTCATACACGCAACCACCGCAGGTCTCGGTCATCCCGTAAGTGGTGGTCACGTTCAGTCCGCCGCCGCGGGCCTCGGCGAGAAGATCGACATCGATTCTCCCTCCGCCCAGCAGGATGGTGTTGAAGCTTCGGCACTCTTTTGCTGCCTGAGTGTTCTGGAGCAGGGAAGCGAGCTGAGGTGAGACCAGTGAGGTATAGAGCGGTACCGAGCCATCATGTCGGCTAGCCGCCTTGGCCAGCGACTCAGGGGAAAACCTGGGCCACGTGTCGGTAACTAGTGGCATGTGCTCGGCGGCAAGGGAGCGGAGAACCACTTGGATTCCCGCAATGTGCTGTAACGGAAGAGGAAGAACCCACGTGCCCGGACCTCCGAGTGCCCGCTGCGTGGCGTGTGCGGAAGCGGCCAACGCTCCCCGTGAAAGAACCACCAAGTTTGGCGTAGCGCCCGTTGACCCTGAGGTTGGCAGAATCAGATGAGGGCCGGTGTTCTGCGAAATGGGACGTTGCCGGACCTGCTCTTCTACCGATTCTGGATTGATGTCATCCGAAGTGACGACCAGATATCCGGGCAACAGACCCTGTTGCCATCTATCCAGGAGGTCGACGAACTGGTGCAGGTCGCGCTGCTCACCCGGGGGCCGAAGAATACGAACCTTAGGAGCAGCGTCTGTGTTCGCCATCTGCACTCGTCCCTCCGATATCTGAGTCATCCCCCACAAAACCGCCGAAGACCGCGCTTAACCGAGAGCAATTTGTAACCCGGATAACCGGTACGGTACTGCCAATCTGCACATAGCTTCGTTAATATTGCAAGTGATGAAGAATCTGTTTGCGTCAACTAAAAGCAAGGTCATTGCCGGTGTGGTGGCCGTACTCGTGCTACTCGGTGGAGCCGTGGCGGGCACCGTTGCGTATTTCGGTGCGCACTCGCTTCCCGGATCAACGATTGCTGGACATGACGTCGGTGGCCAAAGCCGCGATCAGGTGATGAACACCCTCCAGGCACTTGTCGATCAGCAGTCGGTGGAGGTTGTCGGGCCTGACGGCGATGTTATTCCTGTTGACTACGAACAGGCGGGGGTATTCGTCGATCTCGACGCAACCGTCGATCAGGTGTTCCACAACAATCAGGGATTCGCTGATCGGGTTCGAGGCCTTTTTGGCAGCAACGATGTTGAGCCGGTAATCGTCGCCAACAACGCGCAGCTTGAGAAGTACTCCGACGCGATCGAGTTTTCAGGTGAGTCTGACCCGGTCGATGCGACAGTGCACTTCGACAACGACTCCAAGATGTTCGTCGTCAGTGCCTCATCTGAGGGCACGGTAATCGACGCGAAGACTCTGGGCGAGGAGTTGCTCGCTGTGGCGTCAACCCTCGATAGCGCAACTGTCACCGCTACTTCTTCATTAGCGGAGCCGTCCCTGACAACCGAGGCCGCACAGTCCGCGGCCGAGACGGCCAACCAGTGGACGCAGACATCGGTCAAGGTTACCGATGCCGAACTTTGGACCGAATGGCCAGAGCCCGAAGATATTGCTTCCTGGATCAAGTTCGAGCCCGAGGGCAGTACGCTTCAGCCCACGCTTGATAAGGCTGAGGTAACTAAGTGGGTGACCAAGCTCGCTGATGCCACCAAAGCGGATCCGGTCCCCGGAGTTGAGAACGTCAATGCAGATGGCAAGGTCCTCGCTGTTGCCAATGAGGGCCAGAAGGGACGCGCGGTCAGTAACGTTGACCAGATCGCAACGGGCATAGTCAGTTCAGTCGAGTCTGAGACGCCGTATGTTGCCGACTTCGAATACACGTTCACCGAGCCAACGTTCGAACAGCGACTAATCGCGCCCGGTGCTGAGTCTCTTTCTTACCAGGCAGCCCCGGGTGAGCGTTGGATCGACATCAGCCTGTCGACCTATACGGTTACCGCCTACGAGGGGGCGACTCCCGTGATGCAGATCCCGACAGCCCATGGAGCGCCGGCAACCCCGACGGTACCCGGGAGCTTCGCGGTGTACGCAAAGATCCCCCTCCAGGATATGAAGGGAACCAACCCGGACGGATCGAAGTATCTGACCAAGGACGTTCCCTGGGTGCTCTACTACGACGGGAACTATGCGGTTCACGGAGCTCCGTGGCGTAGCGCGTTTGGTTTTGAACCTGGAGAAGGCGGATCACACGGCTGTGTGAACATTCCTGCGGCGCAGGCCAAGCAACTTTACGACTGGGCCAGCATCGGCAACAAGGTCATCGTTCACCACTAAGTAGTGATTCTCAGTAGACCCCTGCTAGTAGTGATAGGGAAAATCGGACCAATCCGGGTCGCGATGCTCCAGGAATGCATCCCGTCCCTCACGCGCCTCGTCAGTCATGTACGCGAGGCGCGTTGCTTCACCAGCGAACATCTGTTGGCCAGCAAGTCCGTCGTCGGCAAGATTGAAAGCGTATTTCAGCATTCGAATTGCCTGTGGTGATTTCGTAGCAACGGTGCGGCAATAGCTGATCGCTGTTTCCTCAAGTCGATCATGGGGAACGGCTTCGTTTATCGCCCCCCAGTTCTCGGCCTGTTCAGCGGTGTAGGGTCGCGACAGGAAGAAGATCTCTCGGGCCCGTCGATCCCCGACCTGGCGTGCCAGGAGCGCAGAACCGTACCCCGCGTCGAACGAGCCAACGTTCGCGTCCGTCTGCATGAACATGGCATGTTCTTTGGAGGCAACTGCCAGATCGCACACGACAGCCAATGAATGGCCTCCGCCGGCTGCCCAACCGCCCACAGCGGCGATCACAGGTTTGGGCATTGCGCGGATCAGGCGTTGAACCTCAAGGATGTGGAGCCGACCCGCCCGGGCCCTGTCGACTTTAGAATCCCCACTCGGGGAATACATATAGCCGTCTTTGCCACGAACCCTCTGGTCGCCCCCGGAACTGAACGCGTAACCCCCGTCCCTGGGGCTCGGGCCGTTCCCGGTGATTATCACTGCGGCGACATCGCTACTGGTACGCGCATCGTCTAACGCCACCAGAAGTTCGTCGACGGTCTGTGGGCGGAACGCGTTTCTCACCTCTGGGCGGTTGAAGGCAACTCGGACCCAGGGAAGCTCCGCACCCTTGGTCGCTCCGTCATCCTCGCCCCTCGAAATTCCGCGGTGGTAAGTGATGTCTGAGAAGTCGAAGCCGGGGACAACCTTCCAGCGTGATGGATCAAACGTGTCAGAGACAATAGTCTGGCTACTCATTTCACCCACGATAGTCCGTACTATTTCAGCATGACGAACATTGAACACTTCCTGGTACCCGGTGCGAACCTTCTGCGTGAACTCGATGAGACCGATGAGCAGTGGCGTAGCCTCATCGAACTCGCCGCGATCCTGAAGAAGGAAAAGAAGGATGGTACTGAGACTAAGTACATGTCCGGCAGAAACATTGCGTTGATCTTCGCGAAGACGTCTACACGCACCCGATGCGCGTTCGAGGTTGCCGCCGCCGACCAGGGGGCGATGACCACCTATCTTGATCCGACCGGATCCCAACTGGGACACAAAGAGTCCGTATCTGACACGGCGAAGGTACTCGGTCGTTTCTACGACGGGATCGAGTATCGCGGCGACAGCCAAGAAGCCGTCGAGATCCTCGCCCGCGATTCGGGCGTCCCGGTCTGGAACGGGTTGACGGACATCTGGCATCCGACCCAGATGTTGGCCGACTCCCTAACGATGCTGGAGCACAGTGACGGTCGCAATTTCGGCGACATTTCGTACGCATACGTTGGGGACGCCCGGTTTAACATGGGGCGCTCGTTACTCATCAATGGGGCGATGCTCGGCAGTGATGTTCGCATCGTGGCGCCGAAGGAACTACAACCCTCCGAGGACGTGATCGCCGAAGCGATGGCCCGTGCTGAGGAGTCCGGTGCACGGATCACCGTTACGGACGATCTGGACGCCATCGAGGGAGTGCAGTTCGTTCACACGGATATCTGGGTTTCGATGGGCGAGTCGAAGGATGTTTGGGAAGAGCGCATCAAGATTCTGCTCCCTTACCGGGTCACCGAAGAACTAATGATGAAGGCGGGATCTCAGGCAAAGTTCATGCATTGCCTCCCCTCGTTCCACGACTTGAACACCACCATCGGAAAGCAGATATACGACGAGTTCGGACTGGATGGCATTGAAGTGACCGGAGATGTGTTCGAGGGCCCGCGAAACATCGCTTTCGATCAGGCCGAGAACCGAATGCACACCATCAAAGCCGTAATGGTCCGTTCGCTCGGAAGAGTGTAGCGACCGAAGTGTCAGTTCGCCCGCGCCTGAGCGCAGTTCCGCTCGGGTCCCAGTCATCCCGTGTGAGGCAGCTTCTCAGTGATGTGGACGAGGTTGGCGTCTACCAGGTTCCCCTGACCACTCGGTTTCGGGGCGTCACGCAGCGCCAAGGCCTGCTGATTCGAGGAAAGAACGGGTGGGGCGAGTGCGCTCCGTTTTGGGACTACGGGCCTGCGGAGTCATCCCACTGGCTTGCGAGCGCCATCGAGTCTGCGACCACCAAGGCACCCGTAGCAAAGCGAGACAGAGTGCCGGTTAACGTCACTGTTCCGGTCGTTCCCCTGTCGCAGGTGAGGACCAGGATCGAACGGCAACCGGGCTGTGCCACGGCCAAGGTGAAGGTAGCGGACCGGGGAGTGCTTGATAAGGAGGACCTCGCCCGAGTCGCTTTTACCGCCGAGCTACTCGCCGAACTCTACGGTGAGCGCGCCCGCGTGAGGATTGATGCCAACGCTGCCTGGGAAGTTGACGAGGCGGCCGCCGCGTTGGAGGCATTGGACGAGGCAGCGCGAGCGGTGGGTGGTCTTGAGTATGCGGAGCAGCCGTGCGCGGGTGTGGCGGAACTTAAGAGAGTGCGCGCCAAAACGCGGGTTCCAATCGCGGCTGACGAATCGATCCGCAGAGCCGAGGACCCGCTACTGGCTCGTGATGCAGCCGACGTCGCCGTTCTTAAGGTGGCACCGATTGGTGGAATCAGACGGTGCCTGTGGGTCGAGCGGGAGCTCGGCCTTCCCGCGGTGGTCTCTTCGGCGCTCGACACGTCGATCGGCCTGGCGGCAGGTGTAGAACTCGCGGCTACCCTTGAGCGACTCGATTATGCCTGCGGCCTTAACACGGGCTCTCTTCTGGCGGCGGACGTGGTTGACAGGCCGCTACTTAGCTCTGCGGAGCAGACCCCCGGGTATCTGGCAGTGGATCACGCGCAGGAGGTTCGTAGCGGGGAACTCACGTCTCATGCTGATCGGGTTCCCTCGGGGGTAGTTGAAGACTGGGAAAGGCGACTCGACGCAATGGCTCTCCATCTGGTAGCTACCCCTCGGGCAGAAACCTATTCGGATGCTCCGATTACACACGGGGACGACACGCCGTAAAGACTGGCACTGAATGCGCCCTATCTGATTGGCAAATGAGAACGTGTGAGGATTACGTAGTGGAACAGACTCGCAAGATCGCATCACTAGAAACCGCTAGCCTAATTGTCGGCTCACTGATCGCCTGTGGAACCCGGAAGTTTGCCTACTGCTCCGGGTCAAGGAACGCGCCGTTTGCATATGCACTGGCTCAATACGAGAAGGCGGGGCTGACGACAGTCCATACGTTTGCTGAGGAGCGCGGAGCCGGGTTTTGGGCGGTCGGAGCACTGCAGGGCGCGGACAACGCAGAGTCCTCGATCGCGGTAATTACGACTTCAGGAACCGCGGTATCTGAACTGCATCCGGCTATTGAAGAAGCCAAGTATCTGGGACTTCCACTGATCGTTGTCACTGCGGATCGTCCGTTTGAACTTCAGGGGGTAGGGGCCAACCAAACCACCGAGCAGAATGGCATCTTTGGCGCCTCAGTGGTGGCTGATGGAGAGATTCCAGCTCTCGAGAACCCGGATAATCCGGAGATGCGGCGCGCCGTCACCTCCCGGGTGCGCAGGCTTACGGCGCGAGGAGCCGGGCACGGCGGTCTGCCGGGTCCCGTTCACCTGTACGTCTGTCTGCGTGAGCCCCTCGCACCCAGTGGAACTGCGGCGCAGGCATCTGCTACCGCGGTGGAACTG
>JBATQJ010000015.1:0-4165 GCA_049291975.1 Scrofimicrobium sp.
ATCCGGGAGACCCCGAAGCGTGGCTTGCTGCCGTCAAACCCAATACCAAAGCCTTCTATGCCGAAAGCATCCCGAATCCAAAGGGTGACATCCTCGACATTGAAGCCGTAGCTAACGCTGCCCATTCGGTCGGAGTGCCGCTGATCGTGGACAACACTGTAGCGACGCCGTACCTAATTCGCCCCTTTGAGTGGGGTGCGGACATCGTGGTGCACTCGGCAACCAAGTACCTGGGTGGTCACGGAACCTCGCTTGGCGGAGTGATCGTCGATTCCGGCAACTTCGACTTCGCTAAATACCCGGAGCGGTTCCCGGACTTCAACCAACCCGATGAAACCTATAACGGCCTGGTCTTCGCCCGTGATCTGGGTGTCGGTGGGGCTCTGGGAGCGAACCTCGCGTACATCCTCAAGATAAGGACGCAGTTGCTACGTGATCTGGGAGCGGCAATTTCCCCGTTCAACGCGTTCCTAATCTCCCTGGGAATCGAAACGCTATCGCTGCGTGTCGAGCGACACGTCGAGAATGCCCAAAAGGTTGCCGAATTTCTCAACTCGCACCCCGACGTTGAGTCGGTGACCTACTCCGGCCTCCCTGACAGTCCTTACTACGGCCTCGGCAAAAAGTACGCTCCGAAGGGTACCGGTGGCGTCCTGAGTTTTGAGCTAAAGGGAGGTGAACCCGCAGGCCGCGCCTTCGTTTCAGCCGTCAAGCTGCATTCGAACGTAGCAAACATAGGCGATGTCAGATCACTGGTAATCCACCCGGCGTCGACCACCCACTCCCAACTCACTGAGGAAGAGGGGAGAAAGGCAGGAGTCACCCCCGGCTTGATCCGACTTTCTGTTGGCCTTGAGAATATCGACGACATCATTGCCGATCTCGAACTCGGTCTTGAAGCAGCACGCGAGGCAGGGGAGTAGTGACTCCTCCAGTGTCCGGCGCCTGGCGCGAGGGCGACCCTGTGGGGGAGCGGCAGTTCTTCCACGGTGGACCCCTCGCGCTAGAAGCCGGTGGGCTACTGCCGGAGTATAAGTTGGCCTACGAGACCTGGGGAGAGCTAAACGAGGCGCGCGACAATGCGGTTCTGGTCCTCCACGCCCTCACCGGTGATTCGCACATCCGGGGTCGCATGGGACCTGGCCATCCCACCGAGGGATGGTGGACGGAACTAATCGGCCCGGGCGCCCCTCTTGATACCGAGAAATACTTCGTCGTCGCTCCAAACGTTCTCGGCGGCTGCATGGGTTCCACCGGCCCGGCCTCCGACGCGCCAGACGGAAAACCCTGGGGATCTCGGTTCCCGTTCATCACCATTCGTGACACCGTCAATGCCGAGGTTGGTCTCGCCGACGAGCTGGGCATTGATACCTGGGCCGCCCTCGTCGGGGGGTCCCTGGGCGGAATGCGTGCCCTGGAGTGGGCAGCCATGTTCCCCGACCGAGTCGAACGTCTGCTTCCGGTGGCCACAACCGCAAAAACTAGCGCAGACCAGATCGCATGGGCACACACGCAGGTCGCCGCAATCGAGACTGATCCTCACTTCTTGGGCGGTGACTACTATCAGGCCAATGCCGGTCCGACCGCTGGGCTGTCAATTGCCCGCCAGATCGCCCAGACCACGTACAGGTCAGCATATGAGCTAGCTCAGCGTTTCGGTGGTGAACCGCAGGGCGCAGAAGACCCGTGGCGCGGAGGCAGATATGCTGTCCAGTCATACCTGGAGCACCAGGGAAGTAAGTTCATTGAACGTTTTGATGCCAACTCATACTGCGTCTTGACACGGGCATTCATGGCCCACGACCTGGGACGAGGCAGGGGAGGGGTGGACCAAGCGCTCTCGCAGATACGGGCAAGAACCCTTGTCGTCGGCGTCGATACCGACCGTCTCTGTCTTCCGGAAGAATCAGAACTGATTGCCGAACGCATTCCTGGCACCGACGGGGTGTCTTGGGTTAGTTCGCACTCAGGACATGACGGCTTCTTGTTGGAGTTCGATCAGTTTGGCCCTCTGGTTCGCCAGCTGGTTTCGTCTCGGGTTTAGACTCTTTCGTCACTCATAGGACTTTCGGCGGACAATCGGTACAATTTTATACTGTACGGGGGTATGGTGTTCACGACAGAGCAGATCCTCAACGTCGAAGGAGATAAGCATGGCCGAGATTGTCGTGCTTGGAGCGGGAGTTTCGGGTCATACGGCCGCGCTACACCTGCGCCGCATGCTGGGAACGGAACATAAGGTTACCGTTGTCACCCCAAACAAGAACTACAACTGGATTCCCTCAAACATTTGGGTTGGAGTCGGAACCATGGCCCAGAAGAAGGTCATTTTCCCCTTGGCTCCCATATATGAGAAGCAGGGAATCAATCTGGTACAGGCCAAGGCCACTGAGATTCACCCCGAGGGCAACTCAAATAGTAGCCGTCCTTATGTAGTCGTTGAGAGTACGGCTCCGGGAACTGCCGGTTCTACCCAAGAGATCAGCTACGACTATCTGATAAATGCAACCGGGCCGAAGCTAAAGTTCGAAGCAACAGAAGGGCTTGGACCCGACACCGGCAATTCGGTCTCAGTCTGCACCGCGGACCATGCCGTGCACGCCTCCAAGGAACTCGACAAGCTCATCGCCAAAGCCAAGAAGGGGAAGAGGCAGGTTGCTGTCGTCGGGATGGGTAATGGAACCTGTACCTGCGAGGGCGCTGCATTTGAGTACGCGTTCAACGTCGATGACAAGCTGAAGAAGGCGGGAGTCCGAGACAAGGTCGAGCTAATCTATTTGACCAATGAGGCTGAACTCGGAGATTTCGGCGTTGGAGGCATGACGTTCGTCGAGCAGGGTTTCGAGACCAGTTCGCAGATCTGGACTGAGTCACTGTTCCGCGAGCGAAACGTCAAGGCTATCCTCGGGGCCGCTGTATTGAAGGTAGAGCCGAACAAAGTCACCTACGAAAAGCTTGACGGAGAGATTCACGAGTTAGCCTTTGACTTCGCAATGCTGCTGCCTCCGTTTGGTGGACAACCAATGAATGCCTATGACAAAGAGGGCGCTGACATAAGTGGAGTGATCTTTGCTCCGTCTGGCTTCATGAAGGTCGATGCCGACTACACCCCGAAGCCCTATGAGGAGTGGCGCGCAAAGGACTGGCCCCGGACCTACCAGTCCCCGGCCTACTCGAATATGTTTGCGGTCGGAATCGCATTTGCCCCACCACACCAGATTTCAAGGCCGCGTACCTCTCCGAACGGCACCGCGATTGCACCTGCGCCGCCTCGGACGGGAATGCCTTCTGGCGTAATGGGCAAGGCCGCAGCTACGACCATCGCTCGACGGATCAAGAAGGGGGCCAACGCGCCTGCCGAGAACGCCTCCATGACTGAGATGGGCGCTGCGTGTGTTGCTTCATCCGGTACTGGCATGAAGAGCGGTACCGCCGCAGCCATGACGATGATGCCGGTGGTCCCTGATTTCGAACGATATGAAACCGGTCGCGATATCAAGGACACAAAGGGGGAGATCGGCCTGCATGGCCACTGGGTGAAGCTAATGCTGCACTATCTGTTTATTTACAAGGCGAAGGCAAAGCCTTTCTGGTACCTGATTCCGGAGTGATGACCAATGGTGAAAGAAACTACAGTCGAGCTGTCTGAGCAGGCAATGGACGCATCACAACCATTTGCCGATGTCACAGGAGCGCCTCTACCAACAAACAAGACACTTAGGTCGAGAAAGTCTCTTGTTCCTCAGTTCGGGAAGTTCGTCGGGTTCAGCGCTGGGATCATGCGGATGGTCGTCAAAGGACACCTGCACAGTAAGTAGCCCCTAGAGGCAAGAGGCGGAGAAGAGATTTCAACGGCGCAATCTCTTCTCCGCCTCTGACCTTAATGCTGACGAGGATCACAGTGTTGAGGCGTTTTGGTTGTACCCCCTAGGGGTATAGTGATCTCAGGTTTACAGAGAGCGAGCCAAAATATGCGTATCGTCGTTGTCGGTGGGGTAGCTACGGGCATGAGTGCGGCTGCCAGGGCCAGACGCCTTGATGAGTCGGCCGAGATCATCGTCTTCGAGAAGGGGCCGTACGTTTCGTTCGCCAACTGCGGTCTGCCTTACTACGTTGGCGGGGAGATCAAGGATCAGTCAAAACTACTGGTTCAGACACCCGAATC
>JBATQJ010000016.1:0-1927 GCA_049291975.1 Scrofimicrobium sp.
ACCTTGACCCGCTCCCTTAAATCCCCAGAGGGAGTCGGGCCATAACTCTCACCCAGTTCACGCTCGTACTCATCGAGAATCTCCCAACCGTGCCACGTCGTGTACGGCACCTGACGCCCCTCCAGAAGCTCTTCGATGGACTGGTTGACCATCCCGCCGAGAACGCCCGCCTGAGCGTCTTCAACGAGGTTTGCGATCGTCTCCTGAGCATCCGACTTAGTCGAGCCGATCAGACCGACCGGGCCTCGTTTAATCCACCCGGTCGCGTAAAAGCCAGGGAGTGTCACAGTTGAACCGGGCTCGGTGACGACCCGTCCACCGATGTTCGGAACAACGCCAAGAACCGTGTCAAATGGAATGTCCGGAATCGGCGAGGAGTAGTAGCCCACCGCGCGGTAGACCGCCTGTACCGGCCACTCGGTGAGCACTCCGGTGCGCTTCACGGTTCCATCCCCTACCAGTTCGGTGCGCTCGGTGACCACGGCTCGAACGTTTCCATCCTGGTCCGCCACGATCTCTGCTGGCGCCTCGAACATGTGGATGTGGATGCGTCTGGAAGCTTTCAGTTCCTCTGGATCCTGCGACGCGTACGAGGTGAGGGTTTTTACAACCTGACGCTGCTGATTTGATGCCCGCATCGCCTCATCCGAACCCTTATCGAAGTCAAAATCCTCTTCGGAGACGATGACGTCCACATCGGCGACCTTGCCGAGTTCCCGCAGTTCTAGCGGGGTGAACTTAACCTGCGCCGGACCGCGTCGCGCGAAGACATGCACGTCGGTGACAGGGTTGTTCTTGAGGGTCTCAGCGACATTCGATGGGACTTCGGTAGAGATCATCTCGGTGATGTGCTTAGCGAGCACGCGCGAGACATCAAGCGCGACATTGCCCGCTCCGAAAACGGCCACCTGCTGCGCATCCAAGGGCCATTCACGAGGGTAATCGGGATGCCCGTCGTACCAAGAGACGAAGTCTGCCGCTCCAAAGGACTGTGGGAGGTCCACCCCGGGAACCTCCAGACGTGCGTCTCGGTCCGCTCCGGTCGAATAGATCACAGCATCGTAGCGATCCTTGAGTTCCTCGGCGGTTATGTCGAGTCCGATCTCGACGTTGCCGAACAGGCGGATGTCGCCGCGTTGCAGGATCTTGTAGAGCGCAACGATGATCTGCTTGATGCGCGGATGGTCCGGAGCCACGCCGTAGCGGACCAACCCGTATGGCGCCGGGAGTCTTTCAAACAGATCGATGGAAACATCTAGGTCAGACTTGGAAAGAATGTCAGAGGCATAAATGCCGGCCGGGCCCGCGCCGACGACGGCAACTCGAATTGGACTGGTCACTTCGCTCTTTCGACGGATTGATAACGAAACTGCATCAATCCTATCTTCCTGGGTCCAGGCTGGGATGTGGCCCTTACCCCACATCCTCCTGGCTCCGCCACAGGTTATGAAGCTCTGTCCACCATCAGCATGGCGAAGGCAACCAGTGCGTCCTTGGCATCGGATCCGGGAAGAGGGTCGAGGAACCCTACCGCGCGGTCAGCCCACGCACGGGCAAGCTGGCGAGTTTCCTCTAGCACCTCATGCTCCTTCAGCGCTCCGACAAGCACCGCGAGTGACTCGTCCGAGGAAAGATCACCTTCGAGCATTTCGAGGATCATCCGGCCATCCTCATCAATGGTTCCCTGGGCGGCGTGCTTCTTCAGCAACAGGATCGGCATTGTATCGACGCCCTCGCGCAGATCGGTCCCGGGTGTCTTCCCCGTCACCTCTGCGGGAGACGCTATGTCTATGACATCGTCAGCCAGCTGAAACGCAACGCCTACCGCCTCACCAAAGTTCTCTACCATCTGGGCAACCTCGCGGCCCGCGCCGGAGTGGAATGCACCAAAATGAGCCGCCGTTGCTACTAGCGAGCCAGTTTTGTC
>JBATQJ010000017.1:0-1964 GCA_049291975.1 Scrofimicrobium sp.
CTACGCTCGTCAATCATCGCGTAGATCTTGGGCAGGGCCCAGCCGACGACCAGCCAGATCACCAGGGCGGCGACGGCAGCCCAGAAGATCTCGAACAGCGGTGGAAGCAGAACAGATGCTCCGCCTACCTCCGCGTCCGAGGATGCGGGAAGTAGTGAAGAAAGAATCATTAGAGGATGAACGCCAGGATGAAGCCGAACAGAGCGAGCGCCTCAACCAGCGACGCACCAATGATCATGTTGGTAAACAGGCGTCCGGCCACCTCAGGCTGGCGGGCCGTAGCTTCCTGGGTCTTACCAACCAGGATGCCGATGCCAATGCCCGGGCCGAGCGTGGCTAGTCCATAGCCGAGGAGGGTAATAGAACCGGTCATGTCACGTTCCTTCTATTGTTTTTATTGGGTTCAGTGGGCTTCCACGGACATCTTGATATAGACGGCCGTGAGTACGGTAAAGACATATGCCTGTAGGGCGGCAACGAAGATCTCGAACAGGGTTGCAACGATCGATCCGCCGAAGGTGAGGATGCTGAGCGGCTTCATGAACGTGGACGCCAGCAACAGGGCCTGCGTGCCGAAGTAGCTCAGCGCCAAGAGCATGTGGCCGGCCATCATGTTGGCCAGAAGACGGACCGCCAGGCTCAGTGGGCGAATGATGAATGTCGAAATGAACTCGATCGGGGTCAAAAGTATGTAGAGCGGCCACGGCACCCCCGCAGGGAACAGTTGCTCGTGGAGGAACCTCATCCCGCCGCGTGCCTTGATGCCCGCGACAATGAAGGTCACGTACGCAACTACCGCAAAGACAATGGGCACGGCCACCACGGACGACGCTGCAATGTCAATGCCTGGGATGATCCCGGTGAGGTTCATGCCTAGGACACCAAAGAAGATGAATCCGAGAATCGTTGCGTATCGGTGGCCTCGGCTGGTTCCAAGAAGCTCAACACCAATCTGGTCGCGAACAAACCCCGCGAGGAACTCAGAGAGCCACTGCATGCGTCCCGGTCGAAGCTTTAGGTTTCGTACCACCAAGAAGAAGGACAGGCCAAGTGCGAAAGCAACCAGCAGGCGCGCAATGACCAGCCGATTCATCTCAAACGGCGTTCCCTCAAACAGGACGGCGGCCGGAAAGAAGTCAGCCAGGCCCGGCTGATGCACCTCATAATCGGGATCCTTGAAAGGAGCCACGACCCCGGGAATGAAGGTGACGACGATTACTGCAACCAGTAGACCGAGTCCAACCCACCACCATGTGGGTTTCGGGGTTTTCTTACCCGCCTGATTCTGGTTGTCCTCGGACAGGGTGCCTGAGGTTGCGGCCTCAGTGCTAGTCAGCGCGCTGGAAGACAGGGGGCACCTCCGTCGAATGTCCGGATGTCAGATCTTCAAAGTCAAAACGTGGCCGTCAGAACTGGAAAACTGGGGCCTTGTGCCGCTTTGGGACCTCATTATGTTAGCAGTATCTGGGACGATGGTCAGGCGAATGTGTCGCTATCATCAGACCTTCGTCCCGAAGTGGTAAAGGCCCAGAGCTGAACAATCGTTCCTACCAGGACCGATGCTGCAACTATCAGACCCACTACCTTAACCTCCAGACCATCGAGGTTTTGAGCTGCAATCAAGCCCCCGGCAACCAGCGCAATCTTGACGACGTAATCGAGCGCGATCGGTCCAACTGAGAGGCTTTCAGTTTTCGCTGCTGCTCGGGTCGTGGCAAGACTCACGCCAAACATGGCCAGCGACAGAACCAAGCCGACCAGCACCGAAGACCAGGGATGAGACGGGAGGAGCAGGCCGAGCAGAATCGCCGCCACAACGAACCCAATCGCGGCCCAAGCTAGCCCGCTGGTCAGTCGGCGCACACTTTGAGAGACGCGCAGACTCTGAGTCACTTCTCAGCCTCCTCTTTCGTCACTGGTTGCTTATGCTCTGACCGCATCAGTGGATACCAAACGGCCACGCC
>JBATQJ010000018.1:0-26665 GCA_049291975.1 Scrofimicrobium sp.
TTTCTACATTAGGAGGTTTTGTACACATGATTGAGGCTCTGCTGGCCCTAGACACGGCCAATTCTGAAACAGGATCGGGTCAGATGGTGTAAGGCTGGAGATGCTCGCGGTACCAGCTTGCTACTGTCCGCGCCAGTCCTTGTTCGTAGTCCGCGCGCCTGGTACGTCTATGTGCATGAACGATCAATACCCTCCGGAGCGTAATGCACACTCCGAACATCGATGGCCGGTCGCCGCCAGTATCCTCATTGCCCTGACGCTCTACACGTTTCTGCCGAGTGGCCTTTTTATCGTCCAGCGCTATTTTGTGGTTGTGATTGGCGTGTTTCTGCTGATCCCGCTGATTGTTGTCAACCCGCACCGCTATGTTCGTGAGACGCGTATTTCTCGGATTGTCGAGATGTCACTCGCTCTAGTGATTGTTTTGGCGAACCAGGTGACCTTCGTGCTCTTGATCATGCAACTCTTGCAGCAACCGGAGCAGGGAGAAAGATTATTGCTCGCTTCGCTGCAGGTTTGGGTGACGAACGTGATCGGTTTCGCGCTACTGTTCTGGTGCATCGATCGGGGCGGGCCAGTGGCACGTACCCGGGATTCACGCGATGAGTTGCCGCTTGCCGATTTTCGCTTCCCACAAGACGAGGATCGGGATGCCATTACCGAGGTGGCGCGTCGCTCATCCGTTAAGTCAGACTGGACGCCAACGTATATTGACTATCTATACTTCTCGCTGACGAATTCGATGGCATTCAGCGCCACGGATACAATGCCGTTGAGCACCCGGGCAAAGATCCTAATGGGGGTTCAGTCGTTTGCAGGCTTCCTTCTGCTGGCCCTGGTTATTGCGAGAGCAGTGGCCGAGGTGGGCTGATGCCGAATCATATTTTTGGGGCCACTAGGTAACTGATGAAGCGATTGCCTGTGAGGTTGCGGATTAGCCAGTCGAACACCGCGATGATAGCTCTTTGATCGAAGCCCTGCGCAAACAAGCTGAGCCGGAGGATAGAAGAATCCAGCGAGAAGAGCAACCCCTGTTGAAGCTCCGTCTTAGCGTGCAGGCTGAGAAACAGGCGGAGGAAATAAGTTCTTCAGTCTGAGGCGATACGCCAGAGAGCTTTAGGAGAAGCAATGCCCAAGAGCAAAACCCCCCAGCTCAAAGATGAAGAGATGTACGAGAGGCTCCGAGATGAGGGCGCATCGGAGGAAAAGGCCGCCCGGATTTCGAACGCCGCTGCCAAAGACGGCCGATCAGCTGTCGGCCGTAGAGGTGGCAAGGCTGAGGACTATGAAGACCGGACCGTTGATGAGTTACGCGCACGGGCGAAAGAACTTGGTCTCACTAACTACTCGGCTCTCAAAAAAGATGAGTTGATTCGTGAACTGCGAAACCACTAATTACACGTTCGAGGTTCTGGACTCTCGAGCTAACAATCCTTGATCAAAGGCGAGGAACGAGGGAAAAGCACCGCAAACGAATGCGAGGGGCTGACATCGCAATTTCGGACCTGCCGGAGGAACTTGCGGGCGCATATGTCTACCTCGCCTTAGAAGATGCCTCGTATGTCTCGGGTGCCGTAATTCCGGTTACTGGAGGGCGACATCCGTAGGGTGCGATGAAAGTACTCAGCTGTCGGTAGCGGGCTCGGGTGCTATCTGCAATCCACCGGGTGAGCTAGCGAGCAAGACGAGTTCGTCGACCCATCGGGAATTAAGTTGCTCGGTTGTCGGTCCTTCGAATTCAAACATGAGTGGCATCGTGGGGTGCATCCAGAGGCTATGTTGTTTCCCGCCCTCGACCCACGTGAATGCGAAACTTTCGGCGCGGGCGAACTTGCTGAGGATGACGGTGCGGAGATGCGTTAGTGTTCGATCATCGAACTCGAATGTGCGACCCATGCCGCAATGAAAAAAGCCCACCAGTTCGTCACTCTTCTCGCTTTTGTCTAATGTAGGCTTCAGCTTCGTGCTCAGAGATCACGCGCAACCCAGATTGGGTGTGTGAGAGCTCACTCATGGCGGCGATCCAATGCTGGTTGAGTTCTGGACCGCGACTACCTGCAAACTTGAACACGAGCGGAATGCTCGGCGATAACCACAGTGAGACGCGCCCGCTTCCCGTCTCGGGAGGATTCACCCAGCTCATGAGGAAGCTCTCTTGGTGGCGTAGTTTTGCGGTGATCGTGATTTTGAGATGGGCGAGGACGCGATCTTCGAATTCGAACTCTTGTGAAGCTCCGTAGATGAGATGTCCCATCGCCTAATAATGTCACACTGTCTCATCTGTTGGGGATGACAACGCCCCAAGAGCCACCCGGCTCTGGGCCCGGTGTTCGACACCGGGCCCATCAGTATTTCCCCGGGTACTCGTTCCGTCTTTCGGTGCCCGTGATCTCACAATGGTGGAGTCCGGTTCCTGGCCGAGAAGCGGGTGAGGATCCATGAACAGATTGCGGTTGTCAGGAAACAGATGATCGTTCCCCAGGCAATGTCACCGATAACCAGTTGCCATGACACTCCTGCAACCAGAGCCTTGAGAGTCAGGCCCCAGGTCGAGTACGTGAGGAGGCCGAATAGCGCGGCATTAGTGACTCGTGATCGTGCAGAGAGCTCCTGGCGATGCGGCGCAAGACCAAAGTAGGTCAAGCCTGCCGTATATACGACATAGAAGAGGCCGGCTGCCAGTGGATCTAGTCCCAGCGGAACTACTTCTCCGAGTTCCACCTGATACAGCGGCCCAGCCACGAGAAGAATCCATCCAGCATCAATCAGGCCGAAGATGACTAGTGCAAGTGCCCAGGCGATTGCGAAAGTGCCAGCTTCTTTCACAGGTATGCCTCGCTATTCACATCCACCCACTTGCGGCAATGTTCATTGACCTAACTCTCTGGCCTCGTTGAGGACTTAGCAGCCTTTCTGAGGGAACCGTCGTCTCCGAGAGCAGCGGCTGAATCACCCGTTGCGCGGGTGGTAGTGGTCGAGCGCTCCCTACCATTGAGGAAGAAATAGGCGGTTGCTCCGATGATCACGAGCGCGGCAACTATCGCGCCCACCGCGACCGGGGTGGAGTAGAGCGGTCCACCAAGACGACCTATTGCTATCCACGCCAGTGCCCATGACATCGCGGCGGCGACCGACCAGCGGGCTCCCAGGCGAGCAGCGAACATAACGCCCAGTCCTGCGGCGAGTCCAAGGACCAAAATCGCGATGATCTCGGCCCAAGGCGCTCCCGGATTGACTCCGGCGGCAATGAGGGCCACCGCTACGTTCGGCACGCTGGCAACGCTCACCCATCCCAGGTAGATGCCGAAGCTGCCGTCAACGACCACACTTTCGATGAGTGAATGGCGATCCTCTTCGCCGAGCCTCCCCACGATCATTCCAAGGATGACTGCAAGTGCGAGGATCACAACGACGCTGGGCCACACCCAACCCAGCTGTGTTACTCCGAGCCACATGGCATTCAGTACCATCGAAGCCGAGGCGAGCCATCCGATGCGAACTGCTCTCGGATTCCCTCTTTCCTTCCACTGCCAGACGACGTACGCTGCTAGTCCGACGTAGATCAATGACCAAATGGAGAATGCTGGAGTGTCCGGCGTAATCAGCGTCGCGTCGGCGGCGAAAACCCCTCCTGCGGAGTTCTCGACGCGCGTGCCGATCAGGCCGAATCCGGCCAGGGTTCCTATGCTCATCACGATGGCCGACAGGGTGACGACGATGGGTTGTATCAGCGTGTTGGATTTCAATTCTTGCTCCATCCTCGGCGTGCTTAAATTCGTCTACTTTGGGGAAGGGGCACAAGGACCGACGTTTTGGCCTTGTACTCGCGATAGTCCTTATGAGAACCCCACTTTGAGTCAGCTTTCCGCTCAAGAAGCGGGATCCCGCTTACTTTCGTCAGCAGAATGGTTACGAACAGCGGAGATACGAGGGTGACGTACTGCCATCCGTGAAGCGCGGGCAGGGCCATGAGGGCGACACCGACCCAGAGCGTGATCTCGCCGAAGTAGTTTGGGTGTCGGGACCACGACCATAAGCCGGTGTGAATGAACTGGTCCTTGTTCGCCGGTTCTGCACGGAACCTGCTCTTCTGGGCATCGGCGATGATTTCAAAAGTGAATCCTGCGGCCCATATGAGAAGGCCTGCAACGGTCAGACCGCTAAACGGCGGCTGTTCGACTGCAGTCACGGCGGCGAGTGCCGCGGAAATGGTAATAGTTATCCAGAGTCCTTGAATCATCCAGACATTCAGGAACCTCAGGAGGTTCTTCTTGATGTCGTCAAATCGGCCGTCTGATCCTGCCCGGCGTACACGCGTGAATAGGAATGATCCGAGTCTGGTTGCCCAAACCACAACCGCGAAGGTAATCAGTATTGCCGTGGCGTTGAAGTGTCCACTGAGAAGTAACGCGGCGAGAATAGTCGAGATGTAGGTGAGGCTCCCTGTAAGGTCAAAGAACTTCTCGGTGTGATTAGTCCAAGCGGGAATGAATGCCACTAGCTGAACCAGGAAAATCCAGCACACTGAAACCGCAAAAACCGGCAGACCCCAAACCTTTGCGCCGTTTTGGGAACCGGCCCAGGTTATCGCTGCTGCCAGAACAAGAATCAGGGCGAGGACGAGGATTGATCCCCAACTCGCGCCTCGTGATCTAGGTTCGTTCTCGCTTTGGCCGTCAGTCCTTGACGTCTCTTCAGGAACTGGTGATTGAGTCACGACGTTGCCTCTTCCTCGTAGATGTCGGCGATGTGTGATTGTGCTTTGTCGAGGAACTCGGTACGACGGAGTTTCTGAGTGGGGGTGAGCGTGCCGTTCTCCTCAGAGAGATCGGCAACGACGACGGCGAAGCGCCGGACTTGCTCGGCGCGGGAGACGGCTCCGTTGGCCCCATCAACAGTGCGTTGGACGTGTGCGAGGATCTCCTTATTGGTTATTCTCACCACTTCGCCCTTCTCCACCTCCGTAGCATCGATGATTTCTCTGACGAGGGGGTCAAGGCCTTTCGCTTTCGCCCAACCAATGACTTCGTCGGTGTCGAGGACAACCAGGGCAGTGGCGTAAGACTTGCCCTCGCCGACCATTAGGGCATGGCCAATGATTGGATCAGTCATAACAGTTTGCTCCCAGGGTTCAGGAGCGATGTTCTTCCCATTTGAGGTGACGAGGATATTTTTCAGCCTTCCTTGGATGTAAAGAAATCCGTCCTCGTCCAACCGACCAACGTCGCCGGTTCGGTAGAAGCCATCCTCGAACGCGTCCTTGTTATCACCGGGGTTCAGATAACCGGGAGTGACGCCGACACCCTTCACGAGGACTTCTCCTTCCTCGGAAATACGAATAGTCGATCCGGGAATCGGAGTCCCGACGGATCCTGCTCGCATCTGTCCGGGACGGTTACCAGTGATTGGTGCAGTGGTCTCCGTAAGGCCGTAGCCCTCTACTACCGGAATTCCCGCTCCGCGGAAGAAATTCCCCAGTCCGGGGTCAAGAGGGGAAGCACCTGAGAGCAGGTAGTCGATTTTCCCACCCATGAGTGCGCGCATCCGGCTGTAGAAAAGCCGGTCAAACGCCGCATGTCGAATGGCTAAGGACCAGCCAGGCTTGAGGGAAGGATCTTTCTGGGTCTTCTCAAGGTACTCGCCCCAGGCGATCGCCGTAGTTTCGACCCAAGAGAACGCGCCTCCCAGCTTCTTGCCGCGTGCGGTCGCCCGAGCTGCTGCCCGTATCTTCTCAAGGATTCGCGGGACAACAACCATAAACGTCGGTTGCACCTTACCCATTAGAGCAACAGCCGCCTGAGGATTGCTTTCATGAATAACCTTCATCCCCGCATACACGGAGACAAGTTGTAGACCCTGGGCCAGGACATGGGCGAGTGGCAAGAGAACGATAGTTGAAGCGCTATCGTTCACCACTTCGCCGTATGCGCCTGCAACCTGCATGACGAGGCGAACGAAATTCCCGTGGGTGATCCGCACTCCTTTACTACCCCCGGTGGTTCCGGACGTAAAGACGATGCTAGCGACGTCGTCGGAAACTACTCGGGGTATCCGCTGCTCAAGCTCAGCCTCATTCTCCGGTGTCACTTTTCCCATTGAAATGAGACGAGAAAGGTCATCGGGCGAGCCGGAGTCGAATCTCCACACCCGGCAATCCGGTGATGCCTCGCTGATTACTCGGCTTTCTTCTGCCCCTCGTGCAAATGCGAATCGAACGCTGCACTCATCAAGGATTGTCTTAGTCTGCAACACGGAAGCTGTGTCGTAGACCGGGACCACGACCGCACCTGCCTCCCAGATTGCGAAGCTTGCTACCGACCATTCATAGCATGTCGGGGACATAATGGCGATCCTGTCGCCCGGGTCAACTCCAGCTGCTACTAGGCCGAGAGCTATGGAACGAACCTCCTGATAGAACTCAGCGGTCGTGACGTCGATTATTTCGCCGTCCACCATCCTGCCAAATGCGTCGTGTTCTGGGGCGATGTCCAGCCTTTCGTGGAGGATTGACGAGACAGAGGCCAGGTCTTTTCTCTCAATCAATGCAGGAACGGTTGTTTCGCGCACGGTTCTCCAATTACAAGTTTGGCTGACGAGCCGCTTGGCTAGCCCCTAGTAATAGCAGTATCTAGTTTATCTAGTTAGTTGCTAAGAAAGATACTAGCATCAATGCTATCCTCAAGCCATGTCCGAGCTTCCTCCGGGTCGAAACACATCGGTATCTGTGTACCAACTAGATTCCGCTGACCCTAGAAGTGAGTTGGTGGATCGAGGATCGGTTTCTGAAGCGGATGTGCGGCAGGTTGATCGAATGATGGCCGCGATGGGAAAGCTACGCGACACTGAGGATCAGGTTGCCGAGGCCTCAACGCGGTACATGAAACTCAACAAGACGGACATGCAGGCGCTCCGTTTTCTGATTGTGTGTGAAAATAGCGGCAATCTCGCGACTCCCGGTGAGATCGCTTCGCACCTGCGAATCACAACCGCATCCACAACAAAGCTGCTCGACAGGCTCGAACGCGGCGGACATATAGTGCGAGAGCCCCACCCGACGGACCGCCGCGCCCTGGTCATTCGTGTCATGCCTCAGACCCGAAGTTCTGCGATGAGTACCGTGGGGAGGCATCAGGCCAAGCGCTTTAAAGTCGCCGCTGAACGCACGCCCGAGGAACGCGAAGTGATCATCTCCTTCCTGGAGGACACCGCAAATGCGCTAACGCTGGACGGCATAAATTGGGCGGAGGACTGAGTCGATGAGGACTACTGCTCGCGCACTTTTCCGTTCTTTCGAATCGTCTGATAAGCGGCGAGTGCTTCAACGCGTGTGTTGCTTAGATTGACTACTGGCTCCGGGTAATCGCTAGTTCCCCACTCCGGGATGTTGACACAGATATAGAACTCTTCTGGGTCGAACTTCTTGGCCTGCACCGCAGGACTGAATATGCGGAAGTACGGCGCGGCGTCCGCGCCTGAGCCGGCCACCCACTGCCAATTGAACGGATTGCTTGCTGCGTCGGCATCGACCAGAGTGTCCCAGAACCAGCTCTCGCCCACGCGCCAGTCGATTAGCAGGTTCTTAGTAAGGAACGATGCGGTAACCATTCGGATTCGATTGTGCATCCAGCCGGTTCGCCAGAGCTCCCTCATACCGGCATCGACCAATGGAACCCCGGTGCGCCCGACTTGCCAGGCCGTGAGTAGATCCCTGCGCAGTGGGGGCCACGGGAAGTTGTCGAAGTCTGTCCGCCAGTTTCGCGTCGCCAGGTCTGGGTAATGGTAGAGGGTGTGCCAGGCGAACTCTCGCCATCCCAGTTCCTTAAGGAAACACTGGACTCCCTCGGATGTCTCTGCCTGTCGTTGTTGAACCTGCGTCGCCGCGTGCCAGACCTGATAGGGGCTGATCTCTCCCCAGCGCAGGTGTGGCGACAGTCGTGAAGTCCCTGCCAAAGACGGAACCTCGCGGTCCGAGGCGTAGGTAGTCACGTGATTATTGAGAAACTCTTTCAGCGTTCGTTGCGCACTGGCTTCCCCTGGTTCCCATGCGGCATCGAACTCCGCCGCCCAGTTCGGTCGACCTGGCAGTAGGCCCAAATCATCGAGAGGAACACTCGGTATGTCGTTTAAGTCGATGGCCTCGGCTAGACCGTTTGGTGCGTCAAGCGGTAGCCGCGGCGCAGGTAGGGATGTGCAAGCACGCCAAAAGGGGGTGAAAACCGAGTATGGCTCAGATGCTTTGGTATGAACAGTCCAAGGTTCGAAGAGTAGATTGGCGGCAAAACTCTCGGCCTCCAAGCCGAGATTGATCAGCGATTTCTTTATACTCGCGTCTGTTATTCGTTCCGGTCCGCCGTACCGCCGATTCCAGAGCACGGCACTGGCCCCCGTCTTGACCGCGAAGTCGGCTACCTCGCGGGACGCTCCTCCGCGCCTCAAGATGAGCGAAATGTTCAATTCGGCGAGTGCCGATGTCAGTGTCTTGAGGCTATGGTGCAACCACCATTTGGCTGCTCCACCGAGGGGCCGAATACCTGGAGATTCTTCGTCGAGAACATAGAGCGCGATTACGGGGGCTTGATGGTTCATTGCGGCACAAAGTGCTGGATTATCAGCAAGCCGAAGATCGTCCCGGAACCAGACAAGGACCGGGGATTGTGTCATGCGCACTATTCTCCTTTGCTTGCTAGAGGATTCTACCTGCGGCAAGGACTTCAACCCGATCAACGTTTGTGGTTGGTCAGAGCTTCTCAACGTCCCCTCGTTGTATGACTCCGCCAATTTTGTGTCGATCACCCGGCTATTCCGGTAATGCCAGGTCGCCGGGATAGCGCCCGTCTCACTGAGCTCCCCCAAAAGTTTCTCAACCTTATTGGCATCAGCGGAGGCGGGTAAATAGTTCGCCGGATTCTTCTTTTCGTTTTCCTGTTCAGACGGTGCTTCTTTGGCGGTGCGGGGTGGTGACGGAAGCGGAAAGCAGAACCTCGCGATCCCGCGTCGACAGGCTATTGATCACGGCGATGCCTTAGTCGAGTATCTCGACGCGGCTCCAGCGCCACTGGGCACCTATCCCGTCGGAGTGGATGCGCGAGCGTGCACGGCGGTCCCTCAGCGTCAACTTCACGCATCACCGTTGCCAGCCAGTCGACCGCGATGATCGTTTGGCCGTCCAGCGCCAACTTAACGCATCACCGTTGCCAGCCAGTCGACCGCGATGATCGTTTGGCCGTCCAGCGCCAACTTCACGCTCACCTTCAGCAGTCAGTCGGCCGCTATGATCGTTTCGTCGTCTAACGCCAACTGTTCGACGACGTTAGCAGTCGGTCGCCTGACCGGACGAGCCACTGTCATCTACTTCCGCCGGAGAACTCCGCAGTGAGCAGGTGAGCCCCATCCGGACGGCATCGTCTTGGGTTTGATAGGTGCTGGGTTGACGGTTCCGTTCCCCGTATGTCGTCGTAGCGACCTTTGGTTGCAGTATCGGGTTCCAGTCAGCAGCGGGACAATGAAACCCCGCGGAGTCCAGGCTCGTTTTTACTACAAGACATGGCCAGCGCAACCAAAGGTCGATATAACGAGGCTTCGCTACCCTGCATTGAACGGATCCGTCTAAACCTCGCCCATCCGATCAACAGTTCTGTTCAGAGCGGTCCATGTCAAGAGGTTCGTTACTAGGCCTGACATTCTCGTGCTAGGTCGAAGATCCAAAAACACCATGCGGAGCAAGGGCGTATCGATTGCCTCGCCAAAGGCTCGGGGCCCATCGCCCTCATTCGCTCGATTGGGGCCACAATATGAACCGTCCGGGTTTGTCCTCGTCTGCCTCGTTGGTATCACAATGGGCTACAGAGTGGCCACTGAGCTTTGCCCGTCATTTGAGTGCGCTACAGACTGGCCACGAAAACGCCTCGTATCCCTGGTCGAAAGCACAGAACTTGGCCACTCCGTAGCGAACTTGAGAAGTAGCCCTTGAGGAACTGGCCACTTCGTGGCGAATGCCGAATAGAACCGGCCAGAACCTTCGGGTCAATCGGGTTCCCGGAAACATCGTGGTTCTCGCGCACCGCACGCGCCCTTCCGGCGGTCCATTATTTCAGGACTAGGGCGGGCCATGCTCACCGCACCTCTAGCTTAGCGATACTCGATAGCAATGAGCGGGTTGGGGCTAACCCATGTAGTTCAGCAGGGCCTCCCTCACGAACTTTGCTCCCTCTGCTCCTCCGTAGTTCGCGGCGAAGCGTTCGTCGCAGACGTACATCTCGGCGAGTCCTCTAACGTATCCTTCCAGGTCACCATTCGGGTCATTGGCTGGGGTGCCTGGGATGCCGCGGAGCCAATCAACGTGCCGGGCAGCGATTGCCTGGGCCCACTCGGAATCCGCGGTGACCGCAGGGTCGGTCGCGACGTCGATCCAGTCCTGGTTCAGGCGTGCGAGATTAGCTTTCCAGTCAGCCTTTTCGCCCGGGTCCTTCCCACTCCACCAGGCATCCGACTTGGCGTAGGAGTCCTTGCCCCAACGCTCCTCGACCTCGTCCTTATACTGCGTGTGGTCGAACCCGTCCAACGCTTTCTCTGCCATGAGGGTTTCCTTTCCTTCCAACGATTCAATGGTGTGCTCGACCGCGGCGATCTGCCGGGCAAGCCTGTCTTGCTCCTGCCGGAGCACATCCAGATGGGTGGTCAACACGGCCGCCTCGTCCACATCCTTTGTGAGTACGTCACCGATCTGAGGAAGACTCAGTCCCAGTTCACGCAACAGTAGAACGCGCTGTAGTCGGACGAGGGCGCGCTCGTCGTAGTATCGATATCCGTTCGTCCCAACGCGACTTGGCGACACCAGTCCGATGTCGTCATAGTGACGCAGCGTTCGGCTGGTGACGCCCGCGATTCGAGCGATCTCTTGTATTGACCAATCCATGCGAACCACGTTAGAGGTTGACGTAGCGTCAATGTCAAGCGAGAGATGAACCTTCAGGAAACTAAGCCTGACCTGTCAGTGTTAGCCAAATGAGCAGTAAGTTCAGCGCGATGATGAGGATCGCGACCACGGCCCCTGCGAGACGTAGCCATATTCCGTTGGCGAACTCACCCATTACTTCTTTGCGGCTGGTGAGCCATACGAGTGGAACGATAGCGAACGGGATACCGAACGAAAGAAGCACCTGACTTAGGACTAGCGCCCAGGTCGGATCGACTCCCAGTCCCAAGACCACCAGGGCCGGCACCATGGTAATGAGCCTGCGTACCAGTAGCGAGATCTTTACGTGCAATAAGCCGCTCATGATCTCTGCACCTGCGTAGGCGCCAACTGAGGTTGAGGCGAGTCCTGAGGCGAGTAGACCGATGGCAAAGATGACTCCGATCCCGGGTCCGAGATACGTGGTTATTGCTGCGGCAGCGCCCTCAATGGTGTCCGTGCCCGCCACGCCTCGCAGTGACGTGGCTGCCAGTAGCAACATGGCGACGTTCACGCTGCCGGCCACAACCAGAGCTAGTACCACGTCCCATCGGTTGGCGTGAAGCAGTCGACGAATCCGGCTTGGCTCTGTCGAGGAACCATGTCTGTCACGGGCGAGCGACGAATGAAGGTAGACCGCGTGGGGCATCACTGTTGCTCCGAGCATGCTGGCCGCGAGTAGTACTGAGCCCGAGTCGGTGAACCGGGGGATCATCCCCTCGGCGACGCTACCCCAGTTGGGGGGTGCGACGAACAGTCCTGCCACGAAGCCGATGGTGATGATTGCGAGTAGGCCGATAACTACGTGTTCGAAGCGTTGCTGTCCCGTCGTGCCTCGGCCACTGTGTTGTATGGCGAGGATTGCCATTGATACCGCACCGACGATCACGCCGCCAAGCAGTAGGGGAATTCCGAACAGCAAATACAGGGCGAGGGCTCCGCCGATTACCTCTGCAAGGTCGGTGGCAACAGCAACTACTTCGGCCTGCGCCCAGTAGAGGAGGCGAGATGTTCGAGGCATTCGATCGCCGAGCATCTCGGGGAGGCTGCGGCCCGTCACAATCCCGAGTTTTGCGGAGAGGTACTGCACGATCACGGCCATGATGTTCGCGAGTACTAGCACCCAAACTAACAGGTATCCATATTTCGCTCCGGCCGAGAGATTTGCGGCGACATTGCCGGGATCCACGTAAGCGACAGCGGCAACGAAGGCTGGGCCGAATAGCCGCCAGAGACGCCTCTGCTGAGGCTCCAGATCTGACTTAGGGGAAGCCGTTGGCAGAACGGTCTCTTTTTGCACGGGCGCCCCTCTCAATCAGATACGTCTCACTATATCTAATTGTTCGTCGCAACAAACAATTTTGTGACGGAAGGTCACAACGATACCGAACGGTGTGACCAGAAGGGGCGGACACCGTAAAACCGGAATCCGCCCCTTCTGAAGAACATCCGATGAGGTTCTCCCTATTGCGCCGCTTAACTTATGCGATCCGGTAACCGGTAAGTTCCGTTGCGGGGAGAAGACCCGGCTTCATCTTTCCGGAGACCGAATCACCGTCGATGTCCAAGGTGAAGGTGATCTTCATGCCCAGGCTCGCCTTGAAAGTGGCGGTCGAACCAGAGACTTTTCCACCGCTGTAATCTGCGGCGCGGCCATCGGGAGCGCTGATGGTTCCGTGCGCATCATTTCCGTCGGTCTCAATCGACACGTCGAACTCGCGCTTGCCACCGGCAGCCGAACCCTCAAGGTGCCACTTACCCTCGACCCCGGCAACCGGTGCCGCAACATCGTCAACCTCTGCGGGGGTCGCCTGCTCCTGCTCCGCCTCAAGGCGACGAGCAGCCGTAGCCATGCGAACCCCGTTGCGGAACTCAACGGTGTAGTGCTCCAGGTGTTCCGCGACAACTGAGGGAGGGCATGCGGCAGGGTAGAAGATTTCAAGTGAGACTTCCATGCCGCCCTCGACATCGCGGAACTGCTGAAGGACGTAGCATTCGACCGAACCGTCGCGAAGCAGTGACTTCCCAACACGGGAGGCGTCGAAGGACGGGTCGATCTTTGCGGTGATGTAATCCGGCACGTCCGCTTCGTCAACGTAGGCGGGGAAGGTGAGGGTCGGAAGTCCCGCCATGGTCTCGATTCCGCCCGGACCCTCAAGAGAGAAGCCGTAGTGTTGCGGGTGCGCAGGTACGGCTCCGGTCAGGAATGACTGGCGGCGTTCCTCGCCCTCCTGGAACGCCCCACCCAGAATCTGTGCGATGGTACCGAATAGTTCCTCAGTGCTGAGCCCCTTGATTTCGAGGTCTACGCGGTCACCGGTGTAGAGGCCGTTGGACTCTTCAATCCACTTCTTAAAGTTCGCATCTGACTGGTCGATCTGCTCTTCGATGAGTTTCAGCATGGGCTCGCCGTAGAGCAAAGTCTTCAGATTCTCTAGGACGCCGCGAGCGGCATCGAGCTCAAGCCTGTCGATCCCAGCTTCGTCCAGAGTCCAGGTGGAGGTGCGTGCGGTGATCGACGAGTTACTTGGGTCCATGACGGCATCAAGGCCCGGGTTTTCGGTTGTCATTTTTGTCCTATTCATTGGTCGTGTGGAACGAGGTACTGCAGAACCACATGGCATATAGTGTACAAGTTGTACACTAATAGAGGAAGGCTAACTTGTAGACTCTTCGGGGGTGAAAACGGTGAAGGTTGTTGAATCGAAGCTGCCAACGCAACGCAGCACATCGGAGGTTGACATGTCTGCTCCATTACGTCCAAGTCAGCGTGCAACGCGTCGGCGGGGCGCGGAGCTCCTTGAAGTGATTTACAGTGCAACTGCTGAAGAACTTGCCGAAAATGGCTTCGATGGTGTCACTTTCGACCGGGTGGCCCGTCGCGCACAGATGAGCAAAGCGACGATCTATCGCCGTTTTCGATCTCCCGCGCACCTAATTGCAGAGATGCTCTCCGCCGATGCAACTCGCATGGATTTTCGGCCCACTGGATCACTGCGCGATGACCTCGTGCAAATAATGAACTTGGCCGTTGAGACAGTCGACTCCTTCGGGGTTGAGACATACCGACGTCTGATTGGCCACCAGGATGAGAGCCTTGAAGCATTGCTCCCGGGTTTCGGAATCCTCGCTGGTTTTGATCTGGTCGACCGAGTCGTCACGGACGCTCAAGAACGTGGCGAGATCGGGCCAGGCCCAATCCCTCAAGCGGCGCGTCGGGTGCCGATTGAGCTGTTGCACTCGAAGCTCTTGGTCACTCACGGGCGGGACACACTGGTCGAGGACATAGTCGACGCAGTCACAATTCCGCTCTTCCAGACATACGCAAGCCGGTGACGAGGAGTCTCTTTTTCCTCCGCCGCGTCGGCGCGCCCGGTCAGTTCCGCGAGCTTCACCTCCGCAGACGAGAGATACGGGTGATTTTGCAGCGTCACCCTGAAGCCAGCCTGCGACATCGTGGGGTTACCCGAACTCAGAGCAGAGTTAACGGTTCGTGCACTGTAACCGGTGAGTTGGTCTAAGAGCAGCAATTCAGCTGCTTCCCAACGGCTACAGACCAGCATCTCTGCTCGTTGTCTGACTCTAAGAGAATGCCAAGCGTCCACATAGCCTGGTCATAGATACCGGGCCTACTTTCGAACCAAGAACCTCGATAGAAGGACCGAAGCATCATGAATCTCAAGAAGCGAAGTCTCGCAGCGTTGGCGACCCTGAGTTTGGTCGCATTTCCGCTTGCGGCGTGCTCGAGTGCAGCGAGTTCCGAGAGTGCGGCAACAGCAGAGAGTGCTTCGACAGTTCAGAGCGCTGCCCTGACGGAAACCGCTCAGGGCGAGGAAACCTCAGATTCCAGCGGGCTTGAAGGAATCGCCAGCGGCAGCTATATGGCAACTTTCGGGGACAAGGAGGTAACCCTCAACGGTGCCTATTTGATTGATGGTGTCGATGTCACTGTTGATGGGGACACGTATGAAAGCGTGACCGCAGATGAAGCGGTCTTAATAGTTGTGAATGGGGGAAGCCTCACGATCACGGACGCGACGATTAACAAGTCGGGTGATGCTTCCTCGAACGACTCAGAGCGCACCAGTGACGTCACTGACGAATACAACTTCTACGGTCTGAACTCAGCGATTGTGGTGGTGGGAGAGGGAAGCTCAGTGAGCGTCGATGGATCAACAATCACTACGACATCGAGCGGTTCAAACGCTGTGGTTGCGACGCTCGCGGGAAGCGGACATCACAAACACAACCATTGAAACGACGGGCAACTCCTCGCGCGGTCTTCACGCGACGTATGAGGGTGTTATTACAGGTTCAGACCTAACAATCACTACGGAGGGGGCACACTCGGCCACGCTGGTGACGGATCGCGGCTCAGGAACCGTCACCGTTGCGGGAACGAATGTCCTCAATACCTCCGGGGAGGGAAGTCCACTACTTTATTCGACCGGGACAATTACCGCTTCGGGCGTCACCGGAACCGCGGGACAGTCGCAAGTGATTGTCGTCGAGGGGAAGAACCACGCCACCCTGGTCGACTCGAATGTAACCGCTCAGGGTAACAACGCGGTGATGTTGTACCAGTCCTTCTCTGGGGATGCGGCGGACGAGGATGCCCAGGGTGAGCGGTCCTCCCTCGTTCTTGAGAACACTACGATCAGCTACACCGGCGATGGGTCGGTTCTGTTCTTCACGAACACCAGTGCCGGGGTGACGCTAACCAACGCGTCATTCAGCGCGGACTCAGCGTCAGCTCTAGCGAACGCGGACGAGGGAAGTTGGGGTGACGAGGGTTCCAACGGAGCAACTGTGCCGATGATCGTTTCGAACTCCGCGCTGTCGGGCGCTGTCACTGCTGGAGACAGTTCGTCCATCACCGTTAGCCTGACCGAGTCTTCAACGTTGAGCGGAACGACGAGTGGAGCTGTCGAGGTCTCCACGGACGACAGCTCCACTCACGACAGTTAGATGCCCCTGGCATTCACACCGAGTCTAATCGATCCCGACGATGAGGCTCGGCTCGGGTGACTTGGCAATAAAAGCGTCGCCAATGCCGGCCGGAGGCCCTCCGCAACGGAGACTTAGGCGGCGGCCGAAGACCCATCTCCCACGGGTGCTTCACGATCGCAGTAGACAATCGGCTTGATGAGATCTCGGGGCTTCTGATCCATCATGTGGAAGGCATCTTCAATCGCGTCGAAGCCATAGAAGCGATGGGTGATCAGCTTTGTCGTGTCCACCCTGTTGTACTGAATCATGTTGAGCATCTTCTGGATCTGTAGTGCGCCGCCGGGGCAGAAGCCGCCATGGATTTTCTTGTCGGCCATGCCCAGACCCCACAGCGTCGCGGGAACCGAGAGGACGTCATTGACGTCATAGAAGTTGACGTTTGAGATTCGCCCGCCCGCTTTTGTCATCGCGATGGCTTCTCGGAGGGATTCCTCACCCCCACCTGCGACGATCACTGCGTCGACGCCGCCGTCGGTGAGTTCGAGGACCTGCTCGACTGTGTCGCCCATTTTGTAGCTGACAATGTCGGTCGCTCCGTACTCGCGGGCGACATCCACGCAGTTCGGACGCGTCCCGATAGCGATGATTCGTGAGGCGCCTCCCAGTGCAGCTCCCGCAACTGCCATGAGCCCAACGGGACCAATGCCCATTACGGCGACGACGTCCCCAAAACCGATTTCGGCCCCCTCCACTCCGTGGAATCCGGTGGACATCATGTCGACTGTCATCAGTGCGGCTTCCATGGAAACACCATCGGGCAGGCGGACCAGGTTGGCGTCGGCGTGGTTGACGTGGAAAAACTCGGCCATCGTCCCGTCTTTGGACGAGGTGAATTTGAAGCTTCCCATGGCACCGGAGTCATGGGCGTTGTAGCGGTCCTGAACCTCGGGTGAGGTCCAGTCCGGGGTCACACAGGGCACTACGACAACGTCCCCTGGCTTCACGCGCTTTACACGGCGTCCCACTTCAACGACCTCACCGACCGCTTCGTGCCCGAGGATCATGTTCTCCTTTGGACCCGCCCCACCGTGCATGACGTGGCAGTCGGAAGAACAGGGTGCCAAGACCAGCGGACGAATGATTGCGTCCACCCCGCCGCATTCCGGTGCGTCCTTCTCAATCCATCCAGGTTGGTCCACTGTTAGCATTCCGTATCCGCGCACTGTTTTTCTCCCGGTGTTCTGTCGGTTCTCTTCCTCATTTGGGCTGTGATCAGGACAGTTGTGTCCTCAACCGGATTTAGAAGATAGGTTAGGCTTACCTAACTTATTCTCCCGTACGGAGACGGGATCGCCAATAGTGACGGTGGATGGAGTATGTCATTCTCCCAGGGTGCTGCGAACTTCATGGCGCTCATGAACGGAGCGATGGAAGGCGCAAAGTGGGTTCTCAGCACGCGCGTTGACGGATCAATCTGTTCTTGAAAGGCCATAGCAAGTTAGGGTTACCTAACCTGACTTTTAGGAGGAGTGAAATGGCAAAGACAACAACCGACTACAAGCAGTCACTTGTCTTCACGGATCTGGTTGAGGAACTGCCGATAGTGAGGGAGGCAACCACCAGCCGCGTCGTGGTGAACAACCAGATTCTTCGGTTTGTTTTGTTCTCCTTTGACGAGGGGCAGCTGTTGACCGAACATGCGAGTCCTCGCGCAGTCGTCGTTCAGTTGCTGGGCGGAAGAATGGAGTTCACGGTTTCTGGTGAAACTTCGGTTCTGACCGGGGGAGACATCGTCTACTTAGCTCCCGGTGCTCGTCACGCACTCACTGCACTAGAACCCTGCCACATGGCACTCACCTTGGTGAATGTCCCCAATGAACTTGAAGAAGGGGACGAGTAACGATGACGTCGAATGGTTCAGCGCCGTCGCCTGAGGGCAGAGAAACTCTGCATGATTCAGACACGAGTCATTCAAAGGGGAGTCGATCTGGTCCCGAGGAACAGAGGCTTCAAGGCCATTGGCTACTCGCCAAGATGGGCAAGAAGGTCCTGCGCCCCGGGGGAGTGGAGCTGACGAACCGAATCCTGGAAGAGGCGGCTCCCTCGTCCGCAGACTCAATCGTTGAGTTTGGGCCAGGCGTCGGCAAAACGGCGCAGATCCTTCTCGCAGTAGGCCCGCAGCGGTACTGGGGCGTTGATATTAGGGATACCGACGACAATCAACTGTTGGATGTGCTGGCTGGTCACCCCAATGCAGTTCTGGTGAATGCCGATGCTAGGAGCACGGGCCTGTCGGACGGTTGCGCAACACTTGTTGTTGGTGAAGCGATGCGCACGATGCAATCCGACCAGCACAAGCTGGAAATCATGAAGGAAGCTTTCCGTATCCTCGCGCCGGGTGGGCGATATGCGATCCACGAAATGGGTTTTCGTCCGGACACACCTGTGGCCACCAGCAAGGCCGTCGAGAAGGCACTTTCACGAACTATCAAAGTCGGCGCTCGCCCCCTGACCCTTGAGGGCTGGACCGCACTGCTGGAAGAGGCGGGGTTCGAGGTTCGGTACTCAACCACGAACAAGATGGCTCTCCTTGAAGTCCGTCGAATGATTAGCGATGAGGGCATTGTGGGCTTTGCGAAGATCGTCAAGAATGTGGCCGGGAACTCCGCCGCAAGGGAGAGGGTTCTGAAGATGCGTAAGACGTTCAAAGCAAACCAGGAGTATCTCTGTGCGGTTGGCATCGTGGCTATGAAGCCGTGAGGCGGGGCGGACAGGTGTTGCAAACGAGTTGCAGCTAGAGATATTGTTACTCTCGTTCAGAAATAACTTAGGCATACCTAAGTTATTCGGGAGTCGATCTTTGGAGCAGCATGACAGTCGAGGCACCGACATACGACCCGCCGATGGAGGATGCCCTTCCTTCACCTGAGCCGGACATGAAGGAACAACAAGCGGCTGACGCGCGGGCACTGAAGGAACTAACTAGGCCCGTCGCAGGGTCGTTGACGGTAGCGCGGATTCTCTCTGGCATCTCTGCGCTGTTGGCTGTCGTTCCTTACATCGCGTTAGTGAAGATTGGGGCGGTGCTGATCGAGTCAGCGCAATCAGGCTCAGAAGTTGACGCGGCAGAGGTCAATCGCTGGCTGATGATTCTGATGACCACGTTCATGCTGCGGCTACTCGTCTATTTCGCTGCGCTACTAATAACTCACTTCGCCGACATTAGACTCGGCTATCAGATTCGCGGGCAAATGGTTGAACGCTTTGCTAAGGTGCCCCTGGTTTGGTTCACAGCAACCAACTCGGGACGCGTCCGAAAGGCGCTACAGGATGACATTTCGACCGTTCACAACCTGGTTGCACATCAGCCAGTAGAGACCGTGAACGCGGTTGTTATGCCGCTTGCTCTGGCCATCTATGCGTTTGTGGTTGATTGGCGTCTTGGACTGCTTTCCATCGCAACGCTCCCGCTCTACATGATTGCGATGACGGTAACCATGAAAGACATGGGCCAGAAGACGGTAGAGATGGATCAGAAGTTGGGTGTGGTCTCAGCACGGATGGTTGAGTTCGTTACCGGGATCTCCGTGGTGAAAGCTTTTGGTCGTGTCGGGCGTTCCCACCAGGCGTATCAACGTGCGGCCGATGAGTTCCAGGAGTTCTATTACGACTGGGTTCGCCCTCTGATCAAGGTGAGCGCGGTTGGTAACTCGCTACTCGCGATTCCCCTGATTCTGCTGATCAATCTTGGAGGAGGGGCATGGCTGGTTAGTCACGGCATTGTCACACCCGCCGACGTCCTTGCAACTTCTCTGATTGCCCTGCTGATTCCGTACGGGCTTGAGGTTCTCATGAGCTCCACCTGGTCGCAGCAACTCGCCGGGGCCGCAGCCAGTCGACTCGTGGAGATCCTTGAAACGCCGACACTAGCCGCTCCCGACAAAGGTCGAGTCCCTCTCGGCAATGAAGTCGTTTTTGACACCGTCTCTTACTCATATCGCTCTGGTGAGGGAGACGAGGAGGCAATTTCCGATGTCTCTTTCGTCCTTGAGGAGGGAACGATCACCGCACTGGTAGGTCCGTCTGGGTCAGGCAAGACCACCATTGTCACACTACTTGCCCGATTCGACGATCCTCAATCCGGTGAGGTTCGTATCGGCGGAGTTCCTGTCAGAGAGATTTCAGACCTGTATTCACGGGTGGGATTTGTTCTTCAAGATCCGCAACTGCTCGGCATGAGTATTCGCGACAACATTGCTCTTGGCAGGCCGGATGCGACAGAGGAACAGATTCGGGACGCGGCCCGCGCTGCCCGAATCCTCGAAGACATCGAACAACTGCCAAAGGGCTTCGACACCGTTTATGGGTCAGATACCGGACTGTCTGGAGGGCAGGCACAGCGTATTGCAATCGCCAGGGCGATCTTGGTTGATGCCCCGGTCCTAATTCTTGATGAGGCGACCGCCTTGACCGATCCCGAATCGCAACATGAGATTCAGCAGGCTTTAGTCGAGCTATCGAAAAAGAAAACCATCCTTCTCATCGCACATCGCCCCGAAGTGATTGCCGGGGCGGATCAGATAGTCCTGTTGGAATCAGGGCGGGTGGTGGCGAGTGGGACCCACACCGATCTACTTGAGCGACCGGGTTATGCGCGCATCTGGAACTCAGCAACCGCGCCTAGTGAAAGGAACTAACCATGAGACTTCCGCTAGTTGACATTGTCCCTCGCCTAAAGAGGATGGTCTCAAAGCCACAGAACGTGGCACCCGTACTCGGCCTCAATGTACTAATTGGGTTCTTTGAGGGACTGGCCCTCGCCGTGCTCCTTCCTGCAATCAGTTCACTTGCTTCGGGAGTCCCAGTCTGGGGTTTGGGAGTTGGGGGCTGGCTCTGGGTACTCGCCGGGCTGTCGATTGTCTGTTTTGCTCTCTATTACGTTGGGCAACAACGGATGTATGCAATAGCGCTGGATTTCCTCAACAGCATTCATCGACTGGTCGGAGACCAGGTTGCGAAGCAACCGCTGGGGTGGTTTGCGAAGCCTTTGTCGGGAAGGCTGTCGCGTATGGTCTCATCCGAACTGATGACTGCGGGCGAGATCTTCGCCCACATGCTCGGACCATTGGTGGCACGAATGACCTCCGCTGTGGTTATCGTCGTGGCCGCGTGGTTCTGGAATCCGCTACTGGGTTTGGTACTTACGGTTGCGGCACCCGTGTTCGTTCTAATTACTCTCGCCTCAACCCACCTGATGCGTAAGGGCGCTGCAATGCACGAACCCGAAGAGATGAATCTTGCGGGTCGTATCGTCGAGTACGCCCAGTGTCAGGGTGCGTTGCGCTCCTGTGGTCGAAGCGGAGACTTTGCGCCACTGCAAGAGGCAATGGATGACACGCGGGCCGCAAAGGCCAAGGCTCAGTGGATCGAGACGGGCGGCATGCTCCTCAGTGGTGCCCTCACTCAGGGCGTGATCGTTGCACTAATTGCGATCACTGGTTCGCTTGCGGTGTCTGGAGCACTCGAACCCATTCCAGCAATGGCGTTTATCGGTCTGGCGTTGAGGTTTACCAGCACGCTTACAACAATCACTGAGAGTGCGATGGCACTTGAGTCTCGGCGCCCTCTTCTTGATGCGATCGATGAGGTTCTGACGGCTCAGCCGCTGCCTGAGCCGTCATCATCAACCCCTCTTACTGCTCCCGGAACCATTGAGTTTGAGGACGTCACTTTCTCTTACGGACCCGACTCTGATCCGGTTCTCACGGGGGTGTCATTCTCGGTTCCCAGGGGGTCGATGACTGCTTTAGTTGGCCCCTCGGGAGGTGGAAAGACCACCGTAGCCAGGCTGATCAGCCGCTTTTACGACGCGGATTCTGGAACAGTGAAAGTCGGGGGAGTTCGGGTGACGGAGCAAACCACACGGCAACTTATGGAACAACTCTCGATGGTTTTCCAAGACGTCTACCTGTTTGATGACACCCTCGAAGAAAACATCGCGGTGGGGCGTGAAGGCGCAACTCACGACGAGATTCGCTTGGCTGCGGATCTTGCTGGCGTGACCGAGATCGCCGAGCGGCTCCCTGATGGTTGGAGCACTAAGGTTCATGAGGGCGGAAGGGCGCTTTCGGGCGGTGAACGCCAGCGTGTCGCGATCGCTAGGGCACTCCTCAAAGACTCACCAATTGTTCTGCTGGATGAAGCTACCTCGGCGTTGGATGTTGAGAACGAAGCGAATATTGTCGCGGCGATTGAGGAGTTACGGAAGAGGTCGACTGTCCTCACCATCGCCCACCGCCTCGACACTATTGCTGCGGCGGACCAAATCATTCTTCTAACTGAAGACGGACGAGTAGAGGCGCAGGGAACCCACGATGAACTGTTGGCGGCAGGTGGAACGTACTCCAGATTCTGGGAGAAGCTCCACGACGCACAGGGATGGCAACTGACAAACTCGGGTGCGGTAGCCTGACTGCGTGCATGACGAAGAAGAGGCGGTAGCTAACGAGGCTCGCAGATTTCCTGGAAGAAAGGTTGGTCGAAAACCAACCTTTAGCAGGCAAGACGCAATCAATGCCGCGTTTGCTGAGGGCATCGGCTCCTTCACCCTGGCGGGCGTTGCGAAGCGCCTGAGGGTCGCGCCCCCTGCAATCTATCGCCTGTTTCCCTCGCGTGATGACCTGGTGAACGCATGCTTGGACCACGCAGTTGCGACTATCGAGTTACCCCGGGTAGATGATTCTTGGCAGACGGCACTGATGCTCTGGGCAGACGAATGCTGGCGTCTTTGCGAAACGTATCCGGGTCTGAGTCATCTTGTTTTCTCAGTACCAACTGCATTGGTGCGCGCAGAGTCGGTGATTAGCGAGTACGTCAACGTACTTATGCGCCACGGAAAGAGTCCGCGGCAGGGGATGTTCGCCATGGATTTCATAGGGGACACCGTGTTCGCTTCACACCTGGGCGTGCAGGCTCTCAGAGACGCGGACGCCCAGGGTGAAACCGGCCTAGAAGCAATGCGACGCGAACTAGAGGAAAGCGAATCTCATCTTGAGCCCGAAGACTCGTGGATCGGTCGAAGCATGATGGACGCCAAGGTGCGTTTCATCATCGACGGGCTGAAAAACAACTGGCCCGAGTTCTAGGCATGCCTGATCCTGCACCATAGCCAACGGCGGAGCAGTACTACGGTCGCGGACGTTGTCAGTCAGTCAAAGCAGCTAACAATGCGGCGTTGAACGCCTCGATATCACGTGGGCTACGGCTGGTGATCAAGTTGCCGTCTACCACCACTTCTTCATCGACCCAGATAGCCCCCGCGTTCTTCAAGTCTGTTGAGATGCGGGTGGTCGAGGTAAGTGTCCGTCCGGGAATGACTCCGGCCTCGATAATGATCCAGGGTCCGTGACAGATCGAAGCAACCGTCTTATCGGCATCGAAGAACGCCTTCACAAAGGCGATCGCCTTCGGATTAGAACGGATCTTGTCTGAGTTGAGCGTTCCCCCAGGAAGGACTAGCGCGTCAAAATCAGCTGGATTAGCTTCGTCTAGTGTTAGGTCGACTTCGAAGTCATCGCCGCGGTCCCAGTCTCCGATCAGGGCGGTTATGGTCCCATATTCTTCCGAGACGAGAACGGGTTCACCTCCGGCTTCTTCGATCACGCGCCAAGGCTCGGTTAGCTCCGGCTGTTCCACTCCGCGCTTGAGGAGGAAAGCGACTTTCTTGCCAGCTAGGTTCTGCATCTTGTGCTCCTTTGGTTTCTATCAGCCTATCGGGTCATGGTTTTGGTAGGACGCCCAGGTCATCGGCCGCCTCCGCCCCCTCCGCCTCCGCCGCCTCCAGCGAAGCCACCACCGCTACTGAAGGACCCCGAACCGCCAGAGGAGGCCGGAGTCGTTGCCAGACTGGTAGCTGCCGTGGAAGAGAATCGGTGCATCGCGTAGCTGACATCTTTGAATGAGGTAGGAGAGGATCGGTTAGATGTCAGATACCAGATTGGGATGACTTCCTCCGAAGTGATTTGCGCGGCCCGCTGCTCGAACATTTCGTTCCAGCGGTTGGTTAGTCCGAATGCGACCGCCCAGGGCAGGTATGCCGAGAAAACGTCGTGGTCCCGATCCCAACGCAGGCCGGATGCATCCACAGTCCGGAGATACTCGCGGAATCCTCGGCTCTGTTCATACAGAGCACGTCCCTTTGGAAGCCTCGGTCGTCCCAGTTTCTTTAGCAACCACTCATTGCTGTATGCGGCTTCTAAGAGATCCTTCCGGTAGCTGTCTATCTGATCATAGAAGGAACCCTTAAGGTCTGAGACAAGGACGGACTCGCGTGCTCCGAGCAGCTCACTAAGCAGTTTGGCCTCGAATGGTTTGAGCCCGTCGATGCCGGGCGGATTTGGGGCTCGCATTATCAGCCAATCGTTCGGCTTCTTCCGCCCCTTTGAATCTACTTCAGCGATAATCAGATATCCGCGTACAGCCAGGTCAAGGATGGTAGCGGAGACCGTAGTTGACTTTGCATTCTTGTCGAGGAGCAAGGCGGCTTCTGCGGGTCTCAGTCCCACCGGTGGGGACTGCTGGACTGTTACGGGCGGCTCCGACTTAAGGATCTCTACCGCGTAGTAGGACTCGTTGCCGGGTCTGGGTAGCTCCGTCGGGCCCAGTCCTACATAGTGGTAGTCGCGTGACTTGCGGTTGATGAACGCGACAAGTCCTGCAATACCCGCGATTATTGCTACCGCAATCCCCAAAACCCACGGCCAAATGTTCTGCGAGGACTCCTCTTGGTACTCGTCGTAGTCATACTCCGGCACCTCGATCAGGATGGGGGAGGCATTGGTGAATGAATCCGCCTCGTACGCCGCCATGATTGAGAGAACGTCTCCGGCTGGAAGAGCATCGGCGTGGAACGTAGCGGTTGATTCGGAACTCGCGTAGTCATCACAGGGCTCAGATGATCCGTTGGGTCCCGCGTAACAGGAAACGTCGACGACACTGGAAGGGCCATGCACGTTCACGGTTATGTCCTCCATTAGGACATCCCAGTCGTTGAAGGCGTTCCAGTAGAACTCGTCTTGGTTCCCTGTGCTTTCCTGGCCCCGAATCTGGTTCAGGGCTCCGGCCATGTCGTATGACAGAACGTAAGTCTGAACGCCTGAGCGAGTATCGTCCGATCCGTCCGGTGCGCCGACGGAAACCCGTAGCTCGTCCCCGTCTTCGCCCTCAACCCAGACTTCTGCGGGAGCTCCGGAGGGGCTAGATACCGCGAAGCTTGAGTACTCGTACTTTCGCATGAAGGTCGGATCTTGCGGCCATCCCATGTACTGAGTCAGAGTCCGATAGAAACCGAGGCCGTTTCGATCACCGAAGTCCCACGTGTAGGTCTCAGTAATGTGGGCGATGCCTTCCTTGTCCAACTCAACGTTGACATCGACCTTGCGGACCACATCATCGCTGGCGTCCGCATGCGCGGGGACCGAAGGAGCTAGGACTGTGAGGATTGCGATGAGAGCGAAAAAGAGTGCTACCAACGATCTTCCGCGAATCAGCGCAGGAGTTTGGTTGGCGACTGTCGCCGAGGAAGGAGCTGTTTTTGAAGTTCCCATGCTTGTAGCCTACAGAATCGTCGGAACGGCACATCAGGCCCCGATCCTTCCTCATTCGGGTTTCCAATCTGGTCGGGGCCTATTTCGCCGATTCTGCGGCGTATTGGCTCGATATCTGATTGGAAAACCAGAAGAAGAGGGCCGGGGAGACTTGAACTCCCCGGCCCTCAGCTTTGAGGTTCGGCTGTGGCCTTACCTCACTGTGGTGTTGTTGCGCTACCTCACTGTGGCACAGTTTCTATGCCTCGCCCCGTCGAGACCTGACTGTGACACCAGCGCCTACCGCAAGGACTGCGACACCGGCGAGCACCATCCACAAAACCGAGACACCCGTGTCAGGCAACGCGCCTTCGCCACCCGGCTTCCCCGGAGTGACGGGGACATCCGCTGCGACCACCTCGACGAACGAGGTTGCAAGACTGCCTGTCGGCTGTGCCGTCATTTCGAGCGAGCTAGCACCTGCGGTGGTGCCCGCTGGGACCTTGAACTCGAAGGTGACAGAATCGCTCCAAACATTTGTCTCAGGATCCTGAATGTTCGAGATGGTTCCGGTTGCGGAGACGACGCCGGACGGGGTGGTCAGGGTTGCCTCGGCTGTCGGATTCTCAGGTGCACCAATCGCGTGAAGGTTTATGTTCGAGAACGTGGCCTTCAGGGTCTCTCCGGCCTTCACCTTTCCATCGGCAGGAACCAGGTCCAGCTTGATTCCCTGCTTGGTGAAATCTGGAGCAATCCCCGCGCCGCTTTCACCCGCGGCCGCCCGGAGTCCTGCAGTGCCTTCGTCGCTTTCGCTCTGCAGGAACTGTAGCCATTGCTGCCAGTCAAGCAAGCCAGTGTTCAAGACCTCAGCTTCGGTAAAGACATGGAAATTGTCACCGCCGGTAGCTAAGAAGGTGAAAGTGCCAGCACGGTAAATGCCATCACGGTCGACTAGCTTGCCGTCGATGAACACCTGGTCAACCACACCGAGGGTGGCGCCCTCAATGTTCGGATCAGCGATCTCGTGATAGGTGTAGCGAACGTTGTCAGACAGACCCAGGTAGAGGAAGCTCCTGGAGGGAACAGCCCCGGCCAGAGTACGCTGCCACTGTTGCTCAAGCATCGTGTAGATCTGATCGCCAGTCATTGTCACAACAGAAAGCTCGTTGTTGAACGG
>JBATQJ010000019.1:0-9333 GCA_049291975.1 Scrofimicrobium sp.
CGAGTCGGATACGGCTTCCGCAACTTCAACAACTACCGCACCAGGGTCCTCCTCTACGCCGGCAAACCCCACTGGCGCACCCTCGACTCGATCACCATCCCCTAACCCCACCAAAATCCGATGAGCCGCCAAACCGCTGCCTGTGAATGGCTCATCACGGGCGTGCCAATAACCACCGTTCAAGCATGGCTCGGACACGGCTCTATTCAGATGACGGCCCGCTACCTTCACCACCTCGGCGACTTCGCCGACCGAGCACTAGAAGCCCTCAACAACACAGAAACCCAGATTTTGGGGTGGTTTTTCTGAAGCGGGCAAGCGAAAACCGCGGATCTGAGTGGTTCTGAAACCTGCCCTGACCTGCGGTTTTACGTTGTGGAGCTACGGGGATTCGAACCCCGGACCTCTTCATTGCGAACGAAGCGCGCTACCAACTGCGCCATAGCCCCTTACTGCGCTCAAAAGCTTAGCACCGAAGACCCACCACAGTGAACCTAGAGCTAGTGATCTTTGGTTCACTGGGCAACCTGGCCGACAGATGCGCCAATCAGCGAATCCGAATCTGAATGTACGACGAATGCACCTCATTTGATTCCGCAGCTGCTCGCTACACTAATAGCTCGCCCGACTCAGTTGATGTGTCGCGAGCGCCTTGTTCGGCTCAGCTACTGGGCGCGGCGCTGGTCCAGCACCGCATCCAGGTCAAACTTGAACGTCGGGTTCGATGCCGTTGAGGTCTCGACGATTTCCTCAGCCGCTGGCGTCGTGGCCCTGGTCGGCCGCCCCGGAACCACTATCGAGGCCAACGGCTGCACACTCACAATGTCTGTATCCGGGTGAACCACGCGGCGCGCGATCTTCTCCTTGCGCACATAGCTCGGGGCGGGTAGCGGAACGAAGTCCCACTCTCCCCCACTAACTCGCCGCGTCGAAACCTGGTGCTGTCCCTCGTTCTGATCACCGACTTCCAATGCCGCCCTTGCCTCTACCGAGGACAGTAAGGCCTGGGGGATGCTTGAGGAACTCGGAGTCCTCTCCTCGTCCACCACCTCATCAACGGAAATCGAGTTCTCCATACGGGACGAAATTTTAGGGTTGCTCACCGCACGGCTGGGCCCGAACTTGGATCGACTCATCGACGTACGCAACTCAGCAATACGCGCGTTGTCGGCATCAATTTGCTTCTTTGTGCGCTCACCCGCGACTGCGGAAGCGGCAAGAGTTGCCAAAAGGAAGCCAGCCGGGATCAGCATCCACAGCCAGCCAATCAGACCGGTTACGGCGAGCACGGCAAAGACAATCGCCACTACTACCCCCGCGCCTGCTGTCACAAGTCGGCGCGTGGCGGCAACCTTCTCTTTAGAGAGGTGCGCAGCACGACGCGCTCGTAGCGCTGAGTACTCCTGTGCCGCCCGCACGTCTGCGGAGGGCGCGGACGAGCGGGGCCGGGTCGAGCCGACCAACTTATCCAAGCTCTCTTCGCTCATTGCATTTCCTCTCCAAGCCATCGACGAACTTGCGCTGCTCAGAATCGGCCTCGACGATGGTCCGAAGTCTGGCTCCGCCTGCTCCGGCGAAGGTTCCAGCAGCGTCAGGTTCTCTGAGAAACGGTCATTCTTGCGCGAAGTTGCAAGCGCATATCTGCGCTTTGACCAGATCGGTACCGCGTAACCCACAAACAGTGTTGCGATCAACGCGAGTATCAAACCGGTAAGCTCCACAACCCAAACTTATGGGTCTTACCCCGACAGTTGGGCGTGCCACTCCGCGTGTTTTCAAACTATTGGGGCAGAGCTCTCAAGTCGGGAGTCACGAAGCGCCTGAACCATGGTGCGTTGTTGCAGGTCCTCGCGGTCCACACCAAATCCGATGTGGTCGGCCCACTGACCAGCGATGCTCATGAAGCGTGGCTTGTAGGCCTCTTCACGCACTCCGATCCGCCTGCAAACACCAAGGCTTGCGTTGTTCTCCGGACGGACGTTAATCTCCACCCGGTGCAGACCCAGTTCAAGGATGATCATGTCGATAACCGTCGCGGCAGCCAACGCGGTTACCCCTTGTCCGGCGTTGCGCTTCCCAATCCAGTAGCCGAGGGTTCCCTGACTCATCGACCCACGCTCAACGGCGCCAAGCGTCACGCAACCAGCCACTTCCCCATCAATGACGACGGCAATCAGTAGCCCGGTTCCCTCTTTCATTGACCTATTCATGCGTTTGGAGTACTCGCCCCACGTTGGAGGCAGATTGGTGCTTCCTGGAGGCACCGTCGCCTCCCAGGGCTCAAGCCAGTCGCGATTCGCCCTTCGTACCGATTCGATCTTCAGAGCATCCGAACCCATAGCCGGGCGCACAGTGACCTCTTTTACGAGGCTCCCCGGTCTCAGCAACTCCGCTAGTTCCTCGCCCTGGTACTCACGCACCAGGTTTCCTGCGGGGACGCCCCAGACCCGCGATCTCGAGGTCACGCCGAAAGCTCCCATGATTACTGCTCCAAGAGCAAGCAGGTCACCTGGTCTCCCGCGTTTACCTCTGTAACCTCTTCAGGAATCACAGCCAACGCGTTCGAGGCAGCAAGAGCGGAGAGCCAGAGCGCGTCCGGCTCACCTATCACCGTCGCGGTGTATCCCTCGCGGGGAGAGCCGGTGAGCCTAACTCTGATGAACTCGCGCATCCCTGCCAGCGAGGTAAACGAACGGTCCACAACCGCACGCACGGCGGCACGGTTCAGCTTGGTCCAGCCCTGCATTTTTCGTAGCGCAGGGCGAACAAAGACCTCGAAGCAGACCTGAGCGGCCACCGGATCTCCGGGGAGGCAGTAGACAGGTACTGCTCTGCCGAACTCCTCACCCACAGTGCCAACACCTAGCATGTTGCCGGGCCTGATCGCAACTCGCTCAAAGTCGACATCGCCCAGTTCCTCTAGTACTTGGCGGACCGTGTCGCCCGACCCGAAGGATAAGCCACCCGTCGTGATGACCAGGTCGGCGCGCATCAGCTGGTCTTCAATAAGGTTCTTTAGCCGCCCGGCATCGTCAGGGACAGCAGCGACACGGTAGGTTTCCACTCCCACCTCGTTCGCGGCTGCGGCGAGCATGTGTCCGTTTGCGTCAAAAACGGTGCCAGGATGAGGAGCCACGCCCGGCTCCGCCAACTCGTCGCCGATAGAAAGAATGACAACACGCGGGTTCGGGTGGACCACAGCGCGAGCTCGACCGACTGCCGCGAGCGCAGCAATCTGCACAGGTCCCAAGCGGGTTCCCGCGCGCAGAACAGGCTCACCGGCAGCGAAATCCTCCGCCTTTGACCGGACGTTGGAACCAGTGGGCACATGCTTGTTGATTGTGACCGTTGTTGTTCCGAGATCGGTCGCGTCTAAGGGAATCACCGTGTCTGCATCGGAGGGAAGAGGAGCACCCGAACCGATTCGAATCGCGGTCCCGGGAATCAACTCAAGCGACTGGGTCGATCCGGAGGCGATCTCGGCGGTGACGGGCAGAGAGACCGAACCGGCGGTAGCGCCCGCAATATCATGGGCCGTGACCGCGTATCCGTCACATGCCGCGACATCGACAATTGGGTGGTCGAACGGGGCTACGACGTCCTCGGCAAGGATGCAACCCATCGCGTCTGCCAACAACATATCCAATGGGGGTTGCTGCTCGGCGACGCTGAGGCAATCCTGGTAGAACTGGGCAACAGAATGCATAGGCATAGTCTCTCACTCCAGGGGTGGAGGTCGAGAGAGGCCGAGCGCGATTTGAGAGGTTAGAGATTGAGCGAACTTGAAGAGAGGCTGGATCGACAAAAGCGCAACTGGCGCAGAGTCTGCCTGGCCAAGCGTCGCACCAGGCTTCAGGCGCTGGATCCTGAGCGTCGACAGACAAGCGCCAAGAGCCTTATGACCGCACTGAATGATCCTCGAATTCCGATTGGTCCCGACTCCGTGGTCGCCGTCTATTTTCCCTACTCGTCCGAGCCGGATGTCTCTCCTTTTACCGATCAGCTCGTGGAGCGCGGAGTGAGCGTAGTTGCTCCCAACCCTGATTTTGCAAGCATTCGCAACGTTTCACCCTTCCTTCCTCTGCGGGGCTCACGTGGCGGTCCCATTGACGTGATCATTTTGCCAGCGTTGGCGCTCGACGCTTCGGGAACCCGGCTCGGACGAGGCAAGGGGTGGTACGACCGGGCCATCGAGGATATCGAATCCCACCAGGACCAAACCCCGTTGCTCATTGGGGTTTGCTTTGCGGATGAGTTCCATAAAAGTGGCCAGATTCCCTTCGCTTTGCACGACCAAAAGGTCGACTACGTGGCGACTCCTGAAGGTCTCTATGGGACTTTGTAACTGGTGACCGTAACTGGTGAACAGCACTTTCTCATGAGGATGGCTCGCCAAAGCACCAGTCTTCATCACCAGGGATCCATGCCGCCCCTGCTGCGTCTGCGGTGGTTACTAACAGGGCTCCACTTGGAAGCGTTACACACCGCCTGATTGAGGTTGATGCGGCGTGAAACGCCATCGCCCATAGTTGTCCCATGAGAAACGCGACAATAGTCAGAGAGATTCAGCAACGTGTCCGCCGACATCTGATTCCCCTTCTCACTGCCACGCTGCTGATTGCGGTCACCACCTTTGCCGTCCTCGCATTAAGACCGACTCCAAGCGGTGTCCCAGCGCTGGTAACAAAGATCGACCTCCAGGCAGGCGAGTCTGTCACCACCAAGAACGCCGCTGTCATTCTTCTTCCCAAAGCCGCAGTTCCAGACGAGGCGATGAGCGGCTTCGAACAGACAGACGGAGACGATCTTCAGCACAACGTCGCGCGAGGGGAGATTCTTCGGTACACGGACTTTACCGACAACACGTCCGGCGTCCCACCAGGAAGATCAAGGATCGTCCTGGAGCTCCCGGCTAATTCTCAGGGGTTCGAGGCGGGTGACGCCGTTGAAATTTGGGGTCCGTCGGACGCGTGTGTTTCTCCCGAGTCCCCGATCGGGAAGCTGGCCTCGGATGCGACCGTTGAGCAGGTGAATGAGATGACCACGGGTGCTTTTCAAGGCAACGCGAACGCCCAGATCAGCTTCTTGGTAGCAAGCTTAGAAGTGGGCCAAGTGCTGTGCGCTAGCACCCAGGGCGGTCTGCACATTGTGGTCGCCGGTCGATGATGAGCAACCATTTGCTGGGACGACCTACCCATTGCAGTAGCTTGGCGATGATCAGCTTGCGCTTGCCAGTGCGTGGCAGTTTCTTCACAAACCGCGAGAGCCACACAGGTTGAGGAATGCGCTTACCAATGCGGGGGGACGTTCTGGCGAAGCCACGCATCATGACCTTTCTCCGCCTTGTTCTGGGCCCGAGAGTCGTCGGCGTCGACTTGGCTCAACGGCTCGGGTTTACCGACTGCTTGATAGGGATCGTCAATCTCACCCGCCTCAAGCCGTAACTGATCAACGCGGCTCAACCGAACGACTGCACGATGTTTCGCCTTTGGCTTGCCACCCGTCGGGTTCGACACGGGACCAGAATCCGCGCCAGACGCGGAGCCCGCAACTGGGCCCACCGTCGGAGTCCAGCCGGAGTCAGAATCAGAAGAAGGGTCCGCGCCGTTCTTCGTCACTTCTGGTCCAGGGCCCGCCGTGCAACATTGCGAAGCACAGCATCTGTTTGAGCGCCGTGGCGGGTGATTCCGAGTTCTTCGCGCAGAGCTTCCATCAGTTGCTGATCTGTTCGTGGGGTGCCATCGTCGATGATCCACACGGCCATCTCATCCAGTTGCTCATCGCTATATGCCGCGAGCGGCAATCCGCTCGCGTATGGTGGCCGAGGCCCGCGGAGACGCGTCTCTGTCACTGCGGAGAAGCTCTGGGCCCCCGGTCCCCGAGAACCATGTTTCCCAAAGTCGCCACCCAATAGCTCAGGCTGAATGACCCTGAGCGCGCCGGTCACCTCAAGTTCGCTGACAAGGTCGGCATCCGACTCGGACATAGAGTTCGCCTCATCCGCTGCAACACTGGCGGCTTCCATGCCAGGCAGCACAACTCCTAACGCCGCCGCAGACCGCGGAGTTTGAGGTTCACCGATCCTCGCGTAATACTCATCAACCGCGTCCAGCGTCAGTTGCACAATCTCGTCAGCGATACGGTTCGGGTCAATGAAGACGGCCATGGACAGCGCTGTATACACCTTCCATCCCTGTTCTTCGAGCATTCTGGGCCAGTGACGACCACGAACCCGGAGGGATGGCTCGCTGATATAGGCATCGTCGTCGGTGAGGACGGCGACCAGTAGTTCATCTGGAACCTCTGGATGGCCAATAGCCAGAGGAATCTGCATCCCTGCGGAAGAACCGTAGTTCGGAACGACTCGCAGCCCCACTCGATGGAGCCGCTCCGCTAGATCCGTCAACAGTTCTGGTGGGGAATCGGGCCCGTCCGCCTCGATTTCGGGTTGGTCCGCCGTGCCATACTCTGCCGCGTGCAACAAGTTGAACAGGATGATCTCGCCGTCTTTCTTTAGCCTGGTCCTGTCTATCTCATCAGCCTGGATCGACGAAACAAGTGTTACGTCGCCACGCAGGCCAAGGGAGAGATCTTCCATGGCCCTTAATCCATCGGCGGTTGAGAGAATCCCGAAGTCATGGATAACCCGGCCGTGTGGCGTCTTGGAGAATCCAACTGAAACGATCGCACGCTCGCTGCCGCGTGACGTCAGTTCGGCGGGGAAGACAACAATGTTCCTGAAGTCCTCGTCATCCCCGCGGTACTTCGCGAGAACCTCGTTCGTCTTGCTGCGTCCACGCAGTTCCGTGGCGATTCGCGCTGCATGACGATCGGAGAAGACCACCACAGTGGGACGATCTCCGGGATACTCTTCCAACTGTTGTTCAATCAGGTCGGCGACCGCCTTGACCTCAGTGGACGAAGTCTCAATTGCGTGAACGCCCGGGGCAGGCATTCCTCGTCCATCAATGTAAAGGAACGTAAACGGCTTAGCGGCACGCGGAGACGGGACCGTGACCAAGGCATCGCTACCCATATGTCGGCCGATGACCTCGGAAACCATGTTGCTAACCGGGATCTGTTCGCCGGGGACCTCCAGGGTCGGAAGCGCGTCACTGATCGCGGCAAATAGCTGGGGATTCAAAGCTCGGGCCGGGTCCTGAACAGCAATAACTTGATCACCGCGCGGCAGAAGTGGGGCTACCTCTCCCTCTGCGAGTCCTTCAAGGTCAAGAAGAATCATAGAGTCAATGGTGCGACCCCGCTTGATCAACATCGGAACCTGGGCTGGTCCAGCAATGATGATTGGCTGAAGATCTGACGCAAGGTTAACCGACCCGAACAGGGTTGCCATTCCCTCTTGATTCCACAGCCCTGCACGCAGTTCACGCTTCTGATCCGGGTACAGTTCCTGAGCTTCGAATGCACGGGCCAGCGCGTGATCGACCAGCGCCGATCCAAGGGACGCAACCTGTTCCTTATCCAAATCTCGGGCAGTAGCGAGCAGCGCCTCAAGGCCCTCAGGATCAAATCCTCCCAGCCGAGGTTCTTCGGCCAGCATGAAGCCGAGCGCTGAGGCCCACCATGCAAGGTCCAACTCCAGGCTGAGGGCGCTACCGTCAATGCCCCTTTCGCGCAGATCAACGACCAGATCGCGTAGCCCGAGCGAGTCAAGCCTATCCAGCACACGTAGTAGCTCAGGAATCTGAGCCGCACCTTCAGGATCGTGATACAGCGCTTCGAGAATGTCCGAAAGCTCGTCGATGGAAAGCGAGTCAAAAGCACCATAAACAGGTTCTAGCACCGGCCTAATAACAGCGAGTTCATCCTGGACTCTCCGGTAGTTGTCAAGGAGATCCTGGAGTTGATTCGGAACCGTTGGAATGGAACTAGGGTCTGAGGAAATCTGCTTCCACTGCTGTCGGACCTCTTGCGCGTCAATAAGTGCCGCGTGCAGATCCTCGACATGAACACCGGTGCGGACTGAGTCTTTTGCCTGACGCTGCAGGCTACGGAGATCAGATCCCTTCAGCCTGATACTGCGATCCTTACGCCACTGCTTAGGTGCCGTTGCAACCACCATGTTCGCCGGAGATCGTTCCAGCACATCAGGACGAAAAACGTCGAGGCAGTCACGAACTCGGGTAAGGACGCCAAGCTGAGTCTCCCACTGTCCCAGCGTCACCGATGGAGTTAAAGAAAACTGTGCCGTAGTGGTGCTCATTTGCATACGAAGAGCGGGGAGTAGCTCATTCACCAGGCGACCAATCGAACCGACGATCGGACCGACGTCCTCAGAGTTCTCAATTGCCACTCCCTGCCATGCCCCATAGCTGGAGTCCGAGTTAAAGAGGCCAAGGGCGGAGGCTCGCTCAAGGAGTTCCGCTCCCGACTCACCCCCGTCAGACGCGAGCGAAACCAGGGAGGAGAGCGGCAGGCGAATCTTGGTCTTTGGTGGGTCCGGCAGAGAAGTGAGGTCAGTTAGGACCTGGAGAGCGTCGTATGGGGATACTCCCCATGGACTCAGCTCCGTGTGCAGAAGCTCTGTGTATGCCCCGAGCGCCTCGCGTGCTGCCGTGAGACCATAGCGCATGCTAGCGATCTGTGCATTCTCGGCAGGAGGCTCAGACACAGCGAGAAGGTCAATCAGTCGCCCTTCGATGATCTTTTGGTCACCGAGGGGACTCAGGTCAGCAACAATCGGACCAACGCCGAAATCTTTCAGGGCTTGGATCAGCTGGTCATGTTCGTCTGCTTGGTTTAGGACGATGAGGACTTTTCTGCCGACTTCCACAAGAGCGGCGGCAACCGAAGCAGTTAGACGCGGGCTCTGTCCCGGACTACGGGCTGGAAGTACGACCGAGGCTCCCTGGGCAACGGCCTCAATGATGTCTTGCGTTGGTGGGTCCTGGTCCCCGACGCCAAGCTCTTTCCACGGGTCGCGGTCGAACGGGTTCGGCTTAGTTGGTGGAACTGGAAAGAGTTCGCGTGCCCGTTTATCACCTGCAAATGCCCTCACTATCGGCTCCGCATCCGGACCTATCGATGCCGCCAACTCGCGGTAGATCTGCCCGGCAGGATGGGTGAAGATTCCCAGGATCAGCGAGTCCTTTAGTTCAAACCCAGGAAGTGCCATCCCCGTGTTGCGAACAATTGTCAGGGCTGAACGAGGAACGAAGCCATCCGGCCCCCTCATTGCACGACCGAGTTCAACGGTGTCGACCGGACTTCCCGCGTCTGCAATGGCTCGCAACAGTCTGGTGCTGACTTCAACCCCTGGCTGAAGTTCGATCGTAACCTCACCGCTTGAGTCGTGACCAATCTTGGCACGAC
>JBATQJ010000020.1:0-2754 GCA_049291975.1 Scrofimicrobium sp.
TGACCTGGAATGACGGATCGACTGTTGCCCAGTCGGCCTACCCAAACATGCGGGTTCCCATTGCCCTTGGCATGGACTGGCCTAACCACCTAGAAGGGGTCGGGGCACCTCTCAATTGGATCAAGCCGACGGAGTGGACGTTTGAACCGGTTGATGAGACAACGTTCCCGGCGGTTAGCTTGGCCAGAACCTGCCTGGAGACATCACAGACCCATCCTGCGGTAATGAACGCCTCGAACGAGGTGTGTGTTGATCGGTTCCTCGCCGGCGGACTCAGTTGGCTCGGCATTGTGGACACGGTCTCCCGCGTAGTTGAGGAACACGATGGAGTCACCGACCCTTCCCTTGAGGACATCATGGAAGCACAGCGTTGGGCTGTGGAACGGGCAGAGCAACTGATTTCTGAGGGACAGAGTTCTCACTGATGTGGTTGATCGGACTGCTCATCCTGATCCTCGGAGTGCTCATCTCAGTTGCGCTCCATGAACTGGGGCACCTGATTCCTGCTAAGAAGTTCGGCGCGGCGATCCCCGAGTACTGGATTGGTTTCGGTCCCCAGCTTTGGAAGACCAAGTACAAAGGAACCACCTACGGAGTAAAGGCAGTCCTTCTCGGTGGCTACGTGCGCATCGTCGGGATGTTTCCTCCGACCAGGCCCGGGGAGAAAACCACCAAAGCGAACGGAAAGCCGACACTCGCAGAGGAGGCGCGACGCCAATCACAGGCAGACATCAAAGAAGCACATCAATCTGGAGCGACTGGCGTGCCCTTCTACCAGTTGACAACTCTGCAAAAGCTGGTGGTAATGACCGGCGGTCCGTTGATGAACCTGGTGATTTGCTTCCTGGTGATCGCAGCGATTCTGCTTGGGTTCGGCTGGCAGGCTCCCTCGACCACAATTGAGAGTGTTGTGCACGAGGAGACCGCCAGCCCTGCGGCCGAGGCGGGAATTGAGCCGGGAGACACGGTGCTCAGCTGGGGCGGAACAGAGGTGGAGTCTTGGGATCAGTTGCGGGCTCTCATCCAAGAGACCCCGGAATCTGGCGCCGTAGCTGAACTGCAACGCGCGGATGGTCAGAATCTTGAAGTTACAGTGGTTCCCAACGTTGATGACCAGGGTGCGCGATCAATCGGAATCGTGAGTCAACTGCAACGCGAACGCGGCAATCTCGCGGACGTCGCCAGGGTAGTTTGGACCCAGTTCACCGGCACGGTAGCGGCAGTGGTCGCACTTCCAGTGAGTCTGTATGAGATGGTGCGATCCTTTGTCACTGGCGAGGAGCGAGACCCGAATGGGGTGGTTTCAATAGTCGGGGTGGCGCGGATTGCCGGTCAGATAACCTCGCCCGACGCGCTGAGCCAAGAACAGACAACGGCCAGCGGAACTGTCACGGTTGCTCCCTCGTTCCTGGACAGGGTAGTGATGATGCTCTCCCTGCTCGCCTCACTAAACATGGCACTGTTTGTCTTCAACCTCATTCCTCTTCCTCCCCTCGACGGCGGACATGTCGCCGGCGCACTATACGGGGGAGTGAAGAACGCGGTCGCAAAACTACGTGGCAAGCCGAAGCCGCCACCGGCTGATACGGCGCGTCTCATGCCGCTGACGTATGGCGTGTTTGTCGCTCTAATCGCGATGACGGTGATTCTCGTTTTTGCTGACATCGTGAATCCGGTAACCATCCTCTGAGGGTGACTAATGCCGTGTCCCGCTCCGCGGGACCGGGGGGATAATGGAACAGTGACTCAAGCTATCGCTCTAGGAATGCCAGCGGTGAAGGACGACCCCTTTAACCGTCGGAAGACCCGACTGATCCACGTGGGTGACGTCCCCGTTGGTGGAGGAAGTCCAATCAGCGTCCAGTCGATGACAACGACGAAGACCCATGACATCGGCGCAACGCTTCAGCAGATTGCCGAGTTGACGGCCGCGGGTTGCGACATCGTTCGTGTTGCCTGCCCGACGGATAAGGACGCCGAAGCCCTCCCGATTATTGCTCGCCAGTCGACGATCCCCGTCATCGCGGACATTCACTTCCAGCCGCGCTACGTTTTTCAGGCGATTGAGGCAGGTTGCGGTGCAGTTCGCGTAAACCCGGGGAACATTCGTAAGTTTGATGACCAGATTGCCGAGATTACTAAGGTTGCCAAGGATCATGGAACCTCGCTCCGCATCGGCGTTAACGCTGGTTCACTGGATCGACGGATGTACGCCAAGTACGGGGGAGCCACCCCGGAGGCGCTCGCAGAGTCCGCGATCTGGGAGGCTTCGCTGTTCGAGGAACATGACTTCCACGATTTCAAGATCTCGGTGAAGCACCATGATCCGGTCACGATGATCCGCGCGTATGAGATCCTCTCGGAAGCGGGGGACTGGCCGCTGCACTTGGGAGTCACCGAAGCAGGACCTGCGTTCCAGGGGACAATCAAGTCGGCCACCGCATTCGGAGCGCTACTTCGTGAAGGAATTGGCGACACAATTCGTGTGTCGCTTTCGGCCCCTCCTGTTGAAGAGGTTAAGGTCGGACTTCAGATTCTGCAGTCAATGGGCCTGCGTGAACGCACTCTTGAGATTGTTTCGTGCCCCTCATGCGGTAGGGCTCAGGTCGACGTCTATACATTGGCTGAGGAAGTGACTGAAGGACTGAAGGATCTGACTGTCCCTCTGCGCGTGGCCGTGATGGGTTGCGTGGTCAACGGGCCGGGAGAAGCACGTGAGGCTGATCTTGGGGTTGCCTCAGGTAACGGCAAGGG
>JBATQJ010000021.1:0-10226 GCA_049291975.1 Scrofimicrobium sp.
GACCTGAACCGTGCGCGTCTGCCTATTCCGCCACTTGAGCAGTGGTAGTACTCGGGATTCGTTTCCGAAGCCTTTCGTACGTGACGATGAAACACTATACCGGGCGAAGTACGCAAGAAAGAAACCAATCAGCGACTCCGGCGAATATCACGTTTTGGATGCCTCCGGGAAAGAGGGCTCGATCCTAATGTGTCACTAGCTTTCCTGTCACGCTTCTAAGGGGCGGCGTCGGAGGAGTCGTAAGTCGAGCGGCGCTCCCTTTATTAGGTCTCTGACCGCACGAACCCACTAAACTGTGACGTTAGGTATCCGAGGACTCATTGGCTCATGTGGTGAGATAGGGAGGTGAAGGCAATGGGAATGATGGACCGCTTCGAAACCGCCGTCGAGAAAGGTGTCAATTCTGTCTTCTCCAAAGTGTTTCGCTCGGGCCTGAAGCCCGTCGACATTTCGTCCGCGATTAGACGAGCCATGGATGATGCGGCCGAGGAGCATCCGGACCAGGCCGTTGCCGCCGTCGCGCCCAACCGGTTCCAGATTCTAGTAAATCCAACCGACTATCAGGCACTCGAAGACTCCGGAACTGACCAAATCACTAGCGAGCTTGAAGCGGATGCGACTCAGCATGCCGCCAACCAGCAATACATGCTACTTGGTCCCGTGAACGTTGACTTCGTTTCTGATCCGCAAGAGACCACGGGAATGCTTGAGGTTATTGCAACCAAGAAGGCGGGGGATGTCGCCCCGGGTTTCGCTGCTGCTGCCTCGCCCTCGCATCCCATCATTGACGTCGGCGGAGAGAAGTGGCTGCTCACAAAACCCGTTACGACTATCGGTCGTTCTTCCCAGGCGGACATAACGGTTGACGACAGCGGAGTCTCCCGGAAACACGTGGAGTTCCGAATTACTCCCGACGGGGTGATACTTACTGATCTAGGCTCAACGAACGGGACGTTTGTCGAAGGCCACAGGGTTGAGGCTGCCACCCTGCTAGACGGCAACCAAATCACCATCGGCCGCACTCGCATCCTGTTCTGGACCCACCCGGAGGAATAGACCGCCTTGACAAGTGATCTCGCGTTCACCATCTTCCGCATAGGATTCCTGATCCTGTTGTGGTTGATGGTCTTTGGTGTGGTCTCCACCCTGAAGCGCGACATCTTCGGGACCGTCGTCACCTCGCGCGGTTCGGGCAGAGCCACAAGGAGCGGTAAGCGCACAGGCGATAGACGCGACGGTAGTTCAAATGCTCCCACGCGTCTGCTGATTACTGGTGGCCCGCTTGAGGGGACCCTCATTCCTCTTGGCACTCAGCCGATTACCGTGGGTCGCTCGCCCTCTTCCACTCTGGTATTAGAGGACCCCTACGCCTCCTCCAGACACGCCGAACTGCGAAACGTTAACGGCCAATGGGCAATCGCTGATCTGGGTTCCACAAACGGAACATTCGTTGATGACGAAAGGGTAGTCGATATCCGGGTTCTTCCCGTCGGCACAGCAGCGAGAATCGGCCAAACCACGTTCGAACTGGTGAACTAGTGGCCGTCGAATTCCACTTCGCTATTCGCTCAGACGTCGGGCTGATCCGAAAGAACAACCAGGACTCCGGATATGCGGGGTCCAGGTTGCTGGTGGTCGCGGACGGAATGGGCGGAGCCGCTGGAGGGGACGTTGCCTCGTCCGTCGTTGTCGCCCACCTTGCCCCCCTTGACGATGCTCCCGGACCGTCTGATCAGTTGCTCACCAACCTTTCGGACGCTCTGCAGGACGCGCATGACGAACTCATTGAACGGACCGAAGAGAATGAGCGTCTGCGCGGACTTGGGACGACTTGTACCGCGATCCTCCGGTCGGAGAACAAGTTGGCGATGGTCCATATCGGAGACTCGCGCGCGTACCTGTTGCGCGAGGAGAACCTGGTGCAGGTTACGTCCGACCAGTCCCTCGTCCAGTACCTGATCGACACCGGGCAAATCACCCCCAAGCAAGCTGAGACCCATCCCAAACGCAACGTTGTGATGAACGTTCTCGGAGACACTCCCGGCCCGGTAGTATCCGACGCCACCGTGCGTGAGGCGGTCGAGGGTGATCGCTGGCTCCTCTGCTCCGATGGGCTTTCGGGTGTCGTCTCAGACGAGACCATCGCGAACACTCTCTCTACCATTGAGGACCTGGATGAGTGTGCTGATGAACTAGTCACGTACGCCCTTCGAGCCGGTGGTCCTGACAACATAACTGTCGTCTTGGCTGATGTGGTCCAAGTTGGCTCTAAGGCTTCACAAGTGCCGGAAATCGTCGGTGCTGCAGCTGTCACCAGGCACGCGCCAACCAAGGGGACCGACGGGGCGGCTGGCCGCGCCGCAGCGCTGGTCAAACAGCCAGTCCGAGACGGGGGAGAGGAGCCCGATGAGCATCCTCGCGGCAGACGCCGCCGTTTCGTATGGCTGGTTGTTATCCTCATTGCCCTCGCCGCACTGGTGGGCGCGACGTACGAGGTGAACCGATGGATCAACGGCCAGTACTACGTTCAGGCAACAGACCAGCAGATAGTGATCTATCAGGGGATTCCGCAGAATCTTGGCCCCTTGGAGATTTCGAGGCCAATCGAGGTCTCGCCTATTAGACTCGATTCGCTCCCGGCGATTGACCAGAAGAGGCTTCAGGACCCCGTCATTCGGTCCTCCAGGGAAGAGATAGACGCCTATCTCCTTGAGTTGAGCGGCAGGGTGATCGAGGACAACGCTTCCTCAGGCGTCGCTGCGACGACGCTCGCCGAGTCGGGCCAGTCAGGGGCCGACGCAGTGCAGTCGGGCACCGATTCGGGGCCCGACTGATGGCTACGGTTCAAGTCTCAGGCGCCCGGCCCCGCCGGTTCCTCGAAATGATTCTGATGCTGCTGGCAGTGTCCATCGGCATCAGTGCCTATGTGCTAACCAGCGTTAGTCGAACCGGTACGATTCCTCAAAACCTCGCGGTCTATGTGGCACTGTTCGTCGGATTGGCGATTGCAGCCGAGGTGGTCGTTCACCTCACTGCCCCCTACGCCGACCCGGTCATTTTGCCGATAGCAGTTACGCTAACCGGCCTGGGACTGGCGATGATCAGACGCCTCGACATGTCGTACGAGTTGAACGGCACCCGGACCACAGGCTTGAAGCAGATGGTGTTTGCCATCGCGGGCCTGGCCCTTGCGGCACTGATTCTTCTGGTTCTTCGTGACCACAGGGTGCTTCGCAGGTACACATACACTTTCATGATCATCTCGCTTGTTCTGCTGATTCTTCCGATGATTCCTGGTATCGGTGTTGAGATCTTCGGAGCTCGCGTCTGGGTGCGAATCTTCGGCTTCCAGTTCCAACCGGCCGAGTTCGTCAAGGTCACGCTGGCGATTTTCTTCGCGGGGTACCTGGTCAGTAATCGTGACAAACTCTCGGTCGGCGGACCAAAGATCCTTGGAATGAGGTTTCCCCGCTTCCGCGACCTGGGGCCAATCTTGGTTGTCTGGCTCCTTGGTATCGCAATCCTGGTTCTTCAAAAGGACCTTGGCACATCGCTCCTATTCTTCGGAATGTTTGTCGCGATGCTTTACGTGGCAACCAACCGGGTTTCGTGGTTGGCAATCGGTGCGCTACTTTTCATTCCCGCCGTCGTCCTTGCGGTCAAAATGTTTCCGCACGTTCAGCGACGCTTCGTTATCTGGATTGACGCGATGAGTCCGGAGGTATATGGCGCACAAGGCGGCTCATATCAGGTGGTCCAAGGACTGTTTGGGATGGCCAACGGCGGCTTGCTGGGAACCGGCTGGGGACGAGGATACCCGTGGTTGGTTCCGCTCGCGGAATCCGACTTTATCCTCGCCTCACTTGGGGAAGAACTGGGTCTGTTCGGCCTGATGGCCATTCTGCTTCTCTACCTGCTATTAGTCGAACGAGGTTTCCGCGCGGCCCTCGGAACTCGCGACGGCTTCGGCAAGCTACTGGCGGTGGGGCTGTCATTCTCTATTGCGATCCAGGTCTTCGTCGTCCTTGGGGGAATCACTCGGGTTATTCCGCTCACGGGTCTAACAGCGCCGTTCCTGGCTCAGGGAGGAAGCTCGATGCTCTCTTCCTGGGTGATCGTCGCGCTACTTTTGCGGATATCGGACGCCGCGAGACGTCCAGCACCAAGACCACAGGTGTGGGCAGACGCGGTGCAAGAGGAGAAGACGGTCCCGGACACCGGCGTTTTTCCCCTGCTATCGTCACCCGGACCTAAGGCGTCCTCTTCGAGAGAAGCGGAGGGCCAGTCTTGAACGCTCAGATCAGACGCCTAGTGGTCGTGACCTTCGCAATGTTCATGGTCCTCGGGATCGCCATTACTGCGGTGCAGTTCGTCTATGCACCCGCGCTGGTTTCCGACCAGCGTAACGCCAGACGCTACCTCCAGTCGGCTGAACGCGACCGCGGTCCGATCATTGTGGCTGAGTCTCCGGTCGCCTATTCCGAGAAGCAGGAGGGGGACACGCTGTTCCAGCGCGTCTACCCCTCCGGACCCCTGTATGCCTCAGTTACCGGGTACTTCGCTGCGATGAGCCAGTCAGCAACGGGAATCGAGGCGGCTGAGAACGAAGTGCTTGAGGGAAGTACCTCTCAACTGCTTTGGCAGAGGCTGCGTAATCTCATCGCTGGCAATCCCAGGCAGGGCGGCGGTGTGCAACTGACTGTCGACCCAGAAATGCAGCAGGTTGCAGCAGAGATGCTGGGGGATCGAAGCGGCGCTGTCGTCGCCCTGGATGTGACGACCGGCGCGGTTCTCACTCTGTACTCGTCGCCCACGTTCGACCCGAACCAACTTGCTTCCAATGACCAAGCTGCTGCCGAGGCCGCTGCGGTTGCGCTCGAAGGCGACTCGTCGCGGCCACTGGATAATCGCGCGATCGCCTCGAACAGGTATGCCCCTGGGTCAACGTTCAAGATCCTCACCAGTATCGCCATGTTAGAGAGCGGGATCACTCCCTCGACCGAGCTTGAGTCGCCGCAGAATGTCCTGCTTCCAGGAACTGAGACAACGGTCTACAACTACGACCAGCTGGACTGTGGAAGTGGTTTGGTGTCCCTTTCTGAGGCATTTGCTCGATCCTGCAACACCACCTTCGTGTTGGCCTCCCAGAACCTTCCAGCCGGAGCATTACAAGATGTCACTAAGCGTTTCGGTTTTGGTGAGACCATAAAGATTCCTCTGACGGTAACTCCGTCAGTCTTCCCCGAGAATCCGGACCCGGCCCAACTGGCGCTGAGCTCATTCGGGCAGTTCGAGGTCCAGATGACCCCGATGGAAATGGCGATGGTGGTCGCCGCAATCGCAAACGGAGGGGTAATGATGCACCCCTATCTGGTTCAGTCGGTCGTCGACGCGGACAACCAGGTCGTCAGCACCACCGCACCTCAGGTGATGGGCAACCCCGTCACGGCCGCTATTGCTGAGGAAATCAAGCAGATGATGGTCGGGGCGGTTTCGTTACCCTATGGCTCTGCTGCGGGCGCGGCCGTCGAGGGGATCCAGGTTGCTGCAAAGACTGGAACAGCTGAAGTCGGAGAGAACAACGAGCTAACGAATGCGCTAACCGTTGCCTTCGCTCCGGCCGACAATCCGCAGATCGCCGTTGCAGTCGTGGTTGAGGGCCGCGCGGGCGACGACCCGATCTTCGGTGCGAGCGCCGCGGCGCCTATCGCCGCACGTCTATTAGAGGTGGGACTGCAATGAGCAATGGTTCGGTTCCGCAGGCACGAGGAATCCGTGCGGGGCGCACGCTGGGGGGTAGGTACACACTAGTGAGCCGTATCGCCAAAGGCGGTATGGGAGAGGTGTGGCGCGTGCGCGATCAGCGAACCGGAATGATGGTCGCCGCCAAAGTACTCCGCCCCGAGCTTAGGGGAGAAGTGATCTCCCTTTCACGGCTGCGACTAGAAGCTAGCAACACGCTTCGTGCCCGGCATCCCAACATCGCGGCGGTCCTAGACTCTGGTGAGGATGAGGGCCAGGGCTGGATTGTCATGGAACTGATTGACGGACACCCGCTGACCGACTACGTGGGCGATGGAAAACGACTTTCGGCCGGGCAGTTGATCCCGATTCTTGCCCAGAGTGCCTACGCTCTCGATGCTTCAGCGGCAGCGGGAGTGGTTCACCGTGACATTAAGCCTGCCAACATCATGATTCGCCCCGACGGGGTTGTGAAACTGACTGACTTCGGGATTTCATTCGCTGAGGGACAGGCGAACCTGACTGCGGTCGGGATGGTGATGGGCACCGCCCAGTACTTGGCTCCCGAGCAGGCGCTCGGTGAAGACGCAACGTCATTGGGCGATCTATACGCGCTCGGAGTGATCGCGTATGAGGCGCTGGCAGGAAGGCGTCCCTTCACCGGTAAGTCGGCCGTCGAGATCGCCATGTCGCACGTGAAGGACGAGGTTCCCGCACTCCCCTCAGACGTGCCCGAACTGATGCAGCAGGTGGTCTACGATCTGCTGGCGAAGAAGCCGGAGGACCGACCCCAATCGGGCGCAGCATTGATCCGGACGCTGACTCGCGTGGCGTCCGAGTTGAACGCGACCACTTCTCCCGTTCCGCTCCCACCGCTGACGCAGAAGACGGACGAGGGGGCACCCGCCGTTACGCCCACACAGGCTCCCAGGATGGCGCCAGGTCAGAAGAAGGCTTCCGAGTTTGTGACCAAGCTTCCACCGGCACCAACACCGGCGGGACCGGTTTCTCATCAGTGGCACCCGGTAACCGGCGTCGTGATGGGTGAGCCCCCCGCTCCTTCGGTGAGAGGGACCAGGGTTGTCCGGCACTCGGAGGATAACTCGTCGGACTCCCACGGCCAGGATCAAGACTCGCCCATTTCATCTCGGGTCGGAATGTGGCTCATCGGCGCATTGGTTATCCTGACGGTGATCCTCATACTTATTGCAATGGTGCGCGGTCACGGATCAGTGGACGTCGCACTAGAACTCAGGGCCGCGCAAGCGGTGAGCTCAACGGAGGTTCAGACATGGTTGATTCCAGCGCTAGGCTGCTAGGCGGCAGGTACGAGGTCCGCTCGCTTATTGGGCGCGGCGGGATGGCGACTGTGCACTTAGGGCGAGACACAAGGCTATCGCGCCTCGTCGCCATCAAGATGCTCCGTGTTGATCTGGCTCGCGACGCCATCTTCCAGACGCGTTTCCGCAGGGAAGCTCAGGCTGCAGCCTCACTGAACCACCCAAACATCGTCGCCGTCTACGACACCGGTGAAGAGCCGGCACGAGGCCCAGACGGCAAGACCGTGATGGTGCCATACATCGTCATGGAGTACGTCGAGGGACACACCGTCAAGGAACTACTTTCCGACGGAACTCCGGTGCCGATTCCTGAAGCGGTAGAGATTACCGAGGGTGTCCTCTCAGCGCTTGAATACGCTCACGGCGCGGGCCTGGTTCACCGCGACATCAAGCCCGGCAACGTAATGCTGACCAACACCGGCAAGGTGAAGGTAATGGACTTCGGTATCGCCCGAGCCCTGACAGACTCACAGGCAACGATGACGTCTGCCAACGCCGTTGTTGGCACGGCGCTTTATCTTTCCCCTGAGCAGGCTCGCGGTGAACGCATTGACGAGCGTTCCGACGTGTACTCCGCCGGCTGTGTTCTGTTCGAACTATTGACCGGGCGTGCCCCGTTTGCCGGTGATAGCGCTGTGTCGCTGGCATACCAGCACGTGTCTGAACTACCTCCTGTTCCCTCGTCCATTGCGACGGACGTTCCCGCTAGCCTCGACCGGGTGGTGATGAAGGCTCTGGCGAAGAATCCCGATCAGCGTTATGCGAGTGCAGCTGACATGGCCGTAGACCTTTCGCGGGCCGCTGAGGGACTTCCAATTTCGGCTCCACCAATTGGCGCGTGGGTGGCACCGGATTCCACCTCGGCAACGCAGGTGCTCCAAAGTCCAATGAGCGGCGGCGAAACCATGGTCTACAACGGTCCGACGCGGGCCAACACCATGACCGGTAACGGGATGTCCTCCACCATGACTACCGGCTCAATCCCGGTTCAGGCACCGGCCAAGAAGAAAAAGTTTCGTGCATCAGTAATCTGGACTTGGCTACTCATTTTGCTGGCCGCAGCGATGGTTGGTGCGGTGGTCTGGACATTCCTCCATAGCGGAGATAACAACGAGGTGGCGCAGTCCGAGACGACATATGTGCCAAGCGGGATCGTGAACTCCACGCAAGCGGAGGCGAAGAGGGAGATCGAAGCTGTCGGACTGGTTTATGTCCTTGAGGAAGAGACCCGGGATTCCGACACCGTTGAAAAGGGCCACGTTGCTGAGGTAGATCCTGAAGAGGGGACAGAACTGGTCGTAGGTTCTGAGGTGCACGTCTACCTCTCGGCAGGACCGGCCAGTCTCCAAGTTCCCGACGTGTCGGGCCAGAACAGGGCGACCGCACGCGAGGCCCTAGAAAAAGCTGGTTTTACTGTCGGTGAAGAACTCGTCGAGGACAGCGAGACAGTACCAGCCGACACGGTCATCCGAACGGATCCTGCGTCCGGGTCTACCCAACCTCGTGGCTACAAGATCAACCTTTACATCTCCTCTGGAAATGTTGCGATCCCTAACGTCGTCGACTGGACCGAAGCGAATGCAACGCAGATCCTCGAACAGCGAGGCCTTACTGTGCTTCGCCAGGACGGTGGTTACAGTGCCACGATTGCTCTGGGCAATGTGATCTGGATGAATCCGACTGACTCTGTTGTCCCACAGGGTTCCACGATTACCCTGGGAATATCTAAGGGGCCGGAGCCGACACCAGAGCCGCCACAGAGCGGCACCGACACTACTAAGAAGGACTAGCCTCCCGGACGCTCCCTCACTCTTCTGATTTACCAGTTAGATAGGGATGCGACACCCCGCGGAAAGCGACGAATTCGCCTCTATCTGATTGGCAAACCAGCAGAGGGGTTAGCTTACTGTGCTGTCGAAGAAGTAGCCGTTAGCCCACGGGAAGACATACTCGAACAGCACGAAAATCACCCCGAGCACAACCAGGGCGGCGAGGATTACCTTGAGCCACTTGGGTCCCGGTAACAGACGGAAGAGTGCGCTGTACATGCCTGTGTTCCTTTCATCCTCTCGGTTACTTGACGCCCTCGAGGACTTGGGGTCTGCCGTCCTCTTTCGCGACCCAGTACTTCAGTTCGCTCCTCAGAATGAACCGGTGAGAGTTCCCAAACTCGGGGTCGCAGGTTGTCATGGTCATTATTCGCTGTGTCGGGGTGGCGCTAGGTTCATTTGGAACGGGTAGCAGAACTTCTGTTTGGCCGGGCAAGACGATTTCATGATCGGTCACCTCATACACCAGGAAGGCCTTGTCCGTCTCGACGATGATCGGGTCACCGGGTTCCATGATGTGCACTTGCCGGAAGTTGTTTCCGTAGGAACGGCGGTGTCCGGCTAGGGCGAAGTTCCCAACCTCTCCCGGCATTTGTGTGTCGGGGAAATGCCCCGCGTTACCCAGGTCAAGGATGTCGAGACCAACCCCCTCGGAAATAGGGATCGCCATGTCCCACTTTGGGACGTGGAGTACCCCAAAGACCTCTCCGTACGGAACCTGGGCAACGGCAGGAGGATCATCCGTGCGCTGGTTCTCAGCGGGAACGACCTGTTCGGTGGCCGGGTTCGCACGCTCAAACTCCGCCACGCGTTGTTTTATCCCGGGCTGTACCTCGACCGATGTCCACCACAGTTGCCAAACAACGAAGAGTAGGAAGACCGCCCCCGCAGTCATCATCAGTTCGCCCAGAATCTGAAGCGACAGACTCCACGCGCTTCGCTTAGGCTTCTTCGGCGCGGCAACCCGCCCTGTCGGTCTGAAATGACCGTCTCCGGGAGGCTCGGGCACAGGACTTTGCGCGCTTTGCATCCCGTTGCTTGCGCCTGAGCGATGTACTTCGGAGCGCGAGGGGTATGGGGAAGACATGCAGGCAATCCTATTACGGTGTAAGGGGTGAGGCTAAGCCTTGAAGCCCGATCTCTGTTGCCGGAGGAAGAACCATTGACTCCAGTGAGGTTACCGACCATCCCATCTGGTACTTCGCCGCGTAGTAGCGGTAGTCCGCTACTCGTTCATCTTTGTCCAATGAATCGGTTAGTAGAGCTGGATCACCGATTGCCGAGATCACGTAGGGCGGAGCGTAGGACCTAGGAC
>JBATQJ010000022.1:0-4762 GCA_049291975.1 Scrofimicrobium sp.
AGTTGAACGCGTCGTAATCGAACTCTTCAATCGGTTCCGATTTCCAAAGACGCAGGGTGTTCACGTTCTTGGTGCCGTATCCAACGATCGGCATGTCGTAGGGGATCGCCCGAACGTTCATATCCGCAAAGTTGACGTATTTCGCCTGTTCTTCGCGGCGGATAACGAAGGGGTAGCCCTCTTCCATCCAAGGGTCCGGGTGCTCGTTCTGGAAACCATTGTCGATGGTCTGACGGAACAGGCCGTATCGGTAGAGGATGCCGTAACCGGTAACCGGAAGGTCCAGAGTTGCGCAGGAATCGAGGAAACAGGCTGCCAGTCGGCCGAGGCCGCCGTTGCCGAGTGCGGCATCATGTTCGGCTTCCAGGACATCAGATAGATCCTGCCCGCAGTCCTTGACTGCCACGGCGACTTCGTCGAGCATCCCCAGATTGACTAGGTTATTGAGCAGAGCGCGTCCCTCAAGAAACTCAGCGGAGAAGTAGTGCTCTTGGCGTCCCCGCTGGTATCGACGTGTGGTGGCATCCCAGTCATCAGCAATCCTGTTGACGACAAATGCCGACAGGCCCTCCCAGAACTCGGCGGGGGTTGAGTTCGGAGAACTCTTACCTGAGGCTGCGCGAATGAACCCACACAGATTTGTCGTGAGGTCGGTTGTCATGGAACGTCTCCTAGCAACTTCTTTCTTGAGGTGCCTGTATCGGGCAAAGCACCGTCGCAATTTCAACCCACAATGAGCCTGATAGCAAATCAACTCTAGCGCCTTCGGAAACGGTTCCGGAAACGGGTCAGATAGCGGTACACCCCGATGTTTGGGTCAACGCCGCCGATAGGAACCCACGGTCCAAGCCGCCGAGCACTGGTAGGCCACAGACACGGAGTGGGAGTCTGCACCTTATCTCTTGGGATGGGTGAACTGTGGGCGGATTTGCTGACACGGGGCGCGGGCCCTCTTCCGCTTCGCTAGCACTAGACTCAACCTGTAAAACGTTGTGTTAACCGCTTGTCGAAGGAGACCCACATGGGGGACCAGTCATCCAAGAAAGCTGCTGTCGGTTGCGACAGGGATTGCAAGAACCCCTTTGAGGACCCGAGTCACCTCGCTTGGCTCGACGCTCAGCGCGAAGCGCTCCTTGACTTCTATCAGCCGAACGTTCGGCTGGAGACTGGCGGGTACGCGTACCTCGATAACGTAGGCCAGCAGATGGAAGAGGAGGGAGCACAGCTCTGGCTCGGCGCGCGCATGCTCCACTGCTTCTCCTTAGCTCACATGCTTGGTCGTCCAGGGGCGGCCGAAATAGTCGAGCACGGACTCGATTTTTACGTTGATGGCGACGGCTGGGACTCCGAGAACGGCGGTTTCTACGCCACGGTCGGCGGGGCCAATCCTTCGGACCGGAAAGAACTCTACGGGCAGGCGCAAATGCTTCTAGCGGCTTCGTCCGCTCTGATTGCTGGATTCGACCGTGCGCCCGAACTATTCGAGCGGGCAGTGGACACCGTTGAACGATATTGGCGCGAGGAGGAGGGACGCTGCGTTGAGGGCTACGACCGCACCTTCACTGAACTCGATGCCTACCGGGGCCAAAACGCCAATATGCACCTAACCGAGGCGTACCTTGCTGCGTACGAGGCTTCCGGGAATCCAGTATTCCTCGAACGCGCCAAGAGGATTGCAACGTTCATTGCTGGGCGCGCTGCTTCGCCCGAAGAGGGGGCTTGGCGACTTCCCGAACACTTCGATGACCAGTGGGAGCCGGCTCTCGACTTCAATAGGGACGAACCCCGTCACCCCTTCCGGCCGTATGGTTCGCAACCCGGGCACTGGCTCGAGTGGTCCAAGCTGATCCTCCAACTCCGCGGGTTCGGGGTGGACGAACCGTGGATGATTGCGGCGGCAACCAACTTGTTTAGGGGAGCTTTCAAGGACGGATGGATGCCCGACGGCGGCTTCTGCTACACCGTGGACTGGGACGGAACACCCGTGGTTCGTGAGAAGTACTTCTGGGAAACGGCCGAAGCGATCGGCGCTGCTCGGTATCTGGCCGAGGAGATCAATGATCCAAGTTATGCGCAAACATACGTGGACCTCTGGGAGTGGACGGATCAGAACCTGATTGACCATGTTAACGGAGGTTGGTTCCCCGAACTGGGTGAGGACAATGAGCCGGTGGTGTTCACCTGGCCCGGGAAGGCTGACCTCTACCACGCACTCCAGGCGACGCTGTACGCAAGGCTCCCGGAGGACAAGGGACTCGCGGCCTGGGCGGCCGAGCAGAGTTAGTTCCAGGCGTTATCGATACGTTTTGAAGGGAGGACTGCTGAGCGTTTGGGTGGGAGGGTCTAGTCCTCCGTGTCGTGGAGCGGGGTCCCGGGCGCGGGCTTTCCAATGGTCGCGGCGTAGTCGGCAACGTAGTTCGACACCGACACCGAGGGCCTGCGATAACCAAACCCTTCAGGGCGCTCCGGCATGATGATCGGATCGGGTGCGGGCAGTTCCTCGTACGGCAGCGAATCCAGCAGATGGTGAATCATGTTGAGTCGCGCGGCCTTCTTCGAGTCTGAGTGCACGTGATACCACGGCGAAGTCGGGGTGTCAGTGTGGACCATCATTTCGTCTTTGGCGCGCGAGTACTCTTCCCACCGGGTGATCGACTCAAGGTCCATGGGCGAAAGTTTCCATTGCCGAAGCGGGTCATCCAGGCGCTTCTTGAAGCGTTTGTACTGCATCTTGTCCGAGACCGAGAACCAGTATTTGCGAAGGTGGATGCCATCCTCGATCAACATTTGTTCGAAGATAGGGCACTGGCGCATGAACAGCATGCTCTCCCTGGGGGTGCAGAAGCCCATTACTTTTTCGACTCCCGCCCGGTTATACCAGGAGCGGTCAAACAAGACGATCTCTCCTGCCGCGGGAAGATGATCGATGTAGCGCTGGAAGTACCACTGAGTTTCCTCGCGTTCAGTGGGTGCGGGTAGGGCCGCTACCCGGGCGACGCGAGGCGAAAGGTACTCGGTGATGCGTTTGATGGTTCCGCCCTTGCCGGCGGCGTCCCGGCCCTCGAAGATGATGACTACGCGCTCGCCGTTTTGCTTGACCCAGCGCTGCAGCTTTACCAACTCACCTTGCAGGCGGAGCAGTTCGGCCTCGTACGCTCGGTTGGACAGCTTTGTCGTGGGAGGAATGCTCATGTCGCTCATGTCACAAAGATTAGGGCACTGCGGCCTTCGGCGCGACAGTAATTGTCCACGAGTCAATGTCAATGCATTTTCTTGACGTAGTAGCGGAGTCCCGATTCACTGGATTGCATGGACGATGACAGAAGTGCCGCCCTCTTCCAACTACCTACGGGCCGGAGCACCTGATGGATCAGGACACTTGGCTTAACTTGCTTCTGGTCGTTGTCTTTGTCCTGATCGGTGGAGTTTTCGCCGCTACCGAACTGGCCCTGGTGTCGCTACGCCAAGGCCAGATAGACCGTATGGAGAGCGAAGGAGGACGCGCGGCTCGAACAGCATCCCTTGCTCGGGATCCGAACCGGTTCCTTTCTGCAGTTCAAATCGGGGTTACGGTTATGGGCTTTCTTTCCGCGGCGTTCGGTGCGGCGACCCTGGCCCCGGACTTTGCGCCACTGTTGGTGCGGATTGGCATGTCCGAGTCCGTCGCCTCCACCGTCGCTCTCGTCTTGCTAACCCTCTTCATCGCCTATCTTTCGCTGGTCTTTGGTGAGTTGGTTCCGAAACGAATCGCTCTCCAGTACACGGAGAAGGTTGCTAAGTTGCTGGGGCCGCCTCTCGACTACTTTGCGCGGCTCATGCGGCCCGTCGTCTGGCTGCTCTCTGTTTCAACGAACGGAGTTGTGCGCCTGCTCGGCGGTGACCCGGAAGCTCGCGGCGAAGAAATGAGCGAGGAAGAACTCCGTACTATCGTTGCAGGCCACCAGTCTCTTAGCCCCGACGAGCGGCGGATCCTCACCGACGTGATGGACACGGGGGATCGGACACTTCAGGAGGTCATGACGCCTCGTCCAGGCGTGACATTTATGCCGGCGGACCTCACGGCCGGGGAAGCGCGCGAGATCATCCTGAATGCGCCTTATTCCCGCTACCCGGTTGTGGGGACAAACTTCGATGACGTTCTTGGATTCCTGCACGTGCGTGATCTCTTAGGGGCGGACGAGGGGCTGCGCGTCAGCGATCTGATGCGAGAAGTCTTGCTGCTTCCGGCAACCAATCACGTGCTCCCGGTACTGACGCAAATGCGGGCGGAGGGAATGCACATTGCCGTCGTTGTTGATGAGTACGGCGGCACGGACGGCATCGTCACCCTTGAAGACTTGGTCGAGGAGCTGGTCGGGGAGATTCATGACGAGTACGATCCGAATGCGCCTCTCTTCATGAGAACCAGTGAAGGTGTCCTTCGGGTTAACGCGGGGCTCACGATCGAAGAATTTCAAGAAGTAACCGGCGTTGAGCTTGAGGATGGAAACTATGAGACTGCCGCCGGCTACCTAATAGAGAGGCTCGGTCGCCTCGCCGAAGTGGGAGACGGGCTGGAGGTGGCAGGCACCCGGATCGAGGTGGCCGCAGTGCAGGGCAACCGGATTATCGCGCTGGATGTGACGAAGGCGGGGCCGGAGGTGGGCGGTGAGCAGTCGCCAACAACCTGAGAGTCGCGTCGCCTGATCAACTCGTTCGTCGAATGACCTGGCGCAAATCTGGCACGTTGACTCAGAGATTCTTCGGTTGCGCACCCTAGGTG
>JBATQJ010000023.1:0-9130 GCA_049291975.1 Scrofimicrobium sp.
CTTGACGAACTAGGCGAAAGCCCAAGTATTGCTAGAGTCCGCCCCCTGCTGTTCCTGCGGCGCAGTGACACGGAAGCATTCTGCAGTGCTCTGTCACTGAAGGTGGTCGAGGATCCGACGAACCGTATGGACGGGCCATGGCAGACCAAGTCGGGGGAACCGCTACCTCGTGCGGCAGTAAGAGGATCGGTGTTGCCAGCGCTCGCGGCGGCTCTCGGCCAGGATCCGGTTCCGGCTCTGGCAAGGACGGCAGAGCTAGTTCGGCTGGACAACTCGGCACTGGAAGAGTGGGCCGAGAGGATCATCTCGGGGCATCTGACGACCGAGGGTGAGGAGATCTCCGTTCCACTTGAGGTGCTGACCGGGCTCCCCTCAGCGGTGAGGACAAGGGTGCTGTTGCAGGCGGCGACCCTCGCCCGCGTCCCCGCGCTGAATCTTCACCAGGTAAGGGCACTCGAGCAGCTGGTGGAAAGTGCGAAGAACGCAGCGGGTGACGGGCGTGTTGCAGAGTTGCCGGGAGGTTTTGTGGCGACGAGGGTGGGCGGAAGCCTGCAAATCAAGAGAAGCACTGGTTTAGCGGTGAGTGGAAAACGATGATCTCACGGCTACAGCAACGACGAAGTGTGGCAATCTAGTCTGGTCACTGGCATACGCCAAAGCTGTACGGGAACGGACGGGTATGGACGCGAAAGACATGGGAGCAGATCTCGAAAAGGTTCTTCTTAGTGAGGAAGAGATCGACGTGAGGCTCACCGAGTTGGCTGCGCAGATCGACGCAGACTACGGCGATGAAGACCTGCTGTTAGTCGGTGTCCTCCGGGGAGCGGCTCCACTGATGGTTGACCTGTCCCGTAAGCTGCACCGAATTGTCGAGATCGACTGGATGGCGGTCTCTAGCTACGGTTCGGGCACCAAATCCTCCGGTGTTGTTCGAATCCTCAAGGATCTGGACTCAGATGTTCACGGGCGTAACGTCCTGATTGTTGAAGACATCTTGGACTCCGGCCTCACTCTTTCCTGGCTCAAAGAGAACCTTGAGGCGCGCGGAGCGAAATCGGTTGAGGTGATGACGCTACTTCGCAAGCCCGAAGCGGTGAAGGTTCCGGTTGAGGTGAAGTACCTGGGGTTCGATATCCCCAATGAGTTCGTTATTGGGTACGGTCTGGACTACGCCGAGGCGTACCGGAACCTCCCATTCGTCGGCACCCTGGCACGCCACGTCTATGAGTCCGAGGACGGCGAGTAAGTGAGCGAAGAAAAGAGCAAGAAGTCGGTTAGGGGCGAAGGCAACAAGACCTGGCCGTTCATAGTCGTACCGCTACTGGCACTTCTGATCATCACGTGGATGGTCTGGAGAATGTTCCAGCCGGCAACGGTGATCACCTCAGAGGGCCTGGATATCCTTCGAGAAGAGAAAATCACCAGCGCCATCGTCAACGATGGAAGCCAGCAGGTCAATCTGGTTCTGACCGAGCCGTACACACATGCGAGCACGGGGCCAATGGACCCCGAGAAGGAGCTCGGGCGCAACGTCTCATTTACCTATGCTCGAACCCAGTCTGAAGAGGTCCTGGGGCTTCTGGATAAGGCAACTCCGGCCGAGGGGTACAACGCTCTGTATCCGCAGACTAGCGTCCTCGGGTCGATGCTTCAGCTACTGCTCCCCATGATGCTGCTACTCGGTGGATTCTGGTGGCTGATGTCGCGTACTGCCGGTTCGAAGATGATGGGCGGCTTCAGCTCATCTAAGGCCAAGCAGTTCAATGAGGAGAACCCGCAGGTCACCTTCGCGGATGTGGCCGGTGAGGATGAGGCTGTCGAGGAGCTCGACGAGATTCGGGAGTTCCTGGTTGAACCCGCTAAGTTCACTTCCGTCGGAGCCAAGATTCCGAAGGGCGTACTTCTTTACGGTCCCCCTGGCACCGGTAAGACGCTACTTGCCAAAGCAGTCGCGGGTGAGGCTAAGGTTCCCTTCTTCTCGATCTCAGGCTCGGAGTTCATGGAGCTTTACGTTGGTGTTGGTGCCTCGCGTGTTCGCGACCTGTTTGACAAGGCCCGCAAGGCTGCGCCCGCGATTATTTTCGTCGATGAGATCGACGCCATCGGTCGTCACCGCGGATCGGGAATCGGCGGCGGTAATGACGAGCGGGAACAAACCCTGAACCAAATGCTGGTTGAGCTCGATGGTTTCGACGAGCGCACCAACGTCATCATGATTGCTGCGACCAACCGTCCTGACATCCTCGATCCAGCGCTTCTACGCCCGGGACGTTTTGATCGGCAGATTGCGGTAGAGGCCCCGGACATGAAGGGTCGCCACAAGATTCTTGAGGTTCACGCGAAGGGGAAGCCTCTTACCCCGGACGTTGATCTGAAGCAGATCGCAAAGCGCACCCCCGGTTTCACGGGTGCGGATTTGGCAAACGTGTTGAACGAGGCCGCGCTTCTGACCGCCCGTTCCGATGCTGATCTGATCGATAACAGGGCGATCGACGAGGCAGTTGACCGTGTCATCGCCGGCCCTCAGAAACGCACGCGCGTAATGAACGAGCACGATAAGGCTGTAACGGCGTATCACGAGGGTGGTCACGCGTTGTGTGCCGCTGCGCTGCAGTACACCGACCCGGTCACAAAGGTGACGATTCTTCCCCGTGGACGGGCGCTTGGATACACAATGGTCATGCCGAGTGAGGACCGCTACTCGAAGACCCGCAACCAGCTACTTGACGATCTGGTCTACGCGATGGGCGGCAGGGTGGCTGAGGAGGTCGTTTTCCGCGATCCCTCGACTGGCGCCTCGAACGACATCGAGAAAGCGACAGCGACCGCCCGCGCGATGGTGACCGACTACGGAATGACCGATGCGGTCGGAACCGTGAAGCTTGGTTCGAAAGACACCGATCCGTTTGTGGGCCGCGAGATGGGCAGGGGGCAGGGTGCGCCGATGTCTGACGATCTGGCGACCCGAATCGATGAGCAGGTTCGAGGCCTACTTGACGACGCAGTGCGTGAGGCATGGACGATTCTCACGGAGAACCGCGAGATTCTTGACAACTTGGCTCTGCGGTTGCTCGAAGAAGAGACTCTTGACGAGAACGCTTTGAAAGAGGTCTTCAAAGACATCAAGAAGCAACCAAAGCGTGCGGTGTGGAACTATGGCAGTGAAGGTGCGATTCCCGGAGCTGTCCTCGGAGATCCCAAGCAGGTTTCGGCAAAAGCGATAGACCCAGCTGCGCCTGTGCCCGAAGAGCTTCAAACGGAGGCACCGTGAGTTATGACGCTGACGCGGTCCGTTCGGCGACTTCGAAGGTGCTTTCCGCGATCGGTGACGATCCCGCAAGGGATGGACTCATCGAGACCCCCGATCGGGTTGCCCGGAGTCTCGCAGAGATCTTCGGCGGTTTGAATGAGGATCCGAGCGAGCATCTGAAGAAGACCTTCCACGTTGATACCGATGAGCTGGTGATCGTAAAGGACATCGCTTTCTACTCCATGTGTGAACACCATTTACTACCGTTCTTTGGCAGAGTGCACGTGGCCTACCTTCCGGCCGACGGTCGGATCACCGGCCTGTCAAAGCTGGCACGGTGTGTCGATGGATATGCCCGAAGACCACAGGTGCAGGAGCGACTTACAGGTCAGATTGCCTCTGCGATCGACGCTACTCTCGCGCCGCTCGGCGTTGGGGTGATTGTTGAGGCTGAGCACATGTGTATGACCATGCGCGGCGTCCATAAGGAACGCTCGATTACCATGACGACCACATTCCGAGGCGTCCTGGCGGAACCTGCCCGAAAGCAAGAAGTGCTAGCTCTGATTCATAGCTAGTACTGGTCAAAGACGTGATGACAGAGATTCCGGCGGTTGTCTCTCGGGGAACCATCCTGGGCGGCGGCACGACGCGGGTCATGGGAATCCTCAACGTAACACCGGATTCTTTCTCAGACGGGGGACTCTGGAACACCGAGTTAGCCGCGAGCAACCACGGCGTTCAAATGGCGACGGAGGGCGCGGCCGTCATCGATGTTGGCGGTGAGTCGACAAGACCCGGTGCCCGCAGAGTCTCCGCAGACGAGGAGTGGGAGCGCGTCGCTCCGGTAGTTCAGAACCTGGTTCGTGAGGGAATCGCTGTCTCAATCGACACGGTTCACTCTGAGACGGCGAAGAGGGCGTTAGACCTCGGAGCGGTGCTGGTGAACGACGTCTCAGGTGGTGTTCTCGATTCCGATATGGCCCGGGTCTGCGCGGAATACGACGTGGCAATGGTGGTGCAGCACTGGCGCGGTTTCCCCTCGGACTCGGAACTTGACACCGACTACGGCGACGTTACCGGAGAACTGATCCAAGAAACCATGGGTCAGGTCAGGGCAGTGGTGGACTCAGGCCTGCAACCTGCGCGTGTAGTGGTTGACCCCGGGTTAGGATTTGCATTGGGGGGATCCGATTCCTGGCAGATTGTTGAATCACTTGGCGATCTGGTATCTGTTGGGTTTCCGGTGCTGGTCGGAGCTTCACGCAAGCGGTTCATCGCTGAGCGTTACGGCAATGAGCTTGAACGGGGCACACTGGACGTCACCAGGGCCTGCGTAAGTAGCGGAGTATGGATGGTCCGAGTGCACTCAGTCGAACCGAATGTGAGACTGATTGAAGAGCTATCCAGGTAGTTCGAAGGCGGAAGAGGGAGGAGTCGCGGTGAGCGATCACAGGGACGTTATTGCCCTGCGCGGCTTGAGTGCCGTAGGAAGTCACGGAGTCTACGATTTTGAGAGGCACGGCGCACAGGTTTTCTCTGCTGATCTGAAGCTACACGTTGATTCGCGTCAGGCTGCTCTTACCGACGATGTCGCCTACACAGTTGACTACTCAGAGCTCGCTGAGAAGGCGGTGGAGATCCTCAGCGGCACCCCGGTCTACCTACTAGAAACCCTTGCAAACAAGCTTGCCGCAATGGCCCTCACCTTCCCGTTGGTTCACAGGGTTGAGGTCACGGTTCATAAGCCGATGGCTCCGGTCCGACACCAGTTCAAGGATGTCTCGGTTACGGTTACCAGGACTCAGGGTGATCGGGTTGCTACGAAGATTTCGGCTGCTGAGGCCAAAGCCACGCCTCAGGAAGAAAGTCGACCCCCGGCGCAGATAGCTGACAGTGAGAAGCCAGCGCCCGAAGCACCTCAGAAGTCGCCTGTGCCCCTGGTGAATCCATTCCCGACCCGCGCCGAACTGAACCGGCCCAAAGCTGAGTCAGAGTCTGTCACGCCGAGGTCTTTCGCCGGTTCGAGAAGCCCGCTCACCGGTGTAGCGCTGATTCCTCGGTCGTTCACCGACGGGTCACCCATATATCGAGCGGTGCTTTCTCTCGGTTCCAACAAGGGAGATTCGCTTCAGACGTTGGCAGCTGCCATTGCGGCACTACGGGCCACCCCCGGATTCGAAGTGTCTCTTGTTGGTCCAGTCGTCCGAACACTCCCGGTCCTAGAACCCGGAGCTCTGCCTCAGCCGGACTACCTGAACACTGTGGTTATTGGCAGGACTGTGCTTCCTCCTCCGGTGCTTCTGCAGGCCGTGAACCGCATTGAGGCCGACTTCGGGCGGGTAAGGGAGCGTCGCTGGGCCGCCCGAACCCTCGACATCGACATCGTCAGCCTGGACCAGATGCGGATTAACTCGCGGGACCTTACGCTTCCCCACCCTCGTGCGCATGAGCGCGCCTTTGTGCTGTTCCCCTGGGCGGCCATCGCCCCGGAGGATCGACTTCCCGGATTCGGTACCGTCAGCGAACTCTTGGCGTCGGCATCGGACCGTTCGGGGCTGCTCTCGGTCAGGGAGAACTGGCTTGACGCCGACGGGCGCGTCACCTCGGGAACTGAGCGTCAACTCAATGAACGCCCAAAGAGGGAGCGACTGACGGCACAGGCGGACTTGCCGAGCGTCACGGTCCGCGGGGAACGACTTCATCTGGCGCCAATCGATCGCGATCCGATTTTCAAGAAGTTGCTCGAAAAGGAACTTCGGCAACCTGCACCCCCGGCTCCTCCTCAACCTACTGCAACGCCAGTGCGCGAATCAGCAGTGGGTAAGCCCCCGAGAGTGCAGCCCGTAGCGGAACCTCCCACGGCAACCCCGCTGCAGGGAACTCCGGTTCGGGCCGTCCGCGCGATGCAAGCGAGCCTGCCCGACTGGCGCGTTGCAGCAAGCGGCCGGGTCCCAAAGGTAGTTGACGAGTCTGCGCACACGGCGACAACGACTGGTTCTCTCGCTACGGGTCGCCGAGTTACCGTTCGTCCTACCCCGACTGGGAGTATCCCGATCGCGGGGGGGTCTGGGCAAAGTCGCAGATGAAACCCCTGTCGATCTGGACGCAGGTGGGAATCGGCGTGGCAGGCCTTGCAGTCGGGTTCTTGCTTCAGGGGATCCTGGTGCAAATCGGAGCTCACCCGATCTTGATTACCCCCTGGTTGGCTTTACTTTTCATCCTGGTTGCGGTCTTCCTGATTGTCTTTGGCGTCGGGGTGCGCCGCATGAAACGTAAGACAAAGACATGGATGACCCCGGTGATGGCGGGTCGCACCGCCCTGTTTGCGCGTGCCTCGGCCCCGGTCTGCGCCGCTTCGGCCGGAGTTCTGCTTGGGATTGCAACAGTCGGGCTGATGCGGTCGTGGGCTCCGGCTATGGCGCAGTCCGGCTGGAGTGCGCTGGCTGCCGGGACAATGGCGCTTATCGCGGCGGTGAGCGCCATCGTGGTAGAGAGATGGTGCGTCGACGACGGCTCTGACGGAACCGGTGAGGACCAGGCCAGGAACCGGGCGGGCCGTGGTGGGCACGCGTCCGACATTGCCTCCGCGAGGCAGAGCCACATTGGAAACCATGGCCGCTAACGTAGCTGTGTGAGTAGTGGAGTGACCCCGAGCAAGCGGAAGCGGAAGACCCCCTGGGTTAGGCGCATTGTTTCTACTCTGGTTCTGCTGGCGCTGCTGGTTGGCCTTGTGTTTTTGGTGTTAAAGGCAGTGGTCTGGGTCGGCGACTACTTCAAGTCCGAGCATCAGAAGAATACTGAACTCACTACCCTGCAGCCTGCGGTTTATGAGGCGTGCGCGGAGAAGGACATCAGCATCAGTCTCACTCCGAGCACCACTACCATCACGCAGGGTCAGGGAACCGATATAGTCATGTCGCTGGAAAACACGGGAGTGGAGGCCTGCACGATGGCCCCTGGCGATATCTCGGTAAGTGCCCTGCTTGGCGGGGACTCGGTGTGGACCCCCATCGCATGCTCGTCGACTCTCAGTGAGCTGCCATTACTTCTTGCTCCCGACCAACCGTGGTCACAGACCCTTTCTTGGGATGGCAAAGCGTACGTGAACTGTGAGGCGGTGACTACCGGCGAGGAAGCGACCGCCGTGAACGCCGCAAAAGGTACCTACGAACTTCGATACTCGGCATTTGGGGGCGAGTCCAAGATTGGCGCGAACCTAACGATTGAGTAGGTTCTACCAGTTGTTATTCTGTGCCGCATTCGCGCGCTCTCCAAGATGCTCAACAATCATTCGCGCCCGGTAGGCCCCAACGCCCTCGATTGACTGCAAGTCCTCCGGCCCTAGCGCCCGAAGCTCTGCGAGGGTGCCCCACCGTTCTGAGATCTGCTGAATCGAACGCCAGGGTAGCCGGGGAACCATCGCGAGAGCGCGGATTCCGCGTGGACTAATTGACTCATCTAGGTCAGCTGGATCAAACACCGGGGCACCCAGGATCTCTGCGATCTGGGTCAGATCGACCAAAGACTCAGCTGAGAGGTTCGAGAGCTTTGATTCCACCTCATCAAGGTTCTCAGGATTTGCGATGTAGTCGCGAAGTACCAGGGCCCGCTCTGACGCGGCTCCCCTCAACAGGTCATCAACCTGGAGGGCTAGTAGGCGTCCCTCGGCCCCAAGTTCATCGAGGTATCCGTTGATCTCGAACGTTATTCGCCGGATCATCTCCATGCGCTGCACGACGGTCGCAACGTCACGCACGGAGACCGAGTCCCGGATTTCAAAGACAGAAAGCGACGAGAGAACCTCGTCAAGACGCTCGATGTATCGGTCGAGAGTATCAACAGCCTGATTGGCCTTGGACAGCAGGGCTTCAGGCTCTTCTACCGTGTGGTGGATATCGCCGACATAGATTGAAATGGCCGACATCGAAGCTGACAGAGACAGGATCGGGACGTTCACCTGCCGCGCCGTCCGCTGCGCCGTGCGATGACGCATGCCAGACTCATCCGTGGGGATCGAGGCATCGGGAAGTAGCTGAACATTCGCCTTCCGAATGATCCATGCCTCGGTATCAATGATCACGGCACCGTCCATCTTCGCAAGTTCGCGAAGACGGGGCGCAGAGAGTTCGACGTCTACGGTGAACCCCCCGGAACAGATGGCCTCAACCTCTGGGTTATATCCGAGCACAATGAGTGCGCCCGTGTGGGATCGTTGGATTCGCTCAAGGCCTTCGCGGAGTTCTGTTCCGGGCGCGATCTGCTGCAACGCTCGGCGAAGTTCCCGTTCTTCCACACTCAACTTCTGATACTCCTTGTTCTACAAGAGGTCTGTCCAGACTAATCCGGTGAGCGGCTCAGAGAAGGCAGACCTGCCGCTTCCCACCTAAAGAGTCTACGGAGGAAGAGGGGAGGGGCCGCTATTCGGGGGGTATCGTTTCGGCCACGATCGCTATGAGAGCACGTGACGAATCGCGTCTTTCAAGTCGGTGACCCCGACAACGTCCATCGATTCAGGCAGCCTCAGGTCAACCGTCTGACTTGCTGGAACCAGTGCACGCTTCCAACCCAGTCGCGCTGCTTCTGACAGGCGGCGTTCTAGACCCGAGCAGCCCCGAATCTCACTGGTCAGACCAACCTCACCAATTGCCACTGTGCCCGCGAGCGGAGCTTTACCCCGGAGCGCGGAACAGACAGCGATTGCGACGGCTAGGTCAACCGCTGGTTCGGTGGTCTTGGCGCCCCCGACGGTCGAAACGTAAACTTCGCGGTTCGACAGGTCCATTCCCAGATGGGACTGGATCACCGCGAGGATCATCGCGATGCGAGAGGAGTCCAGCCCCGATGTCGCCCGCCGGGGACTGCCCCCCGTTCCGGGCG
>JBATQJ010000024.1:0-2269 GCA_049291975.1 Scrofimicrobium sp.
TAGCGCCTGCCGACCTTGCGGGCCCTCGCTTGATCTGAGTGCAGGTTCGGATCGGCAAGCTCGCGCTCGAGTTCTGCATACTCTTCAATGAGCGGGGTCACCGCCTCCAGTCCACCCGGGGCTGCCATTTCTTCCTCCGTTGTTCACGTCCGATAACAGATGCAAATGGGCACCGACGAGCGAATCGTCGGTGCCCATTTGAGAAAGCTACTTAGCGGCTGGTTTCTTTCCGTAGCGCGCTTCGAAGCGGGCCACGCGGCCGCCCGAGTCCAGAATCTTCTGCTTGCCGGTGTAGAACGGGTGGCATTCAGAGCAGACATCAACACGCATGTGACCGCTGGTAATGGTGGACTTGGTGGTGAACTCGTTGCCACAGGTGCATGTCACCACGGTGTCAACGTACTCAGGGTGGATTCCCTGCTTCATTTTGGTCTCCTAAAATATCAGCGCTCCGGGTCCACGGGCAGATGCCCGAATGGTGAACCGGAACCAGCGATTAAGTTTGGCACTCCAGCGCGCCGGATGCTAGTCCACAGCGCTCCAAAAGCAGTGAGATCATGCACCCGACGCGGCAGATGGCGACTACTCGGCAGTAGTTCTCTGTACCTGCATCAGGAACTCAGCGTTCTGCTGGGTGTCCTTAAGCCTCCCGAGAACCGACTCAAGCGCGGCCTGTTGGTCCAGGTTTCCAAGGACTCTGCGCAGCTTCCACATGATCGCCAGTTCTTCCGGCTTGAACAGCATCTCTTCACGGCGGGTGCCAGAAGCGTTGATGTCGATAGCCGGGAAGATGCGGCGGTCCGCGAGCGAACGCGAGAGGCGAAGCTCCATGTTACCGGTGCCCTTGAACTCCTCAAAGATGACCTCATCCATCTTCGACCCGGTCTCAACCAGGGCCGAGGCGATGATGGTCAAAGATCCTCCCTCGCGCAGGTTGCGCGCCGCACCGAAGAATTTCTTCGGCGGATAGAGCGCCGCGGCGTCAACACCACCGGAGAGGATGCGTCCTGAAGCCGGGGCTGCCAGGTTGTACGCGCGTGAGAGGCGAGTGATGGAGTCGAGGAGAACGACGACGTCCTGGCCCAGTTCAACCAGACGCTTAGCCCGCTCAATGGCAAGCTCAGCGACGATCGTGTGGTCCGAAGCGGGGCGATCGAAGGTTGAGGCAATGACCTCGCCCTTAACGATTGATCGCATGTCCGTAACTTCCTCGGGACGCTCGTCAACCAGGACCACCATCAGGTGGACGTCAGGATCATTGATCTCGATGGCTTTGGCGATCTGCTGAATGATCATTGTCTTGCCGGCTTTTGGCGGCGAAACGATCAGGCCTCGCTGGCCCTTGCCAACAGGTGCCACCAGGTCGATCATTCTGGGGGTGATCGCCTTAGGTGAAGTCTCAAGGCGCAGCTGTTCTTTCGGGTACTCGGGAGTGAGTTTTGCGAACTCACGCCTCTGCGCAGCCTGCTCAATGGTCATTCCATTGATCGAGTCGACCTTGACCAGAGCGTTGTACTTCTGCTGCCGACGGCGTTGGTCCCCTTCGCGTGCCTGCCGTACGTACCCCACACCAGCATCACCTGGACGCAACCCCCAACGGCGAACGTTGCCGAGGGTGACGTACACGTCGTTATCGCCGGGTAGGTAGCCGGAGGTGCGGACGAACGCGTGGTTGTTCTGAACGTCAACAATGCCAGCAATAGGGATCAGGGAATCCTCGTCGGTGATCTCTGGTTCCGTGTCTCGCTGCTGGACCCGTTGGTTGGTGTTCTGCTGGTTGCCGCCCCCGTTCTGAGGAACTCGATCGCGACCGCGACCGCGACGACGCTGACCCCGGTCACGCCTGTTGCGTGATCGGCCCGGCTCCCCGCCCTCGGGCAGTTCGATCTCCGCCAACTCCGTGGCTGTACCGGACTCGCGTCCTTCTGAGCGGTTCTTTCGTGCGGCCTTCAGTTCCTCGGCAACCGCGTCAAGCGCGTCTTGTTTAGGTTCAGCTGTGTCGTCTTTGGGCTTTACCTCGTCCGAAGATCCGCTGTCCTCGCTAGCTTCACGCCCCTTTTTGTTGCTGGGACGACCGCGACGTTTGTTCTCGTTTGGCCGGTCGGCCGCCGCTGGTGGGATGTCCGAGCCGGACTTGTCCGGGGAAGATTTAGGGGCACTGTCGCCGCCAGAGAGGACGTTTACCAGTTCCGACTTACGCATGCGCGAAGTGCCCTTAAGGCCACGTTCGCCAGCCATGGCCTGGAGGTCAGCTAACTTGAGCTTCCCC
>JBATQJ010000025.1:0-3382 GCA_049291975.1 Scrofimicrobium sp.
GTGCGCAACGTGTGTGATCCGGCTTCCGCACCCCGTATGGGGTGCGCGACGTGCGTGACCTGGTTTCCGCACCCCGTATGGGGTGCGCGACGTGCGTGACCTGGTTTCCGCACCCCGTATGGGGTGCGCGTGCGGATCTGGCGTGCCGAGATCCTCAGTTCACGCCGGGAACCGTCAGGCTATTCGCCGCGGGGACCTCGTCCTCTACCTTCGCCACGATGTCCGCGGCCGTGTCGGTCACCGTCTTCGTGATGGTGGCCGTGTTCGCCCTCGTGATGACCGCGCTCTCCCCGAGGCCCGCGACCCGGACCGCGTCGGTATCCGCGCAGGGCCATCGGATCGAAGTCCTCGTCAACGCCTAACTTCTCCTTGAGAGTAGCGTTCACTCGGTCGAGGTACCCTGCCATGGTCGTCTGCTCTGATTCATCAAGGCAATCGAACACATCGCCCAGAGGGGAGGGTCGGCCCTGCTGCTGTAGTTCACGGCCTTTGTCGGTCAGCTTGACTAGCATGACGCGGCCGTCTTCCGGAGATTGCTCGCGGGCTATGTAGCCTTCTTTGGTCAGCTTCGCCAGTGTCTCGTTTAGCGACGCTGGGTGAAGTCCAAGCACATAGGCAAGATCTTTAGTGGCAATCTCGTCTTGAAGTTTCAAAGCCGCGAGCACTCGGCCCTGGCCCTGTGAAGGATCGGACCTTACATCGCTTTCTTTGTGTGCCTGCCTGCGCTGGTATCGAAGTAGGCCCATGGTTTGCATCATTTTTTCATTTAGTTCCTGATTCACGGTGGAATCCTTTCTATATAAGTCTTGATTCGTTCAAGTCTGAATGGGACCCATTCAATGGGTACCCTACAGAAATAATACAAAGGGTACCCTGCGATCTGTCAAGAGTGATCTGGGATACAGGATGAAAGGACATAGTCTAGGAGGATGACGCATGAGGACCGAGGACTGCAGGAAGTGCGGTTCCCCTATGAGCTTCTTCGGCGTTGGCCGGATGCGGAGGCCGACAACCTGTTCGCCTTTGATGCGACCGACCGCCTGCTCATCGACCTGGCCGCGCCCACGATCCGCAGCACCACACCGGATTCGGTGGTCGTTATCGGGGATCGTTACGGTGCCCTAACCCTTGCCGCAGTTTCTCTCGGAGCCACCGGAGTGCGCGTCCACCAGGACTCCTTCGCCGGACAACTGGCCCTCGCAGCAAACGAGGAAACTTTACATGGCTCCGCCAAGCATGCGAGCGCAGGCTTCGCTGACTCATCGCTGGACGAGGCAATGGAGGGAGGCCCTAAGGTAAACGAAGCCCTCGCAGCTTTACCGGCTATGGAAGCCCTTCTTGGGCGCCGTGAGTTCGTCAACTGCCCGCTCGGTGAGGAGCTGCTGGTCGGGGCCCGAGTAGTCTTGATTCAACTGCCCAAAGACCTGGCTCAGTTTGAGCACTGGATCCGACTGGTCGCGGCTTACGCTGCCGAAGACGTTCGGGTCTACGCGGGTGGCCGCATCAAGCACATGAGCAAGGCAATGAACCAGGTCTTGGAACGGTGCTTCTCCGATGTTTCTGCATCGCTTGCGCGTCAGAAATCCAGGGTACTGTCGGCGTCCGCCCTACGATTACCGCGACCGCATGTGCCAGAAGCCTTTGCCGAGGACTACGACGGCGACCTAGACCTCTGGGTCTGTTCGGCTCCGGGAGCGTTTGCTTCCGGACGGGTCGATCACGGCTCTCGATACCTCGTCGATTTTTTCGACCAGCTTTCGCATAGAGACGATTCAGAAAGCCTGGTTGCTGTGGACCTGGGTTGCGGAACCGGGGTGCTTGCCAGTGCCCTCGTCCGATCCCAGCCGCCCGGCTCCAAGACTCAGTATCACGTGATTGCGACAGATCGTTCAGCTGCGGCGGTGACATCCGCGCGGGCGACTCTCAGTAAGAATGTGCCCGACGGCGATTGGGAGGTGCGCCAGGACAACGCGCTATCGCAACAGGAGGATGGCAGCCTTGACCTAATTGTCTGCAATCCTCCGTTTCATTCGGATGCCGCCGTTTCAACAGAGCTTTCTGAGTTGCTGTTTGCGGACGCCGCCAGAGCCCTGAAGCCCGGTGGAATCATGCTTACTGTCTTCAACTCACACCTGCCACACCGAAAGAGTCTTGAGCGCCTGGTCGGCCCAACTGAGCAGTTGGGCCGTAACCCAAAATTTACGGTCACACGGTCCATCAAGAGGTAAAGAAAGGCACAAGTCCAGGAACGTGGGCTTCTTCCTGAACCGGCGCCGGTCTAGAGGGGTTATGCGAGTCGCGGGCGCGCCCGAGAACTCTCCTGAGATCCGGTTCAGCGCGACGCGTCTTCGTCCTCGGCTGGAGATTCCACAGACCTCAGGTGTGCCCCGGCAAACTCTCTTCGAGCTCTAGCTGAGTGTGACTACCTCTTCGTCCTCCACCTGAGTTTCTGAGTCGACGATTTCTTCGCTAAGCTCCGCCCCGTCCTCAAGCGCGGCAACTTTCTCAAGGACGCAGATGACCCACCACAGAAGCAAGGCTATGACCGCAATCCAGAGGACGACTGTAACGGTTACGGGTAGCAGTATCAGTGCGGCGACAACCAGAATCACCAGAATCGTCCGAGTCAGGCTCCTTTGCGCGAGGAGCCACTGCGCGAAGGAACCACCCTTGAAGCCGTATCTGCGCAGTGAAACCGCGAGATTGCTGGTGCCTCTTCCGACGATATCGCGGATTGCGGTTGCATCGTTTGAGGGCCCGGTTATCCATGCCATGATGATCAAGAGAACGCCGAGCAGAATCAGGGTGATCGCTGTGCCGCGCATTCCCCCAACTACATGGCTGTACACGGTAGAGAGCGCAGCCGACGAAACTCCGATATTCCCGGCCTGTGAGGTCACGAAAGTCTCGGCGATCGAAAGCAGAATGAGAGTTGTTCCACCGCCGACAGCGAGGCCGACACCAGCTCCGGTCGACCCTTTCCAGCGATCACGTGCGAGGAATATTCCACCTACAAAGAGGAAGAACGAGGCGAACGGAAGAAGCCAACCCAATGCAACCGCAGTGTGGTAGATCGGGACGATATATCCCAGAGCGTCGCTGTGTGCGAGGGCTACAGTTGGATTGATATCCGGGATTTGCCCTGCAATGTCCAAGCCCTGCGCGACCAGTGTGTCTTTGACTTCCTTCACCACCGGTCCCAGGTGGAGCACGATGTCGCCGCCGTCCTCAACGGTGATGGCGCCGTCAGCGGCCGACCCTTGCGCCGCGGCGGCGAAAGCCCTGTGGCTCGCTATGAGGACAGTGGACCACGTGTCGGCGAACACCTCCGATTCGACCAGTTCTGTTACGGCTGTGCCCACAACGCTGTGGACGCCCTGGG
>JBATQJ010000026.1:0-16928 GCA_049291975.1 Scrofimicrobium sp.
TCTTGTGTGGCTCGCGCACCTCATATGGGGTGCGCAAGCCGACTTCAGATACGTTGGGCACCCTCTACGGGGTGCTGGTTCCTGTTTCAGCTGTGCCCGTAAGTCTTTGCCCTCGGACCAGACGCACTCCGCACCCTATACGGGGTGCGCCACCCGTCAACGGGGCGAGAAGTCGAAGTACTTCGCCATTTCGTCGGTGGTCGCCTGTAGTCTCTTGGCATGGCAAAGCGTAAAGAGGATCAGGGCGGCGTGGTTGATTCTGACCTGATCGGGATGGCCGGGAAGGCACTGGCAAAGAGCGAGGACAGGGTTGACCGCGTCCTGAAGGCTATGGGCGTCAAGGTTGGCGGGGGAAAGAAGGCTTTGCGTCGCCTGGACCGGGCCTTCCTGGTTGCGACTTCTGGAAGCGGCTTGGCGAAGGGGGTCGGATCGATCTCTCCGAAGGGGATGAAGGTGCCCGCAACGGCGCTGAACCGAGTCTCGACAGTCGGATTGCTGTCAGCGGCGGCGCTGTACATAACGGCTCATGCAAGGGTGCGGGGAATCTCAGCGGACGATCCGCGGGTGCAACAGATGATGCGGCAGGCCCTCACGACCTCGGCGATGCTGCCGGCTGGTCAGGCGGCGTTGCAGGGAGTCTCCCGATATGTGGGGAGATCGGCGGGACTGCCGAATGATCCTCGTACATGGGTCGCGCTCGCGGCTGGCGCGACGGTTGGTGGATACTCGGGCAAGACTATCGGTGACCGCATTGTGGCGGCGGTGAACGAGGCGTTTGATAATGACCTGTACGAGTCCGAGGGTGTCGTGATCAGCGACGAACCCGTTACCGGGCAGAGAGCCTACGAGCCCGGACGAGATTCGGCTAGCGGGTTCAGCGGATACGGATTCGGGCACTAGGAACATGGCGGAGAAGTCAACAGGGCCGCTGTGGGAGTCCACGAATGGCTGGCAACTGCACCGGCTACCGTTCGGTGCTGCGGTGGTGTCACTAGTGATCGCCGCGCTGTTGATCGCGCCGAGCATTGCGAACTGGTCGGCGGCAAACGCGCGGGCGCACGTGCTAGCTGGCTACGCAGAGGCTGTCGCGAACACAAGTGACGTGGAGCAAAAGACACTGCTCAACCAGGCACACATCTGCAACGCGGCAATGACATCGCAGGCGTATGTCCTCCCGAGCTTTGCATTGCCGCAGGGGAGCATTGACGGGCTGGAGGACCAGGCCGCCGGCTCCGGCTCCCGACGTGAAGTCCCGGCGCAATGGACGGATGCGTCATCTGAGTGCGGGGAGGCATTTGCCGCGGAGTGGGCGCCAGGATGGCAGGGAGACGTCTCATACTCAACCCTTTATAACGCTGCCTTGAACTTGGGCGATGGTGTCTTGGCGCGGCTGACGATCCCCAGTATCGGGTTGGATGCTCCGGTGTATCACCGGGTTGACGGAGAAGGCGGGGTGGGGCATGTGCCCTCGACCTCACTCCCGGTGGGGGGCGAGGGGACCAACCCTGTGCTGGTCGGCCGTGACGGGGGAATATTTACCGACCTAGGACGCCTGCAGGTTGGTGACAGGCTGACACTGCAGGTCATGAGCGAGACGCTGGCGTACCAGGTCACCAGTTCAGAAGTGGTGGAGGTGGACCAGACGGCTTCCATTGAGGCAGAAGCTGGCGAGGATCTAGTCACGCTGGTGACCGCGCCCGCAGCGAACATCCTGGCGCAACACAGGCTGGTGACGGCGGAGCGAGTCGAAGTCACAGATGCCGAACTCGCTACGCTGGCTGGGCCGGTGCGCGGGGGAGGATTCCCATGGTGGCTGGTCACGGCGTTGGTCGTCCTCGGGCTCTTGGCCGTGGTGGTCTGGTGGTCAGGTCGCCCGTTGGAGGACGAAGAGGCACAAGATTCTGCGACCACCAACGGGTCAGACAATGAATCCGGCGGTTTTGGGGATAGCGGTGCGGAGTTGGAGGAAGACAGCGGGGTGCGGAGCGTCTCCTCGTTCGCGGGTGACTCGGCGTTTCAGGAGTATTTGGCGAACTATCAGATGGATCCGCGAACCGAGGCAGAGTTGTGGGATGACGAGGGGGAAGACTCCTCGTACCGAAACGTGCAACAGAAGGAGTGACGGTTCGAAAGCGGCATCCGACAGCGGCGGAGCCGTGGGGTGACGAAGGGGAGGACTCCTCGGACCAGCAAGTGCAGCAAGGGGAGTGACGGTTCGAAAGCGGCGTCAGCTGGTGAGGACAGCGGCGAGTCAGACTGGTTTGGCGCTGGACCCTTGGGCGCGTCACTGGCCGCGAAATGGCCGCCATCGCAACAGAGGTGCTCTCGCTGGATCCTTGGGTCCGGTGCTGGCCGACGCGGATGTCGGCGGTCGTGGATAAGGTAGTTGTGGAGTTTTGGTTTGCATAGTGAAGGTAGCGGAGGACGAGGATGGCGCTGAAGATTCGGCAGTACGGGCCTGAGGATCGCGAGGCAGTGGGGCGAATCTGTGTCCTAACCGGGGACATTGGGAATGACGCTACCGGCCAGTTTGTAACGGATGAGCTTCTGCCTTACGTCTACGCATACCCGTATGTGGAGTACGCGCCGGATCTGGCTTTTGTGATTGAGGCTGAAGACGGGGAGGTTGTCGGTTACATAATCGGGGTTTCGGATGTGCTCCAGATGGCCGACTGGGCGGCCGGCGAGTGGGCCGAGGAGTATGACCGTGCGCTGCCCGTGGATGACTCCTGGACGGCGAAGGACGTGGAGTTGAAGACACGGGGGGCTGATCCCTCGTCCAGGGTGCACCAGTTTACGGACGAATATCCGGCGGAACTCCACATCGATATGCTCCCAGCGGCACAGGGTGGTGGCATGGGACGGAAGCTGGTGACGACGCTTGCAAGGGCGCTAGCGGATCGTGGGGTTGACGGCCTGGCGCTCGGGGTCGCGGCCGACAACGAGAGTGCGGTCGGGTTCTACAAGAAGCTGGGCTTCAAGGTTCTGCGGGTTGACGAGTGGGACGGGAAGGTAGGCGGCTACCTGATGGGCTTGGACATTCCGAAGTTCTTGGCTGAAGCGGACGCGAGGGCATAGCCGCATTTAGAACTTGTCGGCACTGGGCTGTTTGCTCGTTGGCTTCGGACCCTTGACGTAGCCCTCCCCGGTCTGTGTGATGGCTTAGTTGCCATGACCAGGCGTCCTTCGCCCGCGTGGTACTTGGTTCCGGCAGCTTCTTTGATAGTGAGCTGTCTGACGTGTACCGCAGGGTTTCGTGTCCGGGTGGCGTCACGGTCGATGACCTAGGCGGACTGGGGGTCTGTCACCTTGGGGTTTGTCAATGGTTGTGGCTTCGCGTGGCCGGTAACCGTTGCCCGCGTGGCACTTGGTTCTGGCAGCTTCCGCGGGAGTTTTCCTATTCGGGACGCTTTTCGACTGCGTGGGGTTCGTTGCTTTTGGGTCTGCGGGTTGGCGTGGTCGGCAGCCCCTCGCCCACGTTTTGTCCTAGCGCGCTTGTGGAGCGCGAACGGTGCCCACTCGGTGCAGGGTCGCCCAGAACCATATGGCGGAAAGGGAAGAGAAGCCATAGGCGAGCGTCTGGGCAGCGTAGAACATGTTCTCGTTAAAGACCGGATCGAGGTGGAACTGTAGGTCTGGGGCCTGGCCGACGGCGCGAGCCTGACTGAGCGCTTCGATGACGCCCCAATGGTTGAGGGTACCTACGACAAGGACGACACCCACGGCCAAGGCTCCTACTCCGAACAGGCCAAGGAACACCAGAATAAAGGGGCGGATACGGGCCGAATCGGAGGGTTCGCGCGCCATCTCATTCCTCGAGAGCAGCCAAAGTGCCGCGACCGCGCCGATGGCCAGGACAACCGCGTCGGCGCCGAGGGTGTCGGAAAAACGATGCCACCTCGCGGTAACCGTCGCAAAACCGATACCGATGGCCCAAAACATGGCGGGAATGACGATCCAACCTCGTAGGCGGAAGCTGAGGATGAGGAGCAGTGAGACGACAATCGCCATGGCAATGGTGGTGTGGCCGGAGGGGAAAGAGTTGTGTGCGTTGTTCTCGTAGATCGGGGCGAGGTCGGGCCTCGGCAGAACGACCTTCTTCAGGACTTCCGTGGTGACGGCCGCGACACCCAGGGTTCCCATTGCAGCGAATGCGACACGCCATGATCGGCGGACGATGCCGATGATTGCATAGATGACCATGAGCAGAACCAGCGAACCGATGGAGATGTAGTGCAGGTTGTGAAGGGCATCATCGACGTCAGCCGTGGAAACCTGCTGCGCCCCGAGCAGTGCGGAGTTCTCAAGGTATTGGCCGAGGTAAGTTCGGACCAACAGTAGATAGCTCGCAACTAAGACAGTGAGTGCCACGATAATCATGAAGATCCAGCGTGCGCCGATCTTGCCTCGCAGATTCTCCATGGAACGCTCCTGCATCTATCTGACTCGCCTGAACCCAGTTCGTATTCTCTTACTGTTTCGCTTCGGCGTCTGGCCTTCACCCGGAGGTAACGATACCGGAGAAGCCATTCGGTCATGGGAATCGAGTGCCGCGAGCGGGGTTTCTTAGTCATGGGTATCAAGGGATTCGGGAGAGGTTTTTTTGGTGGTGAATCTCGAATGCTACCGGCAAGACTTCTTGGTCATGGGTATCAAGTGCCACGAACTGGGTTTCTTGGTGGCGGGCATCAAGTGTTGCAGAGTGGCCACTTGTGGGGGAGAGGATTTGGCTTGCGCTACTGACTGGCCAGATTTCCTCCCTCGCACCGACGAAAACAGGACTTTAGGTGGCCACTTGGTAGCGCATGTGGTCTGCCGCTCAGGTTGGTTGGCCACTTGGTAGCGCATGCGGGGTGCCCCTCAGGTTGGTTGGCCACTTGGTAGCGCAACCGCCGCATGAGGCTTCAATAGTGGCGGTCTGGGGCCCTGAAGTAGTTCGGTATCGGAGCCCAAAGGGGACCTCCGAGTGGAAGAACACGCAAACCCAGAGACTTAAGTTCACGGGAGAGCACTTCGGCCATCGCGGGAATGTTTGCAAGGTTGGTCGTGGTGAACCGAAGCGGACTCCAGCCTTCAACTTGCAGATCTCGCTGACGCTGGATCCAGTCCTCGGCGCTGCGCGAGTTCTGGATCAGCTTTCCTCGTCCATCAAACTCGATGTAGAAGCCGATGTTGGGGAAGCCGATGTCGAGGCGGTATTTTCGTCCTCGTGCAACGACAGGATGTTGTGATTCGAACTGTGCCCCGAGTCGGTGGTCGTGTCGGAGGAGGATGTGGAGAAGCCAGAGCAAGACACCCTCGGCAGGAACTTCGATGCCTGCGTCAGATTTCTGAATGATGGCAGCGGCCTTTCGGTAGTGACGCAACTGTGCAATCGGACCAAGTTGTTGAAGGAGCTCGTCTTTGATTTGTCGCTCGCGTTCACGAGAACGGACGGACTGGAAGGCATCAAAGTGAGAGAGTTCTGCGATAGCGAAAGATACCCCTATGTACGCGTTCAGCGGGTGTGAGAGGCGAGCCAGATCCAGTGCGGCTTCTTCGAGCGGAACTACGGGGGCGCCTCGTACCACCTCAAAGCGAGAGTCAAGGCGAACAGCGCGTAGTTTGCTGACGGAGACTTCGGGGACGCTATGCCCAGCCGCGCGAACGTAGGGAGTGGTCAAAGTTCGACCGGACTTCTTCTGGTCCAGAGTGCGGTAGTGGATGTCGTACACATTCATCCAGGTTGGTAGGCCGCGTATGGCAAGAGCCGCGTCCATTGTGAGGAGTCGGCTGTCCGATTTGCCGCGAGGCTGGACGGCGGCAAGAGCTCGCGCAGTGTTGATCTGACGCCGCAGATGCCAGCGCGGGGCCTCGGTATCGAGGGCGTCGGTTGGAATGTGGATTGAATGAAGAAGAGGTATCAGTTCGGCACGATCGCGTTTTCGTATTCGATTGGCGCTGGTCGAGATACGGAGGTCGCTCGCGTCGAAGCTGAACGAGAAATAGTCCGAGTGCATGCTTGAGTGAACCACTCCTGGCAGTTGCGAGCCACAGGCGGCGTCGGCGGCTGTGGATAACTCGACTCGGGCGACCCTGTGGATCAATGGGTCCTGTCGCCATCTTCTGCTGTTGGACTCCGGTTGTTTCATTTGCACGTTGAGTGTTGACTCGCGGTGGGTGGTGGAGTCGCTTCCCGCGGCGGAGAGCCACACGTCGGTACGCATGGAGTTGGCCGGTATTGGGTGGTGGAGTCGCTTCCTGCGGCGAGCGACCTTCGGAAGCGCGCGGCCGTCTGTAGGTGAGCGTATTGCTTGGGCGCACCGACGAGTGACCTGGCCAGATCATCCTTGACTCGAGGGTCCTGAGGAAATGCATAGCCTCAGCCTTCGTGGAAGTCTGTTGCCTGCCACAGACTGTGATGCGGTGCGCTCGGGGTGCCTAGGTTTCGAACGAGGAAGACTGGGAAGGGTGCGGCCAAGAGTCATGGTGTAGCGCGCTCGGGGTGCCTAGGTTTCGAACGAGGAAGACTGGGAAGGGCGTGGCCGAGAGTCATGGTGTAGCGCGCTCGGGGTGTCTAGATTTTGGGCGAGGAAGACTGGGAAGGGCGCGGCCGAGGATAGATCACGACTGAGGATAGATAGGGAGAGGATGGGCGGCGACCTCCTCAAGTGCGCTACAAAATGGCCACTTTTAGTGGACCAGATTTCGCTTGAGCTACTGAGTGGCCGACTTCAGCCTCAAAAAACCCTTAGAACGAGGTTCTAGGTGGCCACTTTGTAGCTCACTCGAGTGAGCGATGCTGTTCGCATGGCCAATATGTAGCAGTCTCTGAAACTATTTTGGTCAGAGAGCCGCAAGCGAATAAAGAGGCTCCTGTTGCATGTGGGGTTGACTCTAATACCGGCTTCGACGGGCCGACACTTCGAAGAGGCTCCTGTTGCATGTGGGGTTGACTCTAATACCGGCTTCGACGGGCTGACACTTCGAAGAGGCTCCTGTTGCATGTTGGGGGTCTGGCGGACTGGGCGTGCTCTCGGTGAGGCACAACGAGATTCCTGCTACACGTGCAGTTTTCCGACCGAAGCGCAGTCAACGCAGAGTTCACGGAAGAGAACCTGTTGCATAGGGGGGTTCCGGCGGTATCTGATTTGGCGCTCCGTGATCCGGCATTGGCGCTCGAAGTGCGATGTCAGTTTATGGATCGCGGTTGCGAGAAGTCAGCGGGGCATTCCGGCAGATGCTTCGACCAGGTGTCGGGGTTTGGAGACTCGTTGGCCACGTGGCGGGTACTGTTCTAGCCGCCACGCGACGGTGTGCAAGTGCTTCCGGCGGAGTAGAGTCAAGGCAGACTTGGTGGTCAGGTGCTGGTCCATGGGGTCCAAAGCGGCTGGGTCTAGTGAAACTCGTCGCAGGAACCCCTCTGGACTTGGAGGAATGCAAAACCGCGTGCCAGACTATTCAAGCTGCCTCACGAAGGTGAGGCGATTTGGGTGCTTGAAAAACGTGCCGCTCCTGCTTCAAGGATCGCGACCCACTTGCTGCCCAAGTTCTTTTGACAAGACAACGGCCAGGCCGGAGCCAATCTGGCAGCCGCAGGAATGTGTGTCCCGGTTGGGACACGCCCGAATGCGGGGGCCGGTGACGAATCTGGTACGAGAAGAGGTAAGACGGCATGGCGGGACAAAAGATCCGCATCCGGCTCAAGTCGTATGACCACGAGGTCATCGACAGCTCGGCGCGCAAGATTGTCGACACTGTTCAGCGCGCTGGCGCAACTGTGGTTGGCCCCGTGCCGCTGCCGACCGAAAAGAACGTTTTCGTTGTTATTCGGTCCCCCCACAAGTACAAGGACAGCCGCGAGCAGTTCGAGATGCGCACGCACAAGCGGCTCATCGACATCATTGATCCCACGCCTAAGGCCGTCGATTCGCTCATGCGTCTTGACCTTCCTGCTGACGTGAACATCGAGATTAAGCTCTGAGGACATCTGCAATGACTACTATCGCCGCGCCACGCAAGGCGCTGCTGGGCCGCAAGCTCGGCATGACCCAAGTTTGGGATGACAACGGCCACGTTGTTCCCATCACGGTCGTCCAGGTCGGCACGAACGTCGTTACTCAGGTGCGCACCGAGGATAACGACGGCTATTCGGCCGTCCAGATCGGCTTCGAGGATATTGATCCTCGCCGCGTGACCAAGCCTCTGCTTGGCCACTTTGAGAAGGCAGGCGTTGCCCCTAAGCGTCACGTTGCGGAGTTCCGCACTTCGGACGCTGCTGATTACGCGCTCGGCCAGGAACTTGAGGCTTCGGTTTTCGAGGTTGGTCAGAATGTTGACGTAACCGGCACTACCAAGGGCAAGGGCTTCGCTGGCGTCATGAAGCGTCACGGCTTCAAGGGCGGCCCTGCCTCGCACGGTTCTCATAAGATCCACCGCAAGCCGGGTTCCATCGGTGCCTGTGCAACACCGGGTCGCATCTTCCGCGGTCAGCGCATGGCTGGCCGTATGGGTGGCGACAAGTGCACCATTCAGAACCTTGAAATCGTCGGCGCTGATACCGACAAGGGTCTGTTGCTGGTCAAGGGGGCAATCCCCGGCCCAGCCAAGGCTGTTGTCATGGTTCGCACCGCTGTGAAGGGGGCATGATGGCGACCAAGGCTATGTATAAGGACTCCCAGGTTGAGATCCTGACCCTTGAGGGCAAGGCAACCGGTCGCAAGGTGACTCTTCCCGGCAACCTGTTCGATGTTGATCTGAACATCCCGCTGATTCACCAGGTCGTTGAGGCTCAGATGGCCGCTGCCCGCCAGGGCACGCACGCCACCAAGACTCGCGGCATGGTTTCCGGCGGTGGCAAGAAGCCGTACCGCCAGAAGGGCACCGGCAATGCTCGCCAGGGTTCGATCCGCGCCCCTCACTACAAGGGTGGCGGTATCGTTCACGGGCCGCAGCCGCGCGACTACAGCCAGCGGACCCCCAAGAAGATGATCAGCGGCGCGCTGCGTTCGGCTCTTTCAGACCGCGCACGCAACGGCTCTCTGATCGTCCTTGAGGATCTGGTGGCCGAGGATGTTCCCTCGACCAAAGCAGCGCTCAAGACTCTGGCCGCAGTCACCAACGGTGGCAAGGTGCTAGTCGTCGTTGATCGTGGCGAGGATGGGGCAACCGCAGTAGTCAAGAGCTACGCTAACGCTCCGGCTACTCACACCGTGTGGGCCGATCAGCTCAACACCTACGACGTGGTTGACGCCGCGGAGGTTGTCTTCTCCGAGGGCGCCATCAACAGCTACATTGAGCGCGCTTCGGTGACTGCCCCGGCCCGCGAAGAGAAGGTCGCTTCGAAGGTGAAGGCAGTCGAGGAGAAGAAGGCCGACAAGACCACCAAGTCGAAGAAGGCTGACGAGGCCGGAACTGACAAGGCTCCGGCTAAGAAGCCCGCTGCGAAGGCTGATGAGGCGCCTGCGAAGAAGGCTCCCGCCAAGAAGGTTGCTAGAGCCGAAGTTGGCGAGGACGAGGCTCCCGCTAAGAAAGCCCCGGCTAAGAAGGCGACCAAGAAGGTAGAAGAAGTCATCGAGGATGTCGAGGGCGCCGCTAAGAAGGTTGCCAAGAAGGCTGAGTCTGTTGTCGAAGACATCGAGGCAGCAGTGAAGAAGCCCGCTAAGAAGGCGCCTGCCAAGAAGGCCGCTGCTAAGGAGGATGCCGAATGAGCACTCTGGAAGCTTCGAAGAATCCGCGCGACATCATCCTGCGCCCGGTCGTCACCGAAAAGACGTCACGTTTGCAGGACGAGGGTAAGTACACGTTCATCGTTGATCCTCGTGCCAACAAGACCGAAATCAAGAACGCCATTGAGGACATTTTTGGTGTGAAGGTTTCGAAGGTTGCCACGATGAACCGTCCTGGCAAGGCCTACCGTCGCCGGGATGGCGTTGGCAAGCGCCCCGACACTAAGCGTGCAATCGTTACGCTGCGTGAGGGTGCAATCGACGTCTTCGGCGAAACCGGGATTTAGGTCGGAGGGTAAAAGACACTATGGCTATTCGTAAGTACAAGCCGACGACACCGGGTCGTCGTCACGGGAGCGTCTCGGACTTTTCTGAGATCACCCGTTCGACCCCCGAGAAGTCGCTGGTTCGCCCGATTACCAAGACTGGCGGTCGCAACTCGTACGGTCGTGTTACCTCGCGTCGTCGTGGCGGCGGACACAAGCGTGCCTACCGCGTCATTGACTTCAAACGCAATGACAAAGACGGCATACCCGCAACCGTTGCTCACATTGAGTACGATCCGAACCGTACCGCGAACATCGCCCTGCTGCACTACGCGGACGGCGAGAAGCGCTACATTGTGGCCCCGGCAGGCATCAAGCAGGGAACCAAGATCGAGAACGGGCCGAAGGCTGACATCAAGGTTGGCAACAACCTTCCGATGCGCAACATCCCGCTTGGTACGGTCATCCACAACGTTGAACTGAATGCCGGACAGGGAGCCAAGATGGCTCGCTCGGCTGGCACCTCGGTTCAGTTGGTCGCTAAGGAGGGTCGCTTCGCTCAGTTGCGCCTCCCCTCGGGCGAAATCCGCAACGTTGACATCAACTGCCGCGCCACCATCGGCGAGGTTGGCAATGCCGAACAGGGCAACATTGACCTGGGCAAGGCCGGCCGCGCTCGTTGGAAGGGACGTCGTCCCAAGGTTCGCGGTGTTGCTATGAACCCTGTGGATCACCCGCACGGAGGTGGCGAGGGCCGCACCTCCGGTGGTCGTCACCCGGTCAGCCCCTGGGGCAAGCCAGAGGGTCGTACCCGGAGCAAGAACAACCCGAGCGATCAGTACATTGTTCGTCGTCGCCGCACTGGCAAGAAGCGCTGATAGGAAGCCTGGATTATGCCACGTAGTTTGAAGAAGGGCCCCTTCGTCGACGCCCACCTGCAGAAGAAGGTCGACGAGCAGCTTGCGTCCGGAGGCAAGCAGGTCATCAAGACCTGGTCACGCCGTTCCATGATCACGCCTGATTTCCTAGGCCTGACTTTCGCTGTTCACGACGGCCGCCGCCACGTGCCGGTCTTCGTGACTGAGTCGATGGTTGGTCACAAGCTCGGTGAGTTCGCCCCCACGCGCACTTTCCGTAGCCACGTGAAGGACGACCGTAAGGGACGCCGCCGCTAGGCGCGCCCGGGAATAGGAGGGACTGATGGAAGCCAAGGCGCAGGCGCGTTACGTACGCGTTACGCCCCAGAAGGCTCGCCGGGTCGTCAACGAGATCCGAAACAAGAGCTTTCTAGAGGCAGACGATCTATTGCAGTTCGCACCGCAGAAGGTTGCCCGCGACATCCGCAAGGTGCTGAACAGCGCCGTTGCGAATGCACACGTGCTTGCCGACAATGCGGGCGAGTCACTTCAGGACGCCGACCTTATGGTCCTCGAAACTTACGTTGACGAGGGACCGACCATGAAGCGCTACCGTCCGCGGGCACAGGGCCGCGCCGGACAGATCCTGAAGCGCACCAGCCACATCACCGTGATTGTTGGCACCGATGAAGAAGAGGAGGGGGATCGCTAGATGGGCCAGAAGGTCAACCCCACTGGTTTCCGCCTGGGGATCACCACCGATCATCGCTCGCGTTGGTTCGCGGATTCGACGACTGAGAATCAGCGTTACCGCGACTACGTTGCGGAAGACGTGAAGATCCGCGAGGTACTTCAAGAGGGACTCGAGCGTGCGGGTATTTCCCGCGTCGAAATCGAGCGCACCCGCGACCGCGTTCGCGTGGACCTACACACCGCACGTCCGGGCATTGTTATTGGTCGTCGCGGAGCCGAGGCCGATCGCCTGCGCCAGGACCTTGAGAAGCTCACGGGCAAACAGGTTCAGCTGAACATTCTTGAGGTCAAGAACCCCGAGATTGACGCTCAGCTTGTCGCTCAGGGCGTTGCCGAGCAGCTTGCAGCACGTGTATCGTTCCGTCGCGCAATGCGCAAGGCGATGCAGTCGGCGCAGCGCGCTGGCGCGAAGGGTATTCGTGTCCAGTGCTCAGGTCGTTTGGGCGGCGCAGAAATGTCGCGTAGCGAGTTCTACCGTGAAGGTCGAGTTCCGCTGCAGACCCTGCGCGCGAACATTGACTACGGCTTCCACGAAGCCCGTACTACCTTCGGCCGCATTGGCGTGAAGGTTTGGATTTACAAGGGTGACATGACCGAACGTGAGTTCGCGCGTCAGCAGGCCGAGCAGTCTGGCCGCGGCGGAGCTCCTCGTCGTGGTGAGCGTCGTGGCGGACCCCGTCGTGACTCACGCGGCGGACAGCGCGGTCGTGACACCGAGAGCGTCGATAGCGCACCGGTTGCAGAAGATGCAGTGGTAGCAGTCGAGGCTCCGGTGGAGGCACCCTCAACTGCGACCAGCGGAACGGAGGCCTGAGTCCATGCTCATTCCCCGCCGAGTTAAGTACCGTAAGCAGCACCGTCCGAAGCGTGGCGGCATGGCTAAGGGCGGCACCGAACTTGCGTTCGGCGACTACGGCATCCAGGCACTTGAGCCCACTTACCTGACCAACCGTCAGATTGAGGCAGCTCGTATCGCCATGACCCGTCACATCAAGCGTGGCGGTAAGGTTTGGATCACCGTTTTCCCGGACCGTCCCCTGACCAAGAAGCCTGCCGAAACCCGCATGGGTAAAGGTAAAGGTTCACCAGAATGGTGGGTCGCACCGATCAAGCCCGGTCGAATCATTTTCGAACTGTCCGGTGTTGATGAGGATCTGGCTCGCGAGGCTATGCGCCGCGCACGCCACAAGCTCCCGATTAAGACCCGTTTCGTCGTGCGAGAGGGTGTTGAGAACTAATGGCCGACAACGTATTGAAGACGGCTGACCTCGATGCCATGGATGACGCTCAGCTCCGCAAGGAACTTGAGCGCGCGAAGGCCGAGCTGTTCAACCTCCGTTTCTCTCAGGCTGTTGGCAGCCTCGAAGACAGCGGTCGGATGAAGTCTGTTCGTCACAACATTGCCCGTATCTACACGATTGCGCGTGAAAGGGAGCTTGGCTTCCGTACCGCGCCCGGAACTGAGGACTGAGAATGACTGAAGTGGCCGCAGCGACGGAACGCAACCAGCGCAAGGTACGCCGTGGATACGTGACATCGGACAAGATGGACAAGACCGTGGTCGTTGTCCTTGAGGACCGAGTCAAGCACCCCCTATACGGCAAGGTCACGGTCAAGACCAAGAAGGTCAAGGCCCACGACGAAAACAATGAGTGCGGCGTAGGTGACTACGTCCTAATCATGGAAACCCGTCCTCTGTCGCGCACCAAGCACTGGCGCGTTGCAGAGATCCTGGAGAAGGCGAAGTAGTCCGGGTTCGGAACTACTAAGCATTCTTCAAACAAACAATCCGTTCGGCCAGGCTCTAGGGCGTAGGTCCAAAGAGAACCGGCACGACGACAGGAGTCATAAGACATGATCCAGCAGGAGTCGCGACTGAAGATCGCTGACAACACGGGGGCGAAGGAAATCCTCACCATCCGTGTTCTCGGTGGCTCAAAACGACGTTACGCGGGTATCGGCGACGTTATCGTCGCCACCGTGAAGGACGCCATCCCCGGCGGAAACGTGAAGAAGGGCGAAGTCGTAAAGGCTGTCGTTGTTCGCACGAAAAAGTCTTCACGTAGGCCCGATGGTTCTTACATTCGATTCGACGAGAATGCGGCCGTCATTTTGAAGAATGACGATGGTGACCCCCGCGGCACCCGTATTTTCGGCCCAGTTGGCCGCGAACTGCGTGACAAGCGCTTCATGCGCATCGTCTCGCTGGCACCGGAGGTGATCTGATGGCCGCCAAGATCAAGAAGGGCGACATCGTAGAGGTTGTTCGCGGTCGTTCCTCAGACCCCAAGAAGCTGGAAGCACGCAACCAGCGTCGCCTGGAAGAGGGCTACGAGCCCCTGGCTCCCGGCGACAAAGGCAAGCAGGGTCGCGTCATTAAGGTTCTTCCCGAAGAGCGCAAGGTTCTTGTCGAGGGAGTAAACCTGAAGACCCGCCACGTGCGCCAGGGACAGTCGGGCTCAGAGGGTGGCATTGTCACCACCGAGGCGCCGATTGCGATCGAGAAGGTCGCCCTGGTTGACCCGGACACGAAGAAGCCGGTACGCGTTGGCTTCCGTGAGGACGTAGTCGAGCGCGACGGTCGCAAGCGCACCGTTCGTGTTCGCGTCGCCCGCGGTGGCAGTCGACGCGGCATCAAGCCCGGTAAGGAGCTGGACGCATGAGCCCCCGTCTCAAGGAAAAGTACAACGATCAGATCAAGACTGAGATGATCGAAGAGTTCAAACTACCGAACGTCATGATGACACCGAAGCCCGTCAAGGTTGTTGTCAACATGGGTGTCGGTGATGCGGCTCGCGATTCAAAGCTTCTTGACGGCGCTCTGAAGGACCTCGAAGCAATCACCGGTCAAAAGCCTCGCGTGAACCGTGCGAAGAAGTCGATCGCTCAGTTCAAGCTACGTGAGGGTCAGCCAATCGGCGCTTCGGTGACGATTCGTGGTGACAGGATGTGGGAGTTCCTCGACCGCCTAATGTCGACCGCTCTGCCACGTATCCGTGACTTCCGCGGTTTGTCGCCCAAACAGTTTGACGGACACGGCAACTACACCTTTGGACTGACCGAACAGGTCATGTTCAACGAAATCAACGTCGACAATGTCGACCGAGCTCGCGGCATGGACATCACTGTTGTCACTTCGGCTGACAACGATGAACAGGGTCGCGCACTACTTCGCAAGCTCGGCTTCCCCTTCAAAGAGGACTAAGAATGGCTAAGACATCTCTGAAGATCAAGGCAGCACGCAAGCCGAAGTATGCGGTCCGTGCTTACACAAGGTGCAACCGTTGCGGTCGCCCCCACTCGGTCTACCGCAAGTTCGGTTTGTGCCGTATCTGCCTGCGTGAGTTGGCCCTGAAGGGTGAACTCCCCGGCGTGACTAAGAGCAGCTGGTAACACTTACGACGCAGGTCCCCGGCGGCGATTGCCGAGGGAAACCACGCCGAGGAAGGGCTAAGGCCCAAAATGACAATGACTGATCCGGTCGCAGACATGCTTACGCGTCTGCGCAACGCAAACACGGCTCATCACGAGTCCGTGTCAATGCCCTACTCAAAGCTGAAGGACGGGATCGCGCAGATCCTGAAGAGCGAGGGGTACATCAAGGGCATCCGCATCGAGGATGCGCGCGTCGGTAAGACGCTGACCCTTGATTTGAAGTACGGCAACCGCCGTGAGCGTGCAATTACCGGCCTGAAGCGAGTTTCTAAGCCGGGTCTGCGTGTGTACGCGAAGTCAACTGAACTGCCTCAGGTCCGTGGTGGACTGGGCGTGGCGATCCTTTCGACCTCGTCCGGACTTCTCACCGACCGTCAGGCTTCCGACAAGGGTGTAGGCGGAGAAGTCCTCGCCTACGTCTGGTAAGAAGGAGGACGCGCAATGTCACGTATTGGCAGACAGCCCGTCGTTCTTCCGCCAGCGGTGGAAGCCAAGATTGATGGACAAGATGTAACCGTGAAGGGCCCTAAGGGTGAGCTTTCACTACAGGTCGCGTCACCTATCAGCGTCAAGCTGGAAGGTAATGAGATCCTGGTGACTCGTCCGGACGACGAACGCGCGAACCGTTCGCTGCACGGCCTGACCCGGACACTAATCGCCAACATGGTTGAGGGCGTAACCAACGGCTACACGAAGAACCTTGAGATCGTCGGTACCGGTTACCGTGCGACCCAGAAGGGCAAGGCGATCGAGTTTGCTCTCGGTTACTCTCACACCATCACCTTCGAGCCGCCGGAAGGCATCGAGATCACTGCCACCTCACAAACCAAGGTTGCTGTGAGTGGGATTGATAAGCAGAAGGTTGGCGAGGTCGCCGCAAACATCCGCAAACTGCGCAAGCCGGAACCTTACAAGGGCAAGGGCATTCGCTATGAGGGCGAAGTTGTGCGACGCAAGGTCGGAAAGGCTGGTAAGTAGCAATGGCTTACACGGTCAAAGGCAAAGGAAAGTTCGTTTCCCGCAGGCGCCGTCACCAGCGCGTACGTGCGAAGATTGCTGGTACCGCTACGCGGCCCCGTCTGGTAGTAACCAGGAGCAACCGTCACATGTTCGCTCAGGTTGTGAACGACGACGAGGGCAAGACGCTGGTTTGGGCCTCCACTATGGAGCCCGAACTGCGAGCTTCGTCCGGGGACAAGACAGAGAAGGCCAGCAAGGTTGGTGCTCTGATCGCAAAGCGAGCGAAGGAAGCCGGCATCGAAGAGGTCGTTTTCGACCGCGGTGGAAACAAGTATCACGGCCGCGTGGCGGCAGTAGCGGAAGGCGCCCGCGAGGGTGGCCTGAAGCTGTGAGCGCGAGTAAGGAAAGGGAGAGCATCTGATGGCTGAAAGAAGCCAAGCAAATACCGATCAGGACTCCGCGCGCCAGGGCCAAGGTGGAGACCGCCGTGGACGTGGTGGTCAGCGTGGAGAGGGACGCCAGCAGGGGCGCGGTCGTCAGGATGACCGCAACCAATACCTGGAGCGCGTCGTCACTATCAACCGTGTATCCAAGGTTGTGAAGGGTGGACGTAGGTTCAGCTTCACCGCTCTGGTCGTGGTTGGCGACGGTGAGGGTACCGTCGGCGTTGGCTACGGCAAGGCCAAGGAAGTTCCGGCAGCGATTGCGAAGGGTGTTGAGGAGGCGAAGAAGAACTTCTTCCGCGTCCCGATGATCCGTCGCACCATTCCGCACCTGGTTGAGGGTCGCGCATCAGCAGGCGTCGTCCTGCTGCGTCCGGCTTCACCCGGTACCGGTGTTATCGCTGGTGGTCCTGTTCGCGCCGTACTAGAGTGCGCTGGCATCCACGATGTACTAACGAAGTCGCTCGGTTCCTCGAATGCTATCAACATTGTTCACGCAACCGTTGA
>JBATQJ010000027.1:0-4273 GCA_049291975.1 Scrofimicrobium sp.
TACTTTTCACCGTCAGTGTCATGGTCGAAGATCAGCAGCGGTGCGCCTGCATTCAGGTCCTACCCCCAAGGATTTATCTACGATGTCGCGGGTACGTCTATCTTTGCTCAGACCGGTCAAGAACAATGGGGCCTTCTTTCTTATACCAACTCGCAGCTTGCGTTTGAACAACTCGCTGCAATTGCGCCTACTCTCAACTTCGAAGTTGGTCAGGTCGCGGGCCTCCCTATTGCTGACGCAATGGCCGATCGAGGTAGCTCATTAGCAAGAGAAGCCTTCGGTATCGCAAGGGAGGACTGGAACACTCTTGAGATCTCGTGGGACTTCGAAAGTAATCCGCTAATAGCCATCTCCATCCGCAGTGAACTCTAGTTCGACAAGTGGATTCCGCGCAAAACTCCAGGATGTCTCTTCTATATCCCAGTCCTCTCGCGCCGTTTCGACAAGTCTGTCCGCCATTTTCGTCGGTAGCTCCTTGACGCCGTTTGCAACGGGGACAAGGCCCACATATCCAATATGGAAGTGGAGCGTCGGCGCGACGACCTTCATTACCTCCATGACGTATCTTGAATTTAGCAACAGCGCGATCCGGTCAAGCAATGAGCCTTCTCCAAAACCTGAGTGACCTGTGGAGTCGTGAATGAAACCTTGCGGGTAGCGTCGAAATGCGGCCTCTCCCGATGAGATGTCAGACCATGACACTGACGGTGAAAAGTAGGTTCCTGGGTTGCGGACAACCGACCGCGGCTTGAAGGCGTAGATTTCTTCGCCGTCGTTTTCCCAGTTGACGACGTACTCTTGGTTCCCGTACCACTTCCGGAACTCGCCGCCCTTGTTGTATGGGAACCATCGAGCTCCGCTAGCGGCGGCCTCTTCACGTGATGTGCAAGCAAACGCAGAACGTCCCTGGGAAACCTCCCACCACTGACGAAGAAAACGACTATTGTCAGCCGTGGCAAGACCTTGTCGAAGGTTAGCAACGTCGCTCAATGGCATCCCTGTCGAGAAAGACTCCCGCATCTTTTCACTCAGCCAGTAAACAATCGGTGAGCCAGGGATTGCAGTGAAATCTGTATCCGATGCAACATAGAACTCTGATTCCCTGTCTCGACCATCAAGGGCTTTGCTCAGTACAGCAGCCTTTTCTGCCTCGGAAGTTCCATCAACAAGACGAATGAATATCCCAGCGCGCTTGCTTGACGTACCGCGCTCTTCCACCACCGGAACGTTCAACAAGGTGAACGCAGCTGAAGAAACGACTTCACCTCCGATTGAGTCGAAAGCGCGCGCCCCGAGGTGAAGCATCGAGGCGATTCGCTGTCCAGCAAGGAGTGATGTTCGGAGCTTCTCGTACGAGCTAAGGAACATCCAGGACTGCATCGTGATCATCGCTACCGTTCCTTGCGCTCCCGCGAGGTGGGTGCAACGCTCGATGAATCCAGCAAACAGGTCTGATTTGCTGTCTGGATACTCGTCCTTCATGAACTGTGAAAGCAGCGCGTTCATCTGCTTGCTGCCCATGTACGGTGGATTGGCAACGACTACGGCGTATGTGTCTGAGAGCAGCTTCCCCTGATGCGCCAACCTACTGGCGCGCCCTAGAGCGTCCTGATAAAGGATGTCGTCGGAAGCGTCAGCGTCTTTCGTTACGGCGTTGAGGGCCATCATTTGCTGCGCATCAGGCCGGATGAGTGAGCCAAAGGTGTCTGCATACTCAAACTGATTCCAGAATGAACCATCATTCGTCAAGCCAGGGTGCTCGCGAGAAAGCATGTCTATCTCGTCGGAACGGAACGAAATCGGTTCGATGACACAGATGTTGGGTTCAATGTGCCTATTGAAGAACGTGCGTTGTTTTTCGCGAGCCTTCATCGTCAGGGCGAACGCCGCAAGGGCACCGGCGCGCGGGTCGATCTCTGTGCCAAATAGGTTGTGTTTGAGGATCAACTCGGGGATCTCGGAGGGCGCGTATCCCTCCTCCTCGTAGATGGCGTAGAGCAACTCAAATGCGTAGGTAAGCATATGCCCAGAGCCACAAGCTGGATCGATAACAGTCAGTTCTTCGGGGCTGGTGATGTTGAGGAAGTCAGTCTCCTCATCAACGGGAGCAATGTAGTAGTCCATCTGGTCGATAAGGCGAGACTCGGGGTGGTTGAGCATCCAGAGACGACCGACAGAGTTTTCAATTAGGTAGCGGACGATCCAGTGTGGTGTGAAGAGTTGGGTGGCAGCGGGAATCTCGTTTGCGCCAGCCTTCTTTCCCTTCTTAAACCCGGCAAACACCTCATCCTTCCGCTCCGAGATATAAAACTGGTACAGCCAGCCGATGACCTCAACCTCGCGGCAAACATCTTCGGTCAGCGTCGAGGCTGCACGCGCAAGAATCGAATCCGAAGCAAGCAGGTTCGAGGGGATAAGGAGCTCGGTATAGTCACCCTCGCGCTCAAACATGAATGGCATTGCTCGGTTCCAGTAGCGACAGTACTCGGCGAGTATGAGAGTGTACGCCTCTCCTTGGGGGTCAGTACTTGGATGGGTGCCGTCTAGCAAACCGGTGATTCTGTCGCGAGTTCGCGGATTTGTGAATACCGAGGGGTCGAGACTGCCTCTCTTGGTATCGGCGAGGACCTCGGGTTGCCCGGTTTCTTGACCATAACCAGGCGATACAACGCCGACGGCGGTGTAACCGTTGGCATCCATGAAGCGCAAGGCGATGATGCGGTTGAACCATGTGTAGGCAACTTTGTCGGCAATTGCGTCTTTGCCTTTTGCGCCACCCCCGGCAGCTTCGATGTCGCGTTCAAGCATGGCCACAGCACGTGGATTCTCGATTCGCTCAGTTGAGCCGGGTGCGATCACTGCGGTCAGCCGAGCGCTGACCTGGGTGATGAGTTCACGCCTGGCCCAGGCCGCGAAGTTCTTGAGCGGTGCGGTTTCCATGTTCACGTTCTCCTATAGAGCGATGCGCTTGCCGTCGTTGAGTGCCTGGACCAGTGCAGTGCGCAGTGCCCTGAGGTAGCGATCTACATCATCCTCGGTCTCCAGGACGCCGTGAATGCCTGTCGTGCTGATTCTCTTAACAGAAACTGTCCGCTTAACGACGGCTGGGGCCATCCCTCTGGTGTCATCGTTGGGGAGCACTTCCCCCGTGCCACCGCAAGTCATCCTGGCATCATCACGAGGTCGGGGGGCTTCGGCAAGTTGATCGAGGATTGCCGGATAGGTCTGTTCCTCAAAGGTGTTCGCGATTTCGCGGACGACTGCGATCTGACGCTCACGGTCAATACGTTCGAGGACTCTATCGACCCTCTGAGCCACGGTACCCTTGACCTCGTCGCTGGCATCTAGGTAGATCTCGCTGGACTGAAGCGGCGACCAACGTGAGTCGATATCCTGTGTTGCTCTGCCTCGATTGGAGACAAGTGCTTCGTTTATTTTCTCCTCTAGGTCAATCACCGCTGCTTTCAGCTTGGTCATGCGGTTGCCTCTGAAAGCCTGAGGGTCTGCTAGGAGTTGTGACACCTCCAAACTGCTCTCGGCTGGCAAGTAGTTGAGGTTGCTCGCATTAGCTGCGAGCAGTTCGGCGGCCTCGTCATAAATCTTGCGTTGTTCACCTCCAAGGAAGGCCTGGATCGGGTCTATAACGTCATTCTTGGTATCGAGAAGAGCGCCCGCCGAATCGAACTCGGTTAAGTACCATTCATCGGATCTCCCGACAACGGATGTCAGCAACGAAATGGGCTCCTCAAGCTGAGAAACAAATGGGTACTTAGATCCATTCACCCGAGCCCTGAGTTCTTCCAGCTTGGCGCGAAGCCTTTCACTGGCATGCCGTGCGAGTTCTATTGGGTCTTTGGGTACGCTTGGCTCGTCAAAGAAGTCCGTGCAAAAGGTCCTCAGCTCAGTCACTTTGCGAGGATCGAACGTCTTTTGAGGCTCTACTACTGTGTGCGAGTGCTTCTGGGTGTTGCGTAGTACACTCGCAACTTCGCTCCGTTTGAGGCTGTTCGAGTCAACAGTCAGAGTGATCTTCGAAGTGCCAACAAGCCACGCTATAACGACCTCGATTGAAGCAAGATCCCAGCCATAGGGTTTGGCTTGGAAATGATCAACGATCTTCTTGACTGTCACTTGTTCACCGAGGCGACCTCTCTGAAGTACAAACGACAGCACCTCATCCGCTGGCGCCGCAAGAGCATGTTGCGTGTCGTCCTCAATCAGAGTTGCCTCATCAAGATTGGCGAATCTTGCTATCTGTTGTTCGGTGTATGTG
>JBATQJ010000028.1:0-19739 GCA_049291975.1 Scrofimicrobium sp.
CTGCTCACCTGATCGACTGGCACGGCAACGACTGGACCCCTGAGTCTGAGGCTCCGTCGTCACACCCGAACAGCCGCTTCACCGCTCCCGCATACCAGTGCCCGATCATTTCCGCCGACTGGGAAGCACCTGCTGGTGTTCCGATCGACGCGATCCTGTTCGGTGGTCGTCGCGCGACCAACGTTCCGCTGGTTGCCGAGGCATACGACCAGGACCACGGCGTGTACGTTGGTGCAACCGTTGCTTCCGAGGTCACCGCTGCCGCGACCGACGTCAAGGCAGGCTCGCTGCGTCACGACCCATTCGCAATGCTCCCATTCTGTGGCTACAACATGGCCGATTACTGGGGTCACTGGGTTGAGATGGGCCAGGAGCTTGGTGACAAGTTCCCGCAGGTCTACCAGGTCAACTGGTTCCGTAAGGACGATGACGGCAAGTTCCTGTGGCCGGGATATGGCGACAATGCTCGCGTTCTCGACTGGATCGTTCGCCGTGCCGCTGGCGAGGTTGACGCGATCGACGGTGTGACTGGCCGTTACCCGAAGTTTGAGGACTTCAACATTGAGGGACTCGAAGGCTTCACCGAAGAGGATTGGGACAAGCTGTACGCGATTGATCCTGATGCTTGGGCGCTTGAGACCGATGACTCTGAGACCTACTTCGAGCAGTTCGGTGACAAGGTTCCGGAAGCGGTGCGTGAGCAGCTGACCAAGCTGCGCGAACGTATCGCTGCCGCAAAGGAAGCCTAGGCTGACTACCCGGTATTGATCTGATCTTCTCAGTGTTGGCCTGATCAAGACCAAAGCGAAAGGGGTGTGCCGACGATAGTCGGTACGCCCCTTTGCTGTGTCGTTCGGAAGAACAGTTTGTAGTCCTGGGTCGGAAGCCTAAAGAGGCGCTTCTCAATCTGGGCTGTGGTTCTTGGACTGTTGTGAAGCAGGGGGATTGGGAAAGATAGCCGTTCTCACCGTTTCCTCGGACCTGGTTTGGGAAAGATAGCCAAAGCTGCCACTTCTTTGCCCGGGAACCGCATGGTTTCGTCGCGGAACTGGCGATCGCGGCTCTCTTTCCAAATCGATGAGGTATATCTTGGCGACAACGGCTATGTTTCTGAAGTCTCGAGCCAGGGAGTGGCCAAAGTACGCCTCAAGCCGGGAAGTCGCCAGAGTGCGCCTCAAGCCAGGAAGTGGTTAAGAGGCCTGCTTCGACTACCAGGGAGTGGGCAAGAGACCCTTGGCGACTGAGGAGACCATCGGAAACTCAACCAGCCGGATCCACAAAAACACAGCCCCAACTAGGAGCGGTGCTGGATGGGGCGGAAGTAGCGCCGGGCAGGCTAGATGCAGTGCTGGTCTGCGATGCCTGATCCCTGTCACTCATTGCGCCAGCTTACATTCCATCGCCGACACGCTTGATGCTCGAAGTTTCAAAACGATTACGCGACGAGCCGAGAGCCTTTTACTGGCCCCGGCATGCCCTTGAGCGTCCTACCGCGTTAGGGTTTAGCGGGAACCATTTGCGAGGAGCGAGCCACATGAGTGAAGCAGTCCAGGAAACCGGCACGCAAGAAGGCGAGATGACCTCCGACGCTCGATCCGCCCAGACCCTTCCCTACGAGGTCGGCGCTTCCGGCGCTGAGCAACCTGTCGTCAGGCCGACCAGCCACCTGAGTGAGCAAGAGCTTCAGCGTGCCGAAACTCTGCTGAAAAGGGTCACTTCCCTCTATGAGCAAAGGGTCGTTGGTCAGCAGGAACTGCGCCAAGCACTTCTCGCCTCTTTGCTTTCACAGGGGCACGTTCTGATTGAGTCCGTCCCCGGACTGGCCAAGACGACAGCGGCTCAGACCCTGGCAAAGTCGGTATCAGGGACATTCCATCGCATTCAGTGCACCCCGGACCTGATGCCCAACGACATCGTCGGTACCCAGATCTTCAACGCACAGACCGACCAGTTCACCACGCAGCTCGGTCCCGTCCACGCAAACTTTGTGTTGCTTGACGAAATCAACCGCTCCTCCGCCAAAACCCAGTCGGCAATGCTTGAGGCAATGCAGGAAAAGCAGACCACCATCGGCGGCAAGAACTACCCGCTACCCAGGCCGTTCATGGTTATGGCAACGCAGAACCCGATCGAAGAAGAGGGAACCTACGTTCTACCCGAAGCGCAGATGGACCGATTTCTGATGAAGGTCTCGATCACCTACCCGAAACGGGGCGAAGAACTCAAGGTTCTGGAGATGATCGACTCGGGGGTCTTCTCAGAGAAGATTGAGGGTGAGCCGATCAGCCTCATCGAACTTGAGGAACTTCAGGACTACGCCTCACGAATCTACGTTCACGCGGCGATTAAGGCATACATAGTCGACATCATCAACACCACCCGCGGAAGTGGACCAAACCCGGTTGCGGGCCTTCCCGCCCTGGTCCGTGTTGGTGCGTCGCCTCGCGGCGGTATCGCTCTGATGAAGGTCGCTCAAGCCCTCGCCCTGATGCAGGGACGCAACTACGTGATTCCTGAGGACGTCAAAGCAATGCGCTATCCGGTTCTTCAGCACAGAATCATCCGCACCTGGGATGCAATCGCCGACGGTGTTCCAAGCCAGGACATCATCGACGCGGTGCTACGCGCTGTCCCCGTTCCGTAACCGAACACATGGCAACGCCAAGGATTCAGGACTACGGGAAACTCATCGAGCTTCCCGTGCAGCGGAAGCTACTCTCGCTACTCCAGGGGCGCCACGGAGGATCGGGAGCGGGATCCTCGCACGAATTTCTGGATATGGCCGAGTACAAGGTCGGGGACGACATCAGCGACATCGACTGGAAGTCCTCCGCCCGGATGCGCCAACCCATCGTTAAACGCTTCGAGCAAACGGCTGTCCTCAACGTGGTTCTCGGGGTTGATACGGGGTCAAATATGGGTGCCCTTGCACCCGCTGAGGGAGAGGCGAAAGAGGACATCGCAGCCGAAATCATCACCGCCCTTGCCTGGTTGACCGCATACCGTGGAGATCACCTGGGGTTGGTGGCAGGCAACGCTTCCGGCCTGACAACGCTTCCCGCGAGGTCAGGAGCCATCCATGCCCAGACACTGGTCAGTGTCGCAACCTCAGCGGAGCCCACCGGGGCCCCGGGAGACTTCTCAGCGGTAATGCGACGCATCGACTCCACGCGCCGAAGCAAAGCGCTGGTTATCGGCATCACCGATACCGGCCAGTTGGACGCGATGAACGAGGTATATCTGAAACGCGTTGCCGCCAGGCACAAACTAATGATGATGATCATTCAAGACGCGGATCCGACTCGTGTTAGCTCCACCGACGCGATGCGCGATGTCACCTCCGGTCCCGTGCCCGACTTCGTCAAGTTCGACGACACGATCGGCTACCAGTGGAACACCAGTCGCCAGATCAGACAGCATCGAGTCGTCGAAAAGCTACGTCGCTACGGCATCGATTGGGTCTCGGTCGCGTCAACCGATGAGGTGCCTGAGGCCCTGCTTTCACTGTTTGGTGGAGGTAGACGTGCCGCCTAATCTTCGCGAGCCGCTAACGCACTCAAACTGGGTGTGGCTACTCGGCGCGGCTCTGCTCACCCTGGCGATCCTCTGGGTGGTTGGTGTCTACGTTTCATACCGCAAGTCGCGCGTGACGACGAAGTTCGAGGTGAGAAGCCTGTCGCAGGTACAGCGTGAACGTTATCGACGTCTGATCGGAGACATTGAACAGGACTACCGGACGGGTTCAATCTCCGCCCGTGAAGCGCACCTAGCGCTCGCGGCACTGATCCGCGCGTCAGCAACTGAACGAACTCAAATGAGTGTCGAGTCCGCCACCGCGAGCGAGGTGCGAACCCTGCTCCCCTCGTGGCCGTTGCTTGCTGATGCCCTCGACTGGTGTGCCGACGGGTCTTTTCCGTTGGAGGTCGCTGACGAACGAGTTGAACGAGGAATCTGGTTGGCAAGGGAGGTGGCGGTCGGATGAAGTTCCCATGGCTCTTGATTCTTATCCTCGTTGTCCTCGTGATAGTGGCGATCATGCTCTACTGGCGTGGGGTCCGCCAAGCACCGGATTCCGTTGCGTGGTTAGCGAACACGGATGATCTGCGCTCTCTTCCCTCGTACCAGCGTCAGCTCTTCTGGAATCGCGCTGGTGGCGCTGCGTTGGTGGCGCTGTTGACGGTGTTCTCTATTTCTGTCGCTGTGGTTGCGGGTGCCCCGGTTGATCGACGCGTTGATCACCCGAAGCTGGCGAGCCGCGATATTGTGCTCTGCCTGGACGCATCCGGATCGATGCTGCCGTATGACGGCCAGATTCTGCGCCAGTTCGACCAGATGGTGGAGCGGTTCCAAGGGGAGCGGCTCTCTTTGCACATGTGGTCTGCGCAAACGATAGTCAAGTTTCCTCTAACCGACGACTACGAACTCATCAGTGAGGTGCTTAATCAGGCCGCCGGCGTGATCGATGAGGGGTATTTCGGGCCCGAGGGAGACTACGTCCTAGTTTCAGCGGAACTTGCGGAGTATCTCAGTGGAGTCGATGCCCCTGACGGAGTGATGATCTCTTCGCTGGTGGGCGACGGACTCGCAACCTGCGTTCTAGGGTTCGACCACCAGGATTCTGAGCGTTCGCGGACCATCATCCTCGCCACCGACAACGAGGTGATGGGCGAGCAGATTTACACACTCGCTGAGGCCGCCCAGTTCGCGAACGACCAAGACATCGACATCATCGCGTTGAATCCTGGCGACGGAGGTCCGCTAACTGCCGAAGCGGAGCAACTGAAGTACGTGGTCGAGTCCAATGGCGGAGTCTTCTATAATGCGAATGATCCTGGGGCTATTGCGGAGATTATCGAGGGAATCGAGGCCGGGCAGGCAATTGACCTCGAAGGCACCTCAAAGGTCGTTGAGACTGACACTCCACAGACAGCACTTACTTGGGCTGCTTGGTCCCTGGTCGGCCTGCTGCTAGTGGCGGCGGTGAGACGACTATGACTCTGCGCCCCTTCGTCGCGACTTCGACGCTGATCCTCTTGGCGATAGTTGTCCTTGCCTTGTGCATTGCTGGGTACGTTCTGGCGACCCGGGGCAAACAGAATCGTCCGGAGGGCAAGGAAAACCCTGCTCTCACATGGATAAGAAGGTTCCTTATTTCGGCGTTGATGGTGTTTACCCTGGCGGGACCTGCCGTTCAATCCGAAGAGATTGAAGTGACCTCAAACATTGAGATCGTCTTCGCGATTGATCGCACCGGGTCAATGGCCGCGGAGGACCTGGCGGATGGGCGAACCAGGATCGACGCGGTCAAGGACGATGTCCTCGCCCTCTTGGACACGACTGCCGGTTCTCGGTACGCGATCGTAACTTGGGATTCGACCACCAGGGTTGAGTTGCCCTTCACGACTGACGGCTCGGCTGCCCGAAGTTTTGCCGAGGTGATGCACCAGGAGATAACCGAGTTTTCAAAGGGCTCCTCTTCTACGCGTCCGGTCAATACTCTCTACGATCTGCTGACCTCTGCCGAAGAACAGCGTCCGGAGAACATTCGCTACCTCATCGTTATGAGCGACGGCGAGTCGACAGATTCTGAGGCCACGTATGAGACAGCGTGGTCCGAGTTGGCGCCGCTAATCGATGGGGGAGCCGTGATTGGTTACGGCAGTGAGCAGGGCGGCCCCATGAGGGTCTTTGTGCCCGGCCAGGGACTGTCCGGGTCGACGGAGGAGTACATGACCGACCCGTCCGCTCCTCCGGGAGGTCCCACGAACGATGCCGGGGAACCGCTCGCTATTTCCCGAATCGACACGGAGTCACTCAGGCAAATCTCGGATGAACTCGGGGTTGAGCTTCTGCTCAATCCTCCCGAGAGCAAAGTTGAAGCTCTTGGCACCGGGTTGATGGATCAGGCGGAGTCGCTTCCAGACCGGACCGGAACGCGTCACCTCTACCGCTATGTGACGTGGATTCCTGCGCTTGCCATTTCGCTACTACTGGTTTGGGAGGTCGCCCAGGACGCGAAGGAACTCGCTCGGATGAGGAGGACCGGTGGCATCTAGAAGAACCCAAGAACATCAGAAGTCAGATGGACCCAGTCAGCCCTTTGGCACCATTTACCTCCCGGAAAGCGGCCCGGCGGAGCGCGACCCCAAGAAACTGAAGCTGCTCAAGATCACCGCGCCTATCGCGCTGATTATCGGAATCACCGGCCTGTGGTTTATTGGCCTCTACCTGTGGACAACTCTGGCTCGCAGCGACTGGAATAGTCAGGACTACGGTGGTGCGGCCTCCTCGTACGAACAACAAATCAGGGTGACCGCAGCCTTCCCGGAGCCGTGGCTCACGCAGTACAACCTCGGCACCGCGCTATTGGCCGAGGGTGATCTAGACGGTGGAGTGGACAGGCTGCAGCAGGCGTTCCAGGGTGTTCCGAAGGCGGTGCAAGGGGAGTCTGGCAGCATCCAGCCCTTCTCCTACGAGTGCAGTGTGCGGATGAATCTCTCTGCAGGCATCGAAATGAAGGGAGACGCTGCAGCGGCCGAGGGTGCGGATAATGCAGCCCTGAAACTATACGAAGCCGCGCTTGAGTGGCTGACCCCGTGCGAGGTTCCTCCGAGTGGCGGAGGGGGCGATTCCGCAGATCAGAGCGGTGATCAGGGGGGCGGTGAGGGTGAGGAATCCTCGAATAGCGAGCAGGCGCAACAGAGCGGAGAAGCCGGGGATCGACTGCGAGAGAAGCTAAACCAGGGCGAGGAGGAGCCCTCGGAGTCTTCGGATAGCCCCTCTGGTAAGCAGACGGACCAGGGCGAATCGGATCAACAGAGCCAAACAGACCCCTTCGAAGGTGAAAGCGACGAACAGCGGCAACAGCGCGAGGAGCTTCAGAACAAGAACCAGCAGCAGGCAGAGCGGGAGCGCGAGAAGAGCGAGCAGCAGAACCGCGGCGGCGGGGGCGGCTGGTAGTCCTCCACAATCTCTCCACAGACCCACTAACACGTAGCCCCTGTGAAATAACAGCCCGTGGGGATAAGTCTGTGGAAAACATCTTCGCGTGAAGTGACAAGAATGTGGACGGATGCGCGCGGCGGAGGCAATTACCGCACAATTGGGCGGTGACCCTTCTGCAAGTGGAAGAGCATGAGCCGAGGAAACAAAAGTGCACCCAAGAGTACAAAAGACGTTTGACGAGGTAGTCCGCAGGAACCCGAATGAGCCGGAGTTCCACCAGGCAGTACACGAAGTCCTGGAGTCAATTGGACTGGCCGTTGAGCGCGATCCTCACCTGGCCGATCACGCACTTCTTGAGCGTCTGGTTGAACCGGAACGCCAGATCCTATTCCGCGTTCCGTGGGTTGACGATAAGGGCGAGGTACAGGTTAACCGTGGTTACCGTGTCGAGTTCAACTCGGCGCTGGGCCCCTACAAGGGCGGCCTCCGATTCCACCAGTCGGTAAACCGCAACATCATCAAGTTCTTGGGTTTTGAACAGATCTTCAAGAACGCACTTACCGGTCAGGGTATCGGCGGCGGTAAGGGCGGCTCTGACTTCGACCCGCACGGGAAGTCTGACTGGGAGATCATGAACTTCTGCCAGGCATTCATGACTGAACTGGCAAAGCACATTGGCGACAAGACCGACGTCCCCGCTGGTGATATTGGCGTTGGTGGCCGCGAGATCGGCTTCATGTTTGGCCAGTACCGCCGACTAACCAACCGCTGGGAAAGCGGCGTGCTCACCGGAAAGGGTGTCAACTGGGGTGGTTCCCTAGGGCGAACTGAGGCAACCGGATACGGCACGGTCTACTTCGCACAGTCGATGCTGGCAACTAAAGGCACGGACTTTTCGGACAAACTCGTGGCGGTCTCCGGCTCCGGTAACGTCGCGATCTACGCAATCGAAAAGGTCTTGCAACTGGGCGGAAAGCCGGTTACTTTCTCGGATTCGAGCGGCTGGGTCTACGACAAGGACGGAGTAGACCTCGACCTCCTGAAAGAGATCAAGGAAGTGCGCCGCGGCCGCGTCGCCGACTACGTGGCTGAGCGCCCGAACGCCGAGTTGCACACCGACGGACACCCGTGGCAGGTCAAGTGCGACGTGGCGCTTCCGTGTGCGACGCAGAACGAACTAGACGAAGAGGACGCGAAGACTCTGGCTAAGAACGGCTGTATTGTCGTGGCTGAGGGGGCGAATATGCCCTCGACCCCGGATGCGATCGATGTGTTCAAGGACGCCGGAATTATGTTTGCCCCGGGGAAGGCCGCGAACGCTGGCGGTGTCGCTGTGTCTGCCCTTGAGATGGAGCAGAACGCTTCGCGTGCTCGGTGGACTTTCGAAGATGTCGACACGCGACTTGAGGGAATCATGAAGGATATTCACGACACCTGCCTCTACACCGCGAGCGACTACGGCCGCGAGGGCGACTATGTGGTCGGTGCGAACATTTCCTCGTTCATCCGCGTTGCGGATGCGATGCACGCTCAGGGTGTCTTCTAGACGTTGAGAGACTTGGAAGCGGGCGAGGCTGCCTGGCGAGATTATCTTTCGAACCAGGATGGCCTCGCCCTTTCGCGTGAGCAGAAGGCGGGTGCGGTGAGGTATTCACTGGGGGAGCTCGAGAGGCTCCACCCGGGTCGTTCCGTCGAGGTGAGGGTGGTGCCGTTCGCGGCAGTGCAGATCATCGCGGGCGCCACGCACAGGAGGGGGACTCCTCCTGCGGTGGTGGAGATGGATGGGGACACCTGGCTTGAGTTGGCATCGGGGCGTCTCACGTGGGAGGAAGCGGATCAGGCAGGAAGGGTGGACGCCTCGGGCGAAAGATCAAACCTCTCGGAGTACCTGCCCCTTTAACTGGTTGAACTCTTGAAGTCGCCCCATCCATGACAGGTGTCATTCAACGAGGTGGACGGTGCGTCGTACCGGTCCGTGCCGATCACTTCTAGCTTTGAGGCATGAAAAGAAATCAAGCCCCGCTGGCAGTCGATCTGCGAGATATCACGATGACCTTTCGCGGTCACGTCACAGCGGTCGATGATGTATCTCTTCGGATCGAGCAACGCGAGATTGTTGCCCTTCTAGGTCCGAACGGTGCTGGAAAAACTACCCTCATTGACACGGCACTTGGCCTGCAGCGTCCCACGGCTGGGACTACCAGTTTGCTCGGCCTGGACTCAGATGAAGCCAAGAGGCGCGGACTGGTGGGAGTTGTCAACCAGACAGGTGCGCTCCCGGCGGACTATCGAGTCTCTCAGTTACTGCGAATGTTCCATGGTTTCTACGACAGTCCACTTGGGGTAGACGAGGTCGTCGCCCTCGCTCACCTGGATTCGCTTGAGGGCCGTCGCATTGGCAAGCTCTCCGGTGGGGAACAACAACGATTGAGGCTGGCGCTTGCGCTGCTCCCAGATCCCCTTGTCCTCTTCCTGGATGAGCCCACCGCGGGAATGGGCCCGACGGCGCGGCAGGAGTTCTGGCGCGTTATGGATCAGGCGACCGGAGACGGCAAAACGATTATCTTCGCTACTCACTACTTGGCGGAAGCTGAGTCTTTCGCCCAGCGCACTGTCATCATGCGTCACGGCAAAGTCGTCGCGGATGCGCCAACAAAAGAACTGTTACGACGCGGGCTCGGTGAACTTCGCATTCAGATTCCTGGCGATTCGTACGAGGATGTCCGAGGCGACCTGGAACGCCCGGGATGGGAATGTTCGTGGGATTCAGGGACCCTAACCATTCACGGCAGGGACCTGGATGACGCCGCTCGAGTGCTTCTGGATACCAAGGGCGCAACGAACCTACGAATAACAGACTCCTCCCTTGAGGATGTGTTCACGACAATCGCCCTAGATACGGACGAACCAACACAAATGCACCTGGTAGGAAGTGATTCAAAGTGAGTAGTGCTCTAACTCTTGATGAGATTCGGTCGCAGAACCCCGTTGTGGGACCGACAAAGGGACTCGGACGATTCATTTACGAGTCCTTCCTTCAGATTGTGTTCAACCCTTTCAACCTTGGTTTTGCCCTGCTCATGCCCGTGCTCATGTACATGATGTTTGGTGCCAACCAGCCTTATTCTGACCAGGCCGCGGGAAATGGGAATGTTGCGGCACAGGTGCTGGTGTCTATGACGCTCTTTGGGGTGTTACTAACAACGGCCTCGTTCGCAGCCAACGTGAGCCTTGAAAGAACTCAGGGAGTGAGCCGGCTTTATGCGCTTACTCCACTGCCGGCACCGTCCCAATTGGTTGGGCGCTTGACTGGAATCCTCGGTGTGGCACTGGTCGTCATCCTCCTGGCATTCACGGTGGGATTCTTCACGGGCGCTTCGATGACGTTACCTACCTGGATCATGAGTGCATTGGTCATTCTGGTGGCGTCGACTGTGGCAGTGGCGTGCGGATTCGGATTTGGCTTCGCGGTTCGCTCAGACGGGGCGTTTGCGGCAGTTTCGGCTGTGATGGTGCTTTCAGCATTCGCTGCCGGAATGACGATACCGCTAGAGCAGATGGGTGGGTTTTTCCAGGAGATGGCGCCGTGGACTCCGCTCTGGGGGGCGTCTCAACTGGCGTTGCTTCCACTGACAGGGTGGGGAGAACTATCATTCTCGATGATACTTAGCTTCGTGATCTGGACATCTGTGTTTGGCATGCTTGCTGTGTGGGGCTTGCGGCGAGACACGCGCCGCTAACGACAGCGGGGGAGGTCTAGCGATGGAAAGCCGGGAGAGTACCAGCAAGTACCATAAGACCTCGCTGCGCTATGCCCTTCCGTACCTAATCTACGTCGGTATCCCAGTCTTCGACATCGTGCAAGGTGGTATTTGGGGTCCGATCGAGTACTTGTCACTGGTCCTTCTGGCAGTGATGACTTTCCTTTACGTCTATCTGTGGCTTGCGAATGAGGTTGCGCCGGTCGGACTAAACGTTGGGCCGAGATTCTGGATTCCGTTCCTGCTCCTCGTCCTCACCGTCCTGGTGATGACGCTCTTTGGGGGACCAACGTATCCCGGGCTCGTCTTCATGTGGGCCTACACGGCGACTCCGTGGGTGTTGCTGAGTCCCCAAAAGATGGTTTTCAGCGGAACCGTTCTGTTATTCGCTGCAACGATTGCTGCGGGTCTGTTTGCGGCCGTGCCGCTCAGCCTCTTACTAATCGCGGTGGTAGTGGTTGTTCTGAGTGGAGCGATGGTTGTCACCGTTCGAAGAGAGGCTGATAGGTACCGACTTGAAGACAGCAAACGCGTTGCCGACCACCAACTGGAGATCGAGCGCGAACGCGCTCAGATGAATTCCGATCTTCACGACATCCTGGGACAGGATCTGACGGGGCTTTCAATTAAGGCTGATCTGGCTGTTCGCCTTCTCGAATCTGGGAGGCATGAGGAGGCGGGTGCCGAGATGCAGTCCGTCGCCGATCTCGCCAGGGCGGCTATGGCCGATGTCCGCAGCGTCGTTGGAAATCGTAGGGAGTGGTCAATTGATCACGAACTCGCCAATGCGGAGGATTTGCTTGCTGCCCGGGGAATCGGACTTCATCTTGACCGTAAAGAAACCGCATTTCCTGGCCACGTGCAAGGTGCCGTTGCCCGGGTCATTCGAGAGTCAGTCACCAATCTGCTTAGGCACGCGCAGACCTCAAACTGCTGGGTGGAGCTCTCTCCGTATCGATTGAGCATCAGGAACGATGGGTGCATTCGGCCCGGTATTTCAAAAGAATCCGGAACTATAGGCGGTCTGTCCGAGCTTAAGAAGCGAGTCCGAGACTCCGGCCAACTACGCTGGGGGCGGGACGGGCCATACTGGACGGTTGTGTTAGACATTGAAAACAATCCTGTTGAAGGAGCGCCCCAGTGATTCGGATCGCAATTGCAGATGACCAGGCGATGATTCGTCAGGCTCTGGCCTCGCTCCTGGACCTCGAGCAGGATTTCGAAGTTGTCTTGCAGGCTTCGGACGGACGGAACCTTCTAGAGACTCTGCCAGAGGATGTCGATGTCGTCCTCATGGATGTTGAGATGCCTAGGCTCGACGGTCTGACTACCTGTGCCGCGCTTAGGCGTCGATTCCCCCAGACCCGGGTGCTTGTGGTGACGACATTCGGTCGCCCAGGTTACGTGCGGCGAGCGCTGGAGTCCGGTGCAAGCGGATTCATTGTCAAAGATGCTCCGCTTCCAGAATTGGTCGAGGCAATCCGAAAAGTTGCCCGGGGTGAACAGGTTATTGACCCGACACTTGCGGTGGAGACACTGACCCGTGGCGAGTCCCCACTGACCCCGCGCGAAACAGAAGCATTGCAAGCGTTGCGTGGTGGTCGAGCCACCTCATTCGCGGCGGAGTCTCTTGGCCTGAGCCGGGGAACCGTTCGGAACTACGTGAGCAGTGCGATGGACAAAACCGGAGCCAAGACTGCAGCAGAAGCAGTCATTGTTGCGGAGAAGAACGGTTGGCTCGACCCGCTCGGATAGCCCAAATCTCGATGGGGAGGGGAGACTGCTAAGGGCGCTGGACCGTTATCGGACCCGGCGCCAGGGGCAACTCCACCTCTATCGTTGTTCCGGAGGCCGAACCTGCGGGGAACGCCAGCCCGTTTGCAGCGACCTGGGACTGCCCCTCGGGAGTCATCAAATATTCGCCTAGTTCCTGAGCCAAGGCCTCCTCGGATCCCCTACGCTCCTCGGTCTGCAACGGGATCAGATATCGCGCGATTGGCGAGCAACTACCTGTCACCACCTGCCACCGACTCTCGCTACCAGTGTTGTTCATGCTCCGAACCTGCAGCAGGAACGATCCCTTGATTATTCCCTCTCCCGTAGCAGGTTCCGCGTCAGTAGGTATCGGAATTCTGTTCGCGGAGAACCAGGCCCGATCAAGTAGGGTGCAGGTGTCGTCTTCGCCGTATCGAATCGACTCGACATCCGACTCTGAGGCAAGCTTCGCGACCTCTCCGTCGACACCCAACAGCGCGCCGATGCCAAAGAGTTCAGATTCAGCGTCGGTTACTGCCCCTTCCTGGGCAATCTCAAGGATCTGCGCTTCCGTTAGTGGGAGCCATTCGACTCGCAGATCAGCCTGGTCATAGATCGCACTGATGAAACCATCCGGAAGAGGCTGATCCTCGGGAACCCCGACCGTCAGGATGTCGGACGTCTCTGCTCCGGGGAATGTAGGAGACAGACCTTCCGGAGGAATGCTCGCGGTACATCCCGTCACCAAAACCATAGCCACTGCGGCGGCGAACATGCCTGCCTTAGTTTTACGAAATCTGAGCACTTGTTCCTCACTCCCCACTTCGAAAGGCTACCCTGGTTCAGTACACATCGTCGGTGCTGACGCGCTGACTAAAGACCAGCGACTGGGAGGACCCTAATGAACCTGGCGGTAAAACTAGTGAGCATGGGAGCCGTAGCGGCATCAGGCTTCCTCGCGACAAAGATCGCAGATAAGAGTTGGACCAGTGTCACTGGCAACGAGCCACCAAAAGGGGAGGCCAGCGCAAACAGCAGCATCGTTCAGGTAGCGGCGTTTGCCGTGCTCTCCGCGATCATTGCGGCGCTGGTACAGCGTTACGTAATGAAGGGAACCAACCGGCTTCTCGCGATGACCGGCAAAGAGACAAAGCCTGAGGCCTAGTTCAGGGCCTTCGTCTTAACCTTGCACTCTTCCCCGACCTTCATCGGGGCGATCTGACCCTGGTCTCTTAGCTCAAGCAGGCGATTCACTGCACGGTCACGCACCTGCCACGGATCAATCGTGTTGAGGTAGATTCGGGTTCCTCCCTCGAACCCCGCGAGCGTGCTAATGCGCCACTTGAGTAGCATCCTCCAACGCATTGGTGTTTCAACGGACGGAGGCCTGTAGTACCACTCCTCGTTCGTTGGAATCTCAGCGCCGGTTGCCGCGTGTGCCGCATGCAAGATATCGGACACTCCACGTAGCTTCTCCCGCGAAGCCTCCCAGGGGTTCTGTGGGGCTCCCAGCGGCCACACCGCGATCGAGGGATACCTGTGTCCGAAGCCGGCCAGTGCAACGGCGTGCTCGTTTTGTGCAATTACTAGCTTTCGGGTCACGGCCACCTTGAGGATATCGGCGTAGATCTCCGGCCGCAGTTGTAGCCGTTCCAGTTCTGACTGTGCTTGAACGGGCAGCTGGTCGATTGCCACTAACTGTTTGTGTAGGTGATCGAACGAGGCACCCGCGGGTTTCAGCCAGTTCTGGAATGCAGTTACGTATCGCACCGCCGGATCCAGATGATAGAGGTCTTGCATGGACCTGACAGTCATCCGCACATACTGATAGTGCTCCTCCGGACTCAGCGTCCCCGAGCTCGCAAGCTGATCGGTGGTCTCGGCACCGTCAACGTAGTGCCGCCTGGGCACAATGAGGTCGTGGCCGCCAGAGAAGAATCCGTTCGCCTGCTGCAACTTCTCGGAGTCGCTCAGCCGGTCAAAATCCTCGTCAGTCATGCCGTGCGCGGTCATCCGGGCGCGGACAACCCGCATGACGTGGTCATAGCCCGCGTCAGATGCCAGGTATTCCGCCATTCGACGGTGTTGAGCCTCCGACGGCATATGTCCATGATTCAGATGCCAGTAGTTGTAGGAAACAATCTCGAACAGGTTCGGAATCCTGCGGAACTGAGCGACGGTGTCAAACAGCTCATCTGCCGCGAGATTCTGGATTGTTTTCCAGGCAGTCCCATCCCAGATACGTCGGGACTTCTCGGGCGGCGTGTCCAAGTACTTCTTCGAGCAGAAGTTGCAGAACTCTCCGTCGTGGGACCAGTCGATTGGCTCTGGGTCCGGCAGTGCCGAAGGGAGTGGCCTGTTGCCTCTTCCGGGCACGGTCCACACCTCCGTGCCCGACAGCATGTTTGTCTGTTTCACCGTGCCGTCCGCTAGTCGCAGGATCGGTTCATTGCTATACGGTGACGCCACAGTCATGGTCCCAGCCTACCCAGGAATGCGCCAGAGATTCACCCCCACTCAGGGGATTTCAAACTCGATAGGACTAAGCCCACTCCCCGTCTTCGGAAAGCCATCCTTCCGCCTGCGTTGACAGCGACTCCATCAGACCCAAAGCTTCGTCTGCCCTGTTCGAGGGAACAAAGAAATGGTCGTGGTAGACACCGGCGATCACGTTGCAGGGGATTCCCCTCGACGCAATGGTCGAAGTGATAGTTGCCGTTATCCCCACCGAGTGAAGAGAAGTCTGCGCGCCGGGGGTGATAAGAGTGAACAGTTCGCTGGTGTCGAAACCGGCTCGGGCCGCGTCAGACTCTGGGATCACCAGAGTTGTTCCTTCGGGTTCACGAATAGTTGCGAACGGTTCAATTCCACCGGGAATTTCGTCGGTGGAGGTGAATATGAAGCGCCCTTCGATCTTTGGATCAAGGGTCGCGAGGGCTTCGTCAAGGTTGTCCATTGAGCTCATAGTCCCCTGAGTCTAGACCCGCGTGAGTCGAGGGCTAAGGAGTGTCTCAGTGGAGGGATCGCTACTGCGCTTCGTCCGCGTGACGAGCGTCGCGAACCATCTGCGCGTCCCAGAAGTACTGACCCTGAGGCGGGGGATTACCAGTGAACAACTGATCGATTGTGACCAGGGTGTAGCCGCGCATTAGCAGGCCGTCGACGATGGCTCCGGCTCCGGCGACAGTGTCCGGGTGGATGTCGTGCATCAGGATGATGCCGTCTGGCTCCGCACCGTCTAGCGCCCGCTGTACCACAACGTCCGTGCCCGGATGTTGCCAGTCGTTGGTGTCCACGCTCCAGAGGATTGTCGGATACGGGTAGGTCATGCGAGTGCGTTCATCCATGTCTCCATATGGAGGACGCAGATACTTCACCGTCTGCCCTGTCGCATCTTCTATTGCCTTGGTGGTGTCGCCCCATTCAGCCTGAATACTTGCGTCGTCAAGGGTGGTGAACGCCGGATGGTTCCAGGAGTGGTTGGCAAGTTCGTGGCCTTCCGCAACGGCTCTTTGCAACACTTGCTCGTTACCCAGAACATTGGTGCCCAGGAGGAAGAAGGTTGCTGCGGCATAGGGTCGCGATGAGTAGGCATCTAGAACGACCGGTGTTGACTCAGCTGACGGCCCGTCGTCATAGGTCACTGCAACGCAGGGAATCAGATCGCAGTCGACGTACTCATTGCCTGATGCCACGGCGCCCGGCCCGCTCCAGGGAAGGGACGAAGCCTTGGCCGCCGATATGGCCGCCCCTAGGGGCGTCAGTAGTTCGGTTGCGCGCTCTGCTGGGAGCACAAGCGTCTCTGCTTTGGGTTGGTATTTCTGGTCTCCCGCTGCAATGACTGAGGTGAATGCCCCGTCAACGGTCACTACCGCATCTCCGCGATCATTGAATCCGACGTTGTAGAGGGAGACCTTCAAATCAGCGAGGGTTTCGGACGAGGGCGGAACGACCTGCCCACCGCTCATCGGTTGATCGAGCTTAAGGTTTTCATACAGGGCGTCCAACAAAACCGGAAGTGCCGCTTCCTGGATGACATCGCGGCCCCGAGCGGTCTCTCCTGTCGCGGTGTCCGTGTACAACACCTCAACCCAGTCCGAAACAACCTCGGTCGGGTTACCTCGCACAATCCTCAGGCGCTCTCCGAACGTCGTTCCCGATGCCAGCACGGGCTCGCACGTAATCGTCTGCTGAATCTGACCGTCTGAGTACAGGGACAGGTCTGGGTTTTCTAGAATTTCTTGGGCACTAAGTGAAGTCGACCCAGAAACACATCCGCGATCAAGGAGGGCCTCAGACGGTTCCTGGGCCTCGGGAATGTAGCTCATCTCGCGGGTCTGAGCCTGCGATGAGAGGTAGTCGCCAACCAGTGATGCCAGCACGGGGTTGAAAGCCTGGTCGCCAGGAAGATACGACCACCTTGCTTCGCTCCCGGTAGATGAGAGGATTCGTTGTCCGGTGAGACCCTCAACTTGGATGTCAGTAGGGTAAATATGTGGGTCGCCGAGCGTGATCTTTGGAGGTTCCGGTGTTGGATTCAGGACCGATCCGCCGCCGAGTATTGCGGACCCACTATTTGAGGAGCACCCACCAAGTGCCAGCGCGGCAATCAGCCCCACAGTGGAGCCGATAAGCAGTGATCTGCTCTTTCTGGGAAACTCTTTCATTTGCTGCCTCTGCTGCTCCTTGTCCAGTGATGCCCCGGGTAGGATGCGGAACCCATGTCCCGGTTAGTCTAACGTGCGTCAACCGGGAGACATTGGTGGACGCCACACACGAAGAGTATCTGATGTCCGAAATGCGTCTAGTGTTCGAGTGGCCTAAAGTCTCCGAGTCGCTCCATTATGTCCGGGTGTCGGCCTGTTCGTGCGGAGTCACCCTCGCCCAGATCATTGATCGCCTGCATATCGGACTCACTCAAATGGAAGTCAAAGACATCCATGTTTGTCCGCTGTCGCTCGGCGGTCGAGGCCTTGGGGAAGAGGACATCCCCACGTTGAAGGCCCCAGCGAATCGCCACTTGAGCTGCTGACTTTCCATACTTCTCACCGATGTTCGCCAGCGTCGAATCAGTGGCACCGCGACCCCGAGCGAGCGGAGCCCAGGCCTCGGTAATGATGCCGTTATTCCTGTCGTAACGGTGCAGCTCGTCGTTCGGGAAGAAAGGATGCGATTCGATCTGGTTGACCATTGGCCTGATCTCAGAGCTTTGCCGAATCTGATCGATGTGATGCTCAAGGAAGTTGGATACTCCGATGGCGCGAGCCATGCCCTGGTCGTAGAACTCTTCCAGCGCTGCCCACGTTGCCCCCAGATCACCGCCGTAGAACATCGGCATTGGGTAGTGGATCAGGAATAGATCGACGTAGTCGGTTCTCAAGTCTTTGAGCGACTGCTCGAAAGTGCGCCGAGCCACCTCAGGTTTGTGGTTGGGATTGTCCAGCTTCGAAGTGAGGAAGAAAGAGCCGCGGTCAATCCCAGAGGACTCCCACGCCTCGCCCACCTGTGCCTCGTTCTTATACATCTGAGCCGTGTCGATATGCCGGTATCCGACCTCAATCGCGCTGCTTACGATTTCCAGGGTGTCCTCGGTGACCTTGTACGTTCCGAACCCAAGCTGAGGGATCGCCGCTCCGTTCATCAAAACTAAGTTTGGGATAGTGACCACGCCTACTCCTTTTCGGGGCCAGCGAACTGCGCTTGATACAGGCGCGTATAAGCGCCGTTTGCCTTCAACAGTTCGCTGTGGGTCCCCTGTTCTACAACGTTTCCGTCTTCCATAACCAGGATGAGGTCTGCGCCCTGAATAGTCGAGAGACGGTGGGCAATTACGAACGCGGTCCGTCCCTGCCGCAACTTGTCCATCGCCCGTTGTACCAGCACTTCCGTGCGAGTATCCACCGATGAGGTCGCCTCGTCCAGAATCAGCATTTCCGGATCGGCGATAAACGCTCGCGCGATCGTCAGTAGCTGTCGTTCACCAACAGAGAGGGTGTCGCCCTCGTCAGAAATAACGGTGTCGTATCCGTCGGGAAGTTGGCGGACGAGGCGATCGACGGAAGTCGCCTTCGCCGCCGCCCTGACCATTTCCGAAGTTGCGTCACGCTTCCCAAACGCGATGTTCTCCTCGATGGTTCCATCGAACAACCAGGTGTCCTGCAGGACCATCCCGATGCGGGATCGCAGAGTCTCTTTATTGATGTCACGAATGTCGATGCCGTCAATCAGAATCTGCCCACTGTCCACCTCATAGAAGCGCTCAAGTAGGTTCACCAGGGTGGTCTTGCCAGCCCCGGTCGGGCCGATGATCGCCACCATCTGGCCTGGCTCCACATCCACGGAGAGGCCTTTGATGACTGGAACACCCGGGACGTATCCGAACTCGACGTCCTTGAACTGAACGTGCCCTTCCCCTGCCGGAACCTCGGTGCCTCGGTCCGGAGCCATGTCTTCCGCATCCAAGAACTCGAAGACTCGCTCTGCTGAGGCCAGTCCGGACTGCAACAGGTTCGCCATTTGAGCCAGCTGCCCCACGGGTCCGGAGATCTGCCTGGAGTACTGAATGAACGCCTGGACTTCACCAAGAGTCAGGGCACCTCCGGTAACCAGGACGGCGCCGCCAACAGCAACCACCACATAGGACAGATTCGAAACAAACCCCATCAGCGGGTTTACCAGAGATGAAATGAACTGCGCGCTGAAGGACGCTTTCCGCAACCGGTGATTCTCTTCGCGGAACTTGTTGTCATACCGTTCTTGCAGGTTATAGAGAACAACCACGTCGTGACCGGTAATGGTCTCTTCTACCAGTCCACTAACTTCGCCTGTGGCTTTCCACTGACTGCGGAAGTGTGGCTGTGCCTTCTTCATCAAGATTCCCGCGAGGGCGGCACCGACCGGAATGATTACCAGTGCTAGGAGTGTGAGTTTCCATGACATTGACAGCATCATCACGGTTATGCCGATGATGGTGAAGATTGCGGAGAGGAACTGCGTTAGTGTCTGTTGCAGAGTCTGGGTGAGGTTATCAACGTCGTTGGTTACTCGCGAGAGTATGTCGCCGCGCGAGTGAGTGTCGAGGTATGACAGGGGTAGCCTGCCCACTTTGTTCTGGATGTCCTGCCGCAGCTCCCAACCCATGTTCTGCACCACAAGGCGCGCCAGTTGACCCGCTAGCCAGGATAGAAAAGCCCCCAGAACGTATATCCCGAGGATCAGTAGCAAGATTCGGCCAAGATTGCCAAAGTCGATTCCTTCACCCGGAACCAGGTTCATGGC
>JBATQJ010000029.1:0-3116 GCA_049291975.1 Scrofimicrobium sp.
CTTCAACTTGTGGGCCGCGTTGAGGGCAAGACTCTCATGATCTCCAAGACCCTTGGAATTCCAGGTGGCAAACTGCTTGATGCGTCTGACATCTTCGACGACGTGAAGGTGTTCCAAGCGTTCAAGGACGATTACATTGGCGACGTATCACCGTTAGAAGAACTGCGCCTGAAGTGGCTCGAACTCGCTAAGGCAGACCCCGACCTGGAGGCGAGAACTGAGCGCCTGCCCGACGGGATTTCCGTTTCCAAGAAGGGCACGCCGAAGGGTGTCTTCATCTGCCGCCGTGTGCCGACACTCACGAAGAGTGACGACGACAATGAGTCCAGCTGGAGCCTCACCCCTGGGCGCGTGGAATGGGCGGTGAAGACCGACGAGGAGATAGAACGTGGGCCGCTGACGATTGACCACGGCATTCATGCCTCAGTCAATACACCAGCCGCGAACTTCACCGAACGAGGTGCCGTCCGTACCGCTCTGCGGGAGTTCGAACGCGCGGAGACGAAGCGGCTTCGCAAAGAAGTCCAGCTCCCGCTGGATGCTCCGACCCCTGAGACACTGTGCTGGATGGAGATCGTATGACTGTAGACGCTGCGCGCCTGCGCACCCTTCTCAAGGCCGCGCCCAAGTCCACTGTGGACCTGTTGGCGCTGCTGCATGAAGGGTTTGAATGGCCGATCTATGACACGGCGCTTGAGCCCGATGATGTCCTCATTGACTGGTCCCCGGAGGAGCTACACCTCGACTCAAGCGAAGTGGCCCGGCTCGCGGGAATCTCTCAGATCCCCCCGCTCACGTCGAGACAGAAGTTTGGCGCGTTCTACCTGCGGTTCGAAGGGGGTCAGTTGCCTATCGGCGCTGTGCGGCGCGTCGTTCAACGGCTTGTGACAAGTAAGCGCGGCAAGGGCGGGGGCAAGCTTCCGACCTGGAAGCTAGACGACCTGCTGTTCTTCTGCCACGCTGACGGCAGTCAGCCCTTCGTGCATGTTGTGAACTTTCAGGAGAAGGACGGCAAGCGTGTTCTCCGGGTGCTCAGCTGGAGCGATAGCCCAACTGACACGCGCCTGGATTTGTTGGCCCGTCGTGCCCTGGAGGAACTGCAGTGGACGAGTGATGAAGGGCCACGAGTTGTCACTGACCCGACAGCAGGCGCGGGCTTCACAGGATACCGGGAGGGCATCAAGAGTGCGAAAGTGCTCTCGCGTCGCATGGCTGAGGTTGCGCAGGACGTGCGCGATGAGGTGAACGGGCTACTTACCGTCGAAACGACCGATGGCCCAATGCGCTCGCTGTACCGCAACGTGCAGGAGAAGCTCATCGGCGACATCACGCATGAACGCTTCGCGGATGTGTACGCGCAGACGATGGTCTACGGCCTCCTTACCGCACGCATCGCACACCCCGACGATTTCAAGGCAGACAAGTCGCTATCAGTCATCAAATTCGACAACCAGTTTCTCGACGCCATCTACTCGCGCTTCCGCGACGAGACCGACGACATCATCGATGTCGATGAACTTGGGCTCGCAGACCTTGCTCAGCAACTCGCTGACACTGACGTCGATGAACTCCTTGCCGACTTTGGTTCCGACAACCAGCGTGACGACCCCGTGGTCTACTTCTACGAGGAGTTCCTGGCCCAGTACGACCCGCAGCAACGCAAAGACCTGGGAGCGTTCTACACCCCCAAGCCGGTTGTCCGTTACATCGTCAAGACTGTCGATGACGCACTCAAGTCGTTCGGATTGCCGCTGGGTGTGGCTGACTCGACGACATGGACCGACTACATCGAGGAACACCCAGAAATTGCAATGCCGACGAACGTCAGCCCCGGCGATGCTGTGGTCTCGATGTTCGACCCGGCGAATGGCACCGGCACGTTTTTGATCGAATGGCTCGAGCGGGCGAAGAAGAACGCTGGGGATGGGGCTGTAGATGTCGCACTCCGTCAGGCCTCGGCGATCGAGATCTCGCTTGCGTCCTACGCAGTGAGCCACCTCAAAGTATCCCTTGAGCTACCTGCCTCACTTCGAGAGAAGTTCCGTCTACCCATCTACCTTGGCGACACTCTCGGGGTACGGCGGGTGAGCGGCTTGGAGGGCATCGATGACCCGATCGGGCACGAGGGACTGCTGGCGAACCGTGTAAAGTACGATCGGCATTTCACTGTACTCATGGGGAACCCGCCGTACGACCGCGATGCGAGTAGCAAGGCTGGATTCGTCTCCGCTCCAGTGCAGGCGGGTGGGCGTTCGCTGTTCGACGACATTCTCGATGACGCCAAGGCGCATGTCATCTTCAGCCACACGAAGAGTCTCAATGACATGTATGTCTACTTCTGGCGCTGGGCTATTTGGAAAGTCATGGAAGAAAATGATGGCCCGGCCGTTGTGTCGATGATCACCTCTTCATCGTGGTTAGCGGGCCCTGGATTCCTTGGACTTCGCCGTCTCGCACGAGAGGTAGCCGATGAGATTACTGTGCTTGACCTTGGGGGAGCGGGTCGTGGCGCGCGCAAGGAAGAGAACATATTCGATATCCAAACCCCGGTAGCCATCGTCACCTTGACTCGTAAGGGCAAGGCGAACCGTGGCAAACCTGCTGCTGCGCGATATCGTCGAGTTCAGGGCACCCGGCAGGACAAACTCGCGATGTTGGCCAGAATTACGAACGGCGAAGCGATCGAGTGGACCGAGGTAGATGCGGAGTGGTTCGCACCGCTCATTCCCTCAACCGGTGCAGCGTCTTGGAGCAGTTTTCCGGCGGTCACTGATCTGTTCCCGTGGCAACAACCGGGCTGCCAGTTCGGTCGTACGGCACCGGTTGCCCCAAGCAAGGAAGTGCTTCAACAACGATGGCAGCGCTTTGTCTCGACCAAGGATGCGACAGACAGGGCGATTTGCTTCAACGCTTCCAAAACAGGACGAAACATCAATACGAAGGTTTCCGGCCTTGGCAAACTCGTAGACGAGCCCGTCGGCGCGTCCCCACCCACTATCGTCCGGTACGGCTACCGATCCTTTGACAGACAGTGGGCGTTCGATGATCCGCGCTGGGCGAAGACAGAGAGTCCGTCTCTGTGGTGGTCAGTGACTCCAAAGCAGATATTTATGACG
>JBATQJ010000030.1:0-29308 GCA_049291975.1 Scrofimicrobium sp.
TCTTTTGCCCACTCCCCGGTCTTTTGCGGTTCAAACGCAAGCTGCATTCGGATGAAGGCGGCCCACGGGTTCTCTTTTTTTGCCCAACTAACGATTAGGTCAGTGACGCGGAGCTCCAGTTCCGCGCTCTGTGGCACAAGCCAAACCGGGCCGTTCGGCGTGTGGAGAAACTCAACTCCGTCTTTTTGTACTCGTTCCAGGGCCATCACTGCAACAGGCTCATCGTCAACTTGAATCGAGAAAAACCCTGCCAGAGAACGCCCCGGCAAACCCTCATCAAACTCGTACCAAACCCAGGTCTGCTCAATCGGAACGTTTACCGACGCATCGACCGCCAGGGACCGCATCTGCTGAGCGGTTATTGGCGAGACGCCCTCCGATACCAAACCGTCCATCCTGTCTCTCCCCCATAGAACAATCATTCGCTGACGGATCCGTCTCAAGTGAGTCTACTTGGTCATTTGCGGCGTTCCGACGACTGGCATTTTAGTGATCTGATTGTTCCGCTCAGGTTTCTCCGGCGTGCCAACGAAGCCGTTTCCCACCATCCTCGTAGAGTGATTTCGTGAATGAGATTGGCCCGCCGGAGCAGTTTGTGGACGCTCTACTGAGTCTGCGACGGGCCAACGTCGACCCCTCACTTTCAGTTTTCGAAGCACCTGCCCCCCAGCGCCTGTCTCCCTATGCCGCTGCGGTGCAGGTAGACGCGGGCCTGACGGACGAGGAACATCCGATCGGGAGTTCCACACTGGTAGTTCTTTATGATCCAGACGAGCAAGAGAGCTGGGGAGGCCCGTTTCGATTGGTCGGACATGCTCGCATTCAGATAGATGCTGATCAGAGCACGGATCCGCTGTTGGGCGAGGCCATATGGCAGACGCTCGTGGATAGTTTCGACGACGCTGGCGCGGGGTTTGACCGTCTGGTTGGCTCAGTGACACGCGAGATCACCGAGACCTTTGGTGACCTCGATCTTATGGGATCGGTTCTGAACGCCGACCTTCGTTGCTCTTGGAGTCCAATGAGTGAGGAACTCTCGGAACACCTAACCGCTTGGGGTGAGGCATTGCGACAGAACTGTGGGCTGGAGCCAAGTGGCGTCACATCCTTTGGAGCGATACATGGGTGAAGCGCCCCTGTTCTTGTCTCCCGATAGCTCCGAGCCGGACACGCGAGCGACGCATCGCGTTCGAAAAAGGACGCGCCCCGTAAAGCCCGTGAGTCCTGATGCGAAGACCGCAGGATTGGTCCCCACAGCGCCGGACGAGGCGACAGCTGCGCTTCCACTCTTGGTTGAACCCGTTGAAGGAGTTCCACCCCTGATCGACACCTCTGGGGATCTTGAGGGGGTCGCGGAGAAACTCGCAGCCTCGTCCGAGCCCATTGCCGTTGATACTGAGCGAGCCCAGGGGCGAACCTACGGTTCTGCGGCCTACCTGGTTCAGATACGCCGTGCGGACGTGGGTACATTTCTTATCGATAGCCATTCCTTGCCCGATTTAGGTTTGCTCTCGGGTCCCCTGAACGCCGAGTGGATCCTTCATGCTGCAGACCAGGATCTGGCCTGCATGCAGGACCTGGGGCTTCGTCCCATCTCGATCTTCGACACCGAGATTGCGGCACGATTACTTGGTTCTGAGCACTTTGGACTTGGAGCCCTCACCGAGGAGTACCTCGGAATCCGACTCAAGAAGAATCACCAGAACGAGGACTGGTCCACAAGGCCGCTTCCGAAAGACTGGCTGGCTTACGCTGCACTTGATGTCGAGTTACTCCCGCAGCTACGGGAAGTACTTAGTTCAAAGCTTGAGGAGTCAGATCGCTGGGATTGGGCGGAGCAAGAGTTCGCCTATGAACTCCGGACTCCTGTGACACCGAGACCCAATCACTGGCGGAACCTAAAGGGGATTGGCAAGCTTCGTCGCCCAGAGGAACTAGCGGTCGCTCGAGAACTGTGGCGCGAACGTGAAGAGATCGCGAGGGAGACTGACACCGCACCGGGACGGGTGCTGACCCCAGGCGCCATAATCGAGGCCTCAATCAACCATCCGGATTCCAAACGCGAACTGTTGAGAATCAATGATTTCAAGAGGCCCATGGCCCGCAGAAACATGGACTCCTGGTGGCAGGCCGCAGCTCGCGCCTATGACCTCCCAGCCGAACAGTATCCCGCACGTTCCGCATCTGATCCGTACTCGGTGCCCGCTGCCACTCAGTGGAAGCGCATCGATCCGATCGCGGCCGAACGCTTAGCCGAGGTCCGCGACGCGGTGGCACTCATCGCCGAACCCCTCAAGGTTGCGCCGGACGTGATTCTTAGCGCGAGGGTTCAACGTACGCTTGCGTGGTGGCCGATCAACCGGGAAATTCCGACTCCAGAGCACCCGGCCGCGAAACGGGTTGCCGTGGGAACAAAGGGCCAGTTTGTAGACGCGGTCCTTCGTCGGCTCGAACAGGCCGGAGCAAGGCCGTGGCAACGCGATCTACTTCGCTCATATCTCGACTCGTCGAGCCAACCTCTGCCAAAGGTCAAGGCCGCGTTGCCCCGTCCCCCGCGCGCGGTGGCGTGAATCAACATGGAAGCGTCCAGGTTTTTTGAAACCGTCACACGGATGCTTTAAATCGGGCATTATGTCCGAGCAAGTATCAGCGAGACACCCACCTAAGGAGGCCGAAATGGCCGAAGCAAACGCAGAGAACCCGCTGGCATCCATTCTGTCAAAAGCCCAGGAAGCACTTGGTCTGGGAGCCGACGCCGACGGAGACGCAGTGGCCAAAGCTACGGGAATCGACCTGAGCTCCCTTGGCCTTAGCTCTGGAAGCCTCAGCGAACTACTCAAGTCAGACCAGGCTGAGGCAGTTAGCGACAAGCTTCTTGATGCTCTAGAGCAGGCGGCAGAGGGTGCTGCACCCGATAAGAAGGCCATGATTGAGAGCATTCGTGACCAGATCGATCGCAAGATCGGCAACGAGTAAATAAGCCCGACTAACTGAGAAAGCGCCGCTGGAGAATGAACTCCTGCGGCGCTTTCCACGTTGTTCTAGAACGTAGGAATTCCACTTTCGCGGAAGATCGCTCTGGCTGCTTCCGTTTCTTCTGACGAGGGAGGTTCCACTTCGTCCAGCAAGTAGGGCAGACCAAGGGTGTGCCACTTGTCGCGGCCCATCTGGTGGAACGGAAGTACTTCAAGCCTTTCAAGGCTCTTGATCCTCCCGGCAATCTCGGCAACCTTGCGAATGTTATCGGGCGAATCGGTGTAACCCGGAACAAGCACGAATCGAACCCAGACGTTCACTTCGGCATCACTAAGGCGCTCTGCGAACTCGATGGTTGGTTGAAGCTCTCGACTAGTCAGTGCCTTATAGGTCTTCTTGGTTCCTGACTTAATGTCTAAAAGGCAAAGATCAAGGTTAGCGAGCATCTCGTCAGTGCAACGCCATCCCAGAAACCCGGTTGTGTCCAGCGCGGTATGAATTCCGTTGGCCTTGGCAAACTCGAAAATCCTGGCGATACCAGCGGGTTGCATCAGCGGCTCCCCGCCGGACATCGTGATACCACCCCCGGTCCGATCAAAGATCCGCTTGTAACGGAGCATTCGCTCCATGAGTTCCTCGGTCGGAACCATGGTGCCGCGTCGCATATCAAGCGTGTCGGGGTTGTGGCAGTAGAGGCACCTCAAAGGGCATCCCGAAAGGAATGTGGTCATCCGGGTACCTGGACCATCGACGGCGGTGACAAGCTCCCAGGAGTGCACTGACATGAGTTCACCAGCATGAATCATCCTGGCTTGCTCGACGCGTTCTAGATCGTCGGCGGGATCGAGCCCAGAGAGCCCCGCGCCCATTACACGGGCAACGGGGGTCTCTAGTGGTACGGGTGAGTAGAACCCGGCAACTCCGTCAGACGCGCTCGTGGAACGTTCTAGAGATGACATCCATCTGCTGCTCTCTGCTGAGCCGCACGAAGTTAACCGCATAACCTGAAACACGAATGGTCAGTTGCGGGTAGTTCTCCGGGTGCTCCATCGCGTCGTAGAGGGTGTCTCGGTTCAGCACGTTTACGTTCATGTGGTAGCCGTGCTCCCCCATGTACGAATCGAGCAAACCAACCAGGTTCTTCACCTGTTCATCTTCGGTGCGTCCCAGACCGGAGGGAACAACCGTGTTGGTCAGTGAAATACCATCCTGCGACTCGCTGTACGGTAGCTTCGCGACAGACAGTGCTGAAGCGAGCATTCCGTGCGTGTCGCGTCCGTTCATCGGGTTAGCGCCCGGTGCAAACGGTTCACCGGCGCGCCTGCCGTCGGGGGTGTTACCCGTGGCCTTGCCGTAAACAACGTTCGAGGTGATGGTCAGCACCGACTGGGTGTGCAGTGCGTCGCGGTAGGTCGGGTACTCGCGAATCTTCTCCATGAAGCGGTGAACGAGGTCGACGGCAATATCATCGACGCGATCATCGTCGTTACCGAACTTCGGGAAGTCGCCCTCGATCTTGTAGTCAGTGATTAGGCCGCGCTCGTCGCGGATCGGAGTTACCTTCGCGTACTTGATAGCTGACAGCGAGTCTGCTGCAACCGACAGCCCCGCGATACCGCAAGCCATGGTTCGCAGAATTTCCGTGTCATGTAGAGCCATCTCAATGCGCTCATACGCGTACTTGTCGTGCATGTAGTGGATGCAGTTGAGGGCATCGACATATGTGCGTGCCAGCCAGTCCATCAGAACATCGAACTTGGCATAGACATCTTCGAAGTCCATTACGTCGCCGGCTACTGCGGGAGTAGGAGGAGAGATCTGTGAACCAGTGTTCTCATCCCGACCGCCGTTGATCGCATACAGCAATGCTTTTGCCAGGTTCACTCTGGCCCCGAAGAACTGCATCTGCTTTCCGATTGCCATAGCGGAAACACAGCATGCGATTCCAGCATCGTCACCCCAAGACTCACGGACCAGCGTGTCGGACTCATACTGAATAGCCGAGGTCTCGATGGAGGTCTTTGCACAGAAATCCTTGAACCCTTCGGGCAGGGACTCTGACCAAAGCACCGTCATGTTTGGTTCGGGCGCAGGACCCAGGTTGTTCAGGGTCTGTAGCATTCGGAACGAGTTCTTGGTCACCAGCGGACGACCGTCACGACCGGTACCACCAATCGTTTCCGTAACCCATGTCGGGTCACCGGAGAACAATGCGTCGTACTCCGGGGTGCGCAGGAAGCGGACAATGCGTAGCTTGATGACAAAATCATCGATGATTTCCTGAGCTTCCTGCTCAGTCAATGTGCCTTCCGCAAGGTCGCGCTCGAAGTAGACATCCAGGAAAGTGGAGGTTCGGCCAAGGCTCATTGCCGCCCCGTTTTGCTCCTTAACCGCTGCCAGGTACGCAAAGTAAAGCCACTGAACAGCTTCCTTAGCATTGCTTGCAGGTCCAGAAATGTCGAAGCCGTAGCTAGCAGCCATTTCCTTTAGTTCTTGAAGCGCCCGGATCTGCTCCGCGAGCTCCTCGCGGTGACGAATGATGTCTTCCGTCGAGAAACGGCTGTTGAGTTCAGCTTTGTCAACCTGCTTGGCCTCAATCAGTCGATCAACACCGTACAGGGCGACGCGGCGGTAGTCGCCGATAATGCGACCGCGACCGTATGCGTCAGGAAGACCTGTAACGACGTGAGCCGAACGTGCCTTACGGACAGAGTCGGGGTAAACATCAAAGACGCCCTGGTTGTGGGTCTTGCGGTACTTCGTGAAAATCTCCTTGACCGACGGGTCAACCTCGTACCCATAGGTCTTCAGAGAGCTCTCAACCATGCGCCATCCGCCGTTTGGGATCATGGCTCGCTTTAGCGGCGCATCAGTCTGTAGGCCGACGACCACGTTATCGTCTTCGCTGATGTATCCAGGGCCGTGAGAGGTGATCTGACCGGGAGTCTTGGTGTCAATGTCATAGACACCGTCCTCACGCTCCTTCGGGAACATCTCGCTAAGCGTCTCCCACACCCGTGTAGTGCGCTCCGTTGGCCCCTCAAGGAACTCCGCCGTTCCCTCGTAAGGCGTGTAGTTCATCTGGACGAAGTCGCGGACATCGACAAGGTCTTGCCAGAGTCCCGGCTCAAATCCCCTCCACGCTGTCTGGGTCTTTGTATCGGCAGCGGGTTCTGTGCTGATCGCCATCGGATTAGCTCCCTAGTATTTGGTTGTTACAGGGGGTCTCCCCGTATGGTCTCAGCATAGAACTTGACCCTCGTCGTTGGGTATGACTGACCCCCATGTAACCAGTCACAGGGTGCGAAAACAGCGGGAAAGCAAAGAGAACTCAAGCCGTCGTCACCGGGCATCCAGGACTAACGTCCCCGGCTGTTATCTGCGAGCGATAGCCACTTCAGCCGCCCGTCTTGCGGCCGTTACGATCCCTTCGGAATCGAGCCCGAGATCGTGAAACAGACCGACTCGCGTTGACTGACGAAGGAACATGCGCGGCACCCCAAGGACATGGACAACGTGGTCGTGTTCCTCGCCAACCAGTCGTTCGATCTCAGAGCCAACTCCGCCCGATTCGAGCCCATCTTCAACGCTGAGAACTACGTCGAACGAGGCTGCCATGTCCACAAGCGCGGGGTTCACCGGGAGCACCCAGACGGGGTCAACCACAGTGACCGCAAAACCCTGTTCGACCAGATCCTCCGCAGCGCGGACCGCTTCGAGTGCGGTGGCACCAACCGTGGCGATGAGAATTGAGGCAGACGGAGATTCGGGGACAGACTCGAAGATGACATCGAGACCGCCCTGCTCGCGGATCACCTCAAAATCCTCTGGCGGCGCCCCCTTCGGATACCTAAGCAGGGTCGGCCCCTCCTCCCACGAGGTCGCCTCATCTACTCCTCGCCGCAATGTTGCCTGGTCTCTCGGGGCACACACGCGCAGTCCCGGCACCATCGCAGCCAGTGCAAGATCCCACATGCCGTTGTGTGAGGGACCATCCTCACCCGTCAGTCCAGCGCGGTCGAGGACGACAGTGACGGGGGCACGGTGGAGGGCAACGTCCATGAGTAACTGGTCGAACGCCCGGTTCATAAAGGTGGCATAGACGCAGACCACCGGGTGAGCGCCCTCGTACGCCATCCCCGCCGCAAGGGTGAACGCGTGTTGTTCGGCAATCCCCACGTCGTAGACACGATCAGGGAACTGCTCGGCCAATGGCTGCAATCCCACTGGCGCCATCATTGCAGCCGTAACTCCGACGATTCTGTCGTCGGAGGCCGCCGCCTTGACAATCTGTTCAGCGAAGACTTTGGTCCAGCCAAATCTATCGGGCGTGACCGGAAGACCAGTTTCGGGGTGAATCCTGCCAACCGCGTGGAAACGATCCGCAATGTCTTCCTCAGCGGGGGTGTATCCGCGTCCCTTCTGCGTGATTACGTGAACCAGAACCGGAGCGCGGAAGCTCTTTGCTTGTTCGAGGGCCAGCTCCAGGGCAATCTGGTCATGCCCGTCAACGGGGCCGATGTACTTTACATCGAGATCCGAGAACATTGTCTGCTGAACGATTACGTCCTTGATCCCTGTCTTCAGACCGTGGAGAGCATCGTATGTTCTCTCTCCCACCGGTCCCATGCTGTTTAGAGTTCGCTTGGCCCAAGAAAGCGTTTCCTCGTACTTTGCGGAAGTGCGAAGGCCGTCCAGGTGGTGCGCCAGCCCACCAACAGTGGGAGCATATGAACGACCGTTGTCGTTGACCACGATTACCAGGGGCATCTGCGGTCCGTCGGAAATGTTGTTCAGTGCCTCCCAGGCCATTCCTCCGGTTAATGCACCGTCCCCGATCACTGCGACTGTCGAGGACTTATCCCCGCGCCGCAACTTCTGTAGGGCGATCCCGTCGGCCCAAGACAGCGCGGTCGAGGCGTGGGAGTTCTCTACCACGTCGTGCATCGACTCTGTTCTTGAGGGATACCCCGACAGTCCCCCGACTTGTCGGAGCGCACTAAAGTCCTTACGCCCGGTAAGCAGCTTGTGAACGTACGACTGATGTCCGGTATCCCATACCAGCGTGTCTAGGGGGGAATGAAAAACCCTGTGGAGTGCCAGTGTCAGTTCGACCACACCCAGGTTGGGGCCGAGGTGACCACCGGTTCGTGAGATTGACGAAATCAGGTATGAGCGAATTTCCTCGGCCAAGAGCACCAGTTCAGCCGGGGTAAGGTCCCTGAGGTCTTCAGGAGAATTGATACGGCCCAGGACGGGGTGCTTCGAGTCCTGGCTGGGCGTCATGAGGGGAAGTCTAATGCAGAGAGGGTGACTAGACTGTGAGACAGACACCCCAATACGACTATTGCTAGCGAGGTGGCATGGAACCGCAGATTGCTCCGTATGGAACTTGGAAGTCTCCGATTACCCCTGAGACTCTTACCGAGAGGACGGTCACTCTCAGCCAACTTCGCGTCGACGGGCCGGATATTTACTGGGTTGAAGACAACCCGCGCCGCCCTGGACGCTCCGTCCTGCTTCGTCGCGATGCCATGCAACAGACACGTGAGGTACTCCCCATGCTCGAGGGGTCCCGACTGGTGAACGTCTCAACCCACGTTCATGAGCGGGGTGGGCGGGCGTATGCCGCAAAAGACGGCAATCTAGTCATCTCCGATGGGACAGACAACCGTGTCTACTTCTTCCGAATCCCGGAGCGAAACCGCGAACTGGTCCCTCTGACGCAGCTGGGTCAGCAACGATTCGGCGATTTTGAGATCGACCTTTCGCGCGGCGTGGTCTACTCGATCCTTGAGGACCACTCACACGTTGAGCAGGGTGGGGAGCCCACCAACGTTCTCGCCACCATTCCCCTTGATGGGTCTGCGACGCGCGACGCTTCAAAGGTCAGGACCATATTCTCAGAGACCGATTTTGTTTCATCCCCCACGCTCTCCCCTGACGGGACGAAGCTGGCGTGGCTCACGTGGAACCGGCCCGAGATGCCGTGGACCAAGTCGGAACTGCATGTTGGCGACCTCGACGAGCAGGGAAACCTAATCTCTGACGTTGTGATCGTTGACCGGCCTGACGTCTGCGCATACGAACCACGTTGGACACTGGACGGCGACCTGATTCACGTCGATGATTCAACGGGGTGGGCCAACTTCTATCGAACAGAAGGGTTCTCCAGAAGAGGATCGGAACCTCTGGATGCCTGGCAAAACCGTCTGCGAACCAGGTCCCTTCACCCCGGTTCGCGCGCCTTCTCGCGCCCTCACTGGGAACTCGGCCTGCATTCCTATGACAACCTGGACAATGAGCATCTGGTGTGCGCGTGGGCGGAAGGCTCATCCTGGCACCTTGGAACCATGCGCATTGATAACGGCCTGCTCGAGGAGTGGAACCTCGGCTGGGAGCCGGTGGGCAACGTTGCCGTTTCAGGCGAACGTGTCATATTCCTCGGTTTCAAGGAGGACAAAGCACCAACCATCCTTGAGGTGCGAGACGCTAAGGCATCCGTGGTGCGTCCCTCGTCTGAGGCCCTTGTGGACGAGAACCACCTTTCGACCGCCCAGCGCATCAGCTGGGAGACCCGGGACGGGTGGCGTGTTTACGGACTTTACTACCCGCCAACATCCACTGACTACCAGGCACCTGAGGGAGAATTGCCGCCGTTGCTGGTTACCGTAAACCGGGTTCCCACAATGTCGAACCGGGCCGGGCTCGAACCTCGAATCCAGTACTGGACCAGTCGTGGCTTTGCTGTACTCTGTCCGAACCCGCGTGGCTCCACTGGACGTGGACGCACTTATCGCGAGGCACTCAATGGACACTGGGGTGACCTCGACGTGAAAGACATCATTGACGGCGTCGAGCACCTCGCGAGCGAGGGCCTAATCGATCCTGAGAGAGTGGCAGTCCGGGGCGAATCCTTCGCTGGGATTACGATTCTTTCAGCCCTCGAAAAGTCTGATGTGTTCTCCGCTGGGACACTGATTTCCGGGGTTTCAGACATCACCCCAGCAGCTTTGACGTCGAACAAGTTCGTTGCGTTCTACCCGCAGCGCCTGATGGGGGTAACCGGACCGGACGACCCACGCCTTGAGGAGCTATCGCCCTGCACGCACCTCGATAAGGTCTCGGCCCCAGTCCTGTTGATTCACGGTACCGACGACCAGATGATCCCTGTTGCTCAGGCGCAGAAAACGTATGACTGTCTGGTACGACTGGGGAAGCCAGCCGCGATTGAACTGTTCGCGGGAGAGCCGCACATCTTCACCCATGACCGCGTGGTTCATGACATGCTACGTGGCGAACTCGGGTTCTACGGCGAAGTGTGGGGCATCCCGGTAGACGACGGCGCCCAGGTAGACATCAAGAACTGGAAGTAGCAGCAGACGCCTCCCGGCTATTTCGTCTTGGCGTCTTCCTTTGCCTTCAGGCCTCGTAGCACGTACTGGAGGATCCCGCCGTTACGGAAGTAGTCCCTTTCCGCAGGAGTATCGACCCTCACCTTAGCTTCGAACTCGATGGTCGTCCCATCCTCGCGCTTAGCCGCAACATGAACTGTCTTCGGGGTACGACCATCGTTGAACTCTTCCAAACCGGTGATCGTGAATACCTCGGTGCCGTCCAGACCCAAGGAATCGCGATTCTCGCCCTCCGGGAACTCAAGGGGTAGCACGCCCATTCCGATCAGATTGGAACGGTGAATACGTTCAAATGACTCGGTAATCACGGCCTTCACGCCCAGTAGAGCAGCGCCCTTGGCCGCCCAGTCGCGGGAGGAACCAGAACCGTACTCTTTACCAGCCAGGACCACCAGAGGAATCCCCTGGGCCAGGTAGTTCTGAGCGGCGTCATAGACGGGTGACTGCGGTCCGCCTTCTCGGGTGAAGTCCCTGGTGAATCCGCCCTCAACCCCGGGAAGCATCTCATTTCGGATTCGGATGTTGGCGAAGGTTCCGCGAATCATGACCTCGTGGTTGCCGCGCCTGGATCCGTAGGAGTTGAAATCACGAACCCCAACTCCCCTGTCGAGCAAGTACTGGCCTGCGGGTGACTCGGCCTTGAAAGAACCTGCCGGAGAAATATGGTCCGTAGTCACCGAATCTGCAAGCTTCAGCAGAACGCGTGCATCGACGATGTCTTCGATTCGCTCCGGCTGTGCAGGCATTCCGTCGAAGTATGGCGCCTTACGAACGTAAGTCGAGTCCTGATCCCAGGCAAAGGTTGAGCCCTGAGGGACGTCTAGTCCTCGCCACTTCTCGTCGCCAGCGAAAACGTCCGCATAGTCAGACTCGAACATCTCCCGATCAATTGTCTTGTCGATAACCGACTGGACCTCTTCGGGGTCCGGCCAGATCTCGCTCAGGTAGACATCATTGCCCTGTTGGTCCTTACCTAGGGACTCATTCTCGAAGTCGAAGTCCATGGTTCCAGCTAGGGCGTAAGCGATAACCAAAGGCGGAGAGGCCAGGTAGTTCATCTTCACATCCGGGTTGATGCGTCCCTCGAAGTTTCTGTTGCCCGAGAGCACCGAAACAACCGAAAGGTCATGATTGTTCACGACCGCCGAAACCTCTTCCGGCAGCGGTCCAGAGTTGCCGATACAGGTGGTACATCCATAGCCGACCAGGTAGAAACCGAGTGCCTCAAGATCAGGCCACAGCCCGGCCTTCTCGTAGTAGTTCGTCACCACCTGAGAACCCGGTGCCATTGAGGTCTTTACCCACGGCTTCGACTTCAGTCCTCGACGGTTGGCGTTACGCGCCAACAGAGCCGCAGCCATCATTACCGACGGGTTGGAGGTGTTAGTGCACGAGGTAATCGACGCAATCACCACCTTGCCGTGATCCAGTTCGGTTTCCGTGCCATCGGCCAGAGTCACCGGAACACTGCGATGCGGCCTGTCAACTGCTTCGCCGGGGTCTTCGACCGGGGCCGAACCATCGGTGTCTTCAGTATCGGGTGCCACTGGGTCTGACGCTGGGAAAGTCCCCGCTAATGCGTCATCAAGCTCGGTCGTCTTCACTGCACCGTCATCTGAGACGTAGTCGGGCAGAACAAACCTGAATGCATCCTTAGCTTCGGAGAGGTCCACCCGGTCCTGCGGTCGCTTCGGCCCGGCAATCGAGGGAACGACCGTTGAAAGATCAAGTTCCATATACTCCGAATACTCGACCTCGCGTGAAGGATCGTGCCACAGGCCCTGAGCCTTTGCATAGGCCTCAACCAGCGCAATCTGTTCATCACTGCGACCGGTGAGGTTCAGGTAGTCAAGGGTTACCTGGTCAATCGGGAACATGGCAGCAGTCGAGCCGAACTCCGGTGACATATTGCCGATCGTCGCCCGGTTAGCCAGGGGTACGGAACCAACGCCCTCACCGTAAAACTCAACGAACTTCCCGACCACACCGTGCTCACGCAACATCTGGGTGATTCGGAGAACCACGTCGGTCGCAGTCGCCCCCGGGGGAATCTGTCCGGTCAGCTTGAAGCCAACAACCCTGGGAATGAGCATCGAGATTGGCTGACCGAGCATTGCGGCTTCGGCTTCGATGCCACCCACACCCCATCCCAGAACGCCGAGACCGTTAACCATCGTTGTGTGAGAATCAGTCCCGACGCAGGTGTCCGGGTAGGCCTCGGTCACGTCTGCCTCAGTCTTGGTGAAGATCCCCCGGGCCAGGTACTCAAGGTTCACCTGGTGGACAATACCGGTGCCCGGCGGAACGACGCGGAAATTATCGAACGCTTCCTGTCCCCAACGAAGGAATTGGTAGCGTTCCCCGTTTCTCTCGTACTCACGTTCGACGTTGCGCTGAAACGCCATCGGCTCGCCGAAGACGTCAATCTGTACCGAGTGGTCAATAACCAGTTCTGCGGGGACCAGAGGGTTGATCGAATCAGGATCGCCTCCCATGTCCTCAATGGCCTCGCGCATAACTGCCAGGTCGACGACGCACGGAACCCCGGTAAAGTCCTGAAGCACCACCCTGGCCGGAGTGAACTGAATCTCCGTATCCGGTTCAGCATCAGGGTCCCACGAGGCAAGCGAGCGAACATGATCGGCAGTTATGTTCTCACCGTCCTCATTGCGCAGAAGGTTCTCCGTGAGGACCTTTAGCGAATAGGGCAGCTTCTCCGCCCCAGGAACCTGGTCCAATCGGTAAATCTGGTATTCCTTGTCGCCAACCTTTAGGTTGTCTCGAGCACCAAAGCTGTCCAACTCCGCCACCGGTCCTCCTTCGGTCGAGTGGTTTCCACAGGGCTTCAACCGTTCCACCTTATTGCGAAACCAAACTCGTCGCGGCCAGACGCCGCACTTCGAAGATGTGGACCCCGTCCTATCGCACCAATTCCGCCACTGTTTCAAAATGGTGTGTATTAGGAAACAGGTCCCATGCCTCGATCGATTCCAGTTGGAATCCGCAAGCCATTAGGTCCCTAATATCTCTGGCCGCGGCCGCGGGGTCGCACGAGACAAGGACAACGCGACCGGCGTCCGTCTCGGCTATCGCTCTGACAACATCAAGACCCGACCCCTTGCGTGGAGGGTCGAGCACCACCGTGTCGACGTGTCCCTTAGCTTCCCCAAAAAGCTCGGCCACCGAGTCCGCGTCTACGTTCCCTTCGAAAACCACCGCGAAGTCATCCTCTACCGCGTCGATCAGGTTGGCTCCCGCGTCCTGAACCGCTTGCGCGTCGCCTTCCAAAGTCACCAGAAGCCCCGAAGGACCGACTCCGTCGGCGAGGAAGCGAGAGAACAGGCCGGCCCCTGAGTAAAGCTCCATAACGGTCTCGCCGGGCTCCACGTGGGCCGCGTTCATGACGGAGGTTGCCAGGACTTCAGGCGCTCGAACGTGCGTCTGCCAGAACCCGCCGGGGTGAACCCGAAACTCGCGTTCCTTGCCGGCCACTGAAACCCTCCACAGTGAAGGCTCCTCGGATGGGACCCCTGTTTCCGCGTCATACGCTCCCGTCTCCGTGATAACCATCGGACGGGAGTTACTTGGAGCTTCAACCTGGATCCGGTCGCCGCCACTCCATCGACCCTGCCACCTGCTACCCAAAACGGTTGGGTCAAACCGGCTTACATCCTGGATCGCAGGGACAGCAACTGGAACCTCCACCAGAGAAATAACTCGATTGCTCCGATACGGTCTCATTCCAAGCCTGCCCTCGGAATCCGCGACCAACTGAATGCGTGTCCTGGTAGCCACGGAAGGGTCATCACTCACGGCTTGAACCCGTATCCCGTCCTCGTACAATGCGTCAATCCGGGCGGCGAGATCTTCGCCTCCAACCCGCCTCATTTGGTCCGCGAGCACCTCTGCTTTCCAGACCAGTTGCCAACTTGGGTCGACGTGTCCCAGATCCGCCGCCGCGCTTCCGATCTCCGGCGGGTCCGGCCAAATGTGGGGAACCCTGTGTTCGGAAGCTTCGAGAACCTCCACCGTGTCTGCCCACATGAACTTCTTATGGTCAGCGGTTACCCGCGCACGAACCGTCTCACCGGGGATCGCTCCCCTAACAAAGACGGTTCGACCGTCCGGAGCCTTTCCTACCGCCGCCCCGCCATGGGCCACTCGCTCGACGTGCACTGTAAGAGGCTCGGCTGGGAGGTCTGTAGCAACTCGCCCCGGTTTCGCCCCGCCGCGCCCCGCCGCCCTGGCCTTTCGTGCGCGAACCTTCGCACCTCCGCGGGTCTTCTTACGGGAGGGTCTCGGTTGCTCGGCCATCTGCTTCTCCTAGTGACTCGGTTGCGGAACCATGGGCCTCGCCCACTGACCAAGGGTACTGGCATTCCCGAGTGTCTCGCGCCGTGAAATCGTTGCCTAGATTGGGTGGCGAGCTGCCGCACCGCAAGGCAAACGAGCGACGGCTTGCCGGGGCAAGTCTAGTGAGAGCGCCGCCGCGATGGGGTGGCTCGGTGCGCGAGATAGGTAGCGAGGGCGCGGCGCGAGGCGCCGGTTCTCTCGCGCCTAAAGATTCTGTGTCGGCGGGCCACAAAGCGGTGATAGTTTGACACCGTGCATTTCGTCATTATGGGTTGCGGCCGCGTCGGTGCCATGGTCGCTGAAGAACTCGACTCGGCCGGGCACTCTGTCGCCATCATCGATCTTGATTCGGGCGCGTTTCGGCGTCTCTCCTCGGCGTTCTCCGGTCAGAGGGTAACCGGCAACGGCTTCGATCTCGGAACCCTCAAGAAAGCCCGCATCACAGACGCTTATGCGTTTGCAGCCGTCTCAAACGGAGACAACTCGAACATCATCGCCGCAAGAACCGTGGCTGAAGAGTTCAAGGTTGGACACGTTGTCGCTAGAGTCTCAGATCCCGAACGGGCGGAACTCTACGAGCGACTGGGAGTGCCGACTATTGCCTCCGCCAAACGCGTCTCTACCGCCGTCCTCCGCCGCCTTCTCCCCTCCAACGCCTCTGTCGTCTGGGGCGACGCCACAGGGAGCGTGTCGATTATTGCTCTGCGCCCCAGTGAGTACTGGTATGGCCGCTCGTTCCCCGAGGTGGAAGAAGCAACTGGTGGTCGAATTGTTTTTGTCGCGAGAATGTCCGAGGTGATATTGGCCGCGCCATTCATGGTGGTACAGGAGAATGACGAGCTATTCATCGGCGTCGAAGGAACCGACCCCACGGAAGTGCGGGGCATCCTGATGAGCCGACCGGAGGATCAGTGAAATGAAGATCGTTGTGGTCGGAGCCGGGTCTGTCGGCCGGTCAATTGCTACTGCTCTGCTTGAGTCAGGTCACGAAGTCACCCTGGTGGATGACCGCGCGGAGGCAATCCGCGTTGCATGGGTTCCGGAAGCAGACTGGGTCCTCGCGGATGCCTGCTCCCCTTCCGACCTGGAAGAACTAGGGGCTCGCGAGTGCGATGCATTGGTGGCCGTCACCGGCGATGACAAGGTCAATCTGGTCGTCTCGCTCCTAGCCAAGACCGTGTTTGCCGTGCCGCGCGTGATCGCACGTGCCAACCACACCGCCAATGAATGGATGTTCAATTCAAACTGGGGAGTTGATGTTCTCGCATCAACCCCCAGAGCACTCACGGCAATGGTGGAGGAGGCGGTGTCGGTCGGCCAGGCCGTTCAGCTACTCTCGCTCGACCAGTCCGCGACCTCGGTCTTTACCATCGAGATCCCTGCTGACAGTGCACTTATTGGCCTAAGCCCCGTGGATGTCGAGTGGCCCGAAGACCTGATCGTCTCTGCCATAGTGCGTGATAAGCAACCGGCGGCCCTGAGCAAGGTAGAAACGATCGCACCGGGCGACGAACTAATCGTCATTACCGGTCGGGGTGCCAGCCCTGAGCTAATGCACTTGGAAGATCTGGTCTCAAACCCCGGGTCCACCAGCTGATACGTCTTCACCCTTATGCTCCTCGCGGGGAATCACTCCTCGAAGTAGCACCCAGGTAAGCCACCCGCCGAGCGCGAACAGCGGTAGTCCTAGAACCAGCTTCACTGTTCCGAGTGCCACGATGTGTTCACCGAAGTAGAGCGGGACCTGAGCTGCGAGGCGGATGCCGAACACCGCGACCCACACCCAGCTGGCCTGCATGGAGCGTCTAGCGAGGACTCTTCCATCTTCAGTGGTCTTCCAGTCATCTGGCAATCCATAGAGCAGCTTGATTAGTACCGCGACCAGGGGGCGGCGCACGATTATTGAGAGAAGGAAAACGGTAAAGAACACCAGGTTGGTGATTATTCCCCACGCGAAGTAGTTCTCCGCACGACCGGACATTGCCGCCCAAACAACCCCTATCGCAACGCCGAGTAGGCCAGCGAAAGCCTGAGTGATCGGCGTGCGCTGCAGTAACCGAACAAACAGAAATATGACGGCGATACCACCCGCCAAAACCAGCGTCGTAGTCAAGTCACGCGTGATCACATAAGCAACAACGAAAACGAGTCCGGGAAGCAGGGACTCCACCGCGCCGCGCACTCCCCCTATCGACTCCTTCAGCGAGAACTCTTCATTCTCTAGCTGTCCGATCCAGCCTCGCCCGTTTGAGGCAGGAATCTTCGGCGTGTTCTCAGTTCCGCCGTGTGGCACCTCGCCGTGGGTCACGAACCTCTCCTGTTCAGGATTGTGTACGAGGGATCCATCATTGTCATTCCCTCCGGCCTCTTTTGCACAGTTCCTCGGACCTTCATGGGACTACCGGGAGACAGCCCGGGAATTGTGTCGCGGCCAAGCCAGACCAGGCGCAGTGTCGCGCCACTGCCATCATCCAGCACGGCGATGAACTTATTGCTCTTATCCAGAGCCACACATTCGACCGTCTTGACGAGTCCGGCGACGACTACCTCAAAGCGCTCACGGCACTCAGCTATCGGAACCCGGTCAGACACCAGTTGATCCAGGCTCTGCTCCTCCGAGGGCCTCAAGGTCTCTCTCTGTGAGACCTTGTCTCCAAACCGAAGAATTTTAGGCAGTCTCATTGAGTGAAGCGGCTTCCTTGGGGAGTCGCAGAGGCATCAGGTCGAAACGAATCCTTGGCTCATTGCCACGGTTCACGATCAATCTGTCAATCAGATCCTCACAGGCCGCCACCTGCTCGGGGCTTCCATTCACCGCAGCCCCTTGAATATCAATCCTGGTAATCCACCGGGGGCCGTCGACACCGATGATCCGCACAGGAACCAACATAGATTTGCCGTTTGGAGCCTGCTGTGCGATCTGGGCCCTGATTTCGAGCCCATAAGGGCCCTCAACCTCATCGGTCGTGCCCCCTGCACCCTCAATGGCGCCTTCTATCTGAGCCGCCAGGTCGGGCCACGAATTCCCTGATTTCGGCGCGGCAGCCACAGAAACAGAGATACCCGAGGCGCCCAGAACAAGCAGAACCTGTCGCAGGGTCTGCTTGTCGGCCTCAAGCTTGCCGCGCAACTGAAGACCCGGGATCTTCGGTACGTAGAGCGCGCCAAGATCCAGGTATCCCTCGGGAACCGGCTTTCCCTCGGAATCCGAGGGCCCCGGTCTGGTTGTCAGCTCAGAGTCAGTCATTGGTCCTTCTTAGCCAGCGCAGTCAATGCAGATTGGCGCGGAGGGATCAGAGTTCTCGGACATTTGTGAGGTGTGCTGAACCAGGAAGCAGCTGGTACAGGTGAACTCGTCCTCTTGTGGGGGAACAACCAAAACGGTTAGTTCTTCTTTTGACAGGTCTGCGCCCGGGAGCTCAAAGCTCTCTGCAGCCTCGTTCTCGTCCTCATCAACGTCGTTTGAGCCAATGTCTGCGCGACGTGATTTCAGTTCCTCGATCGAGTCTTCCGAGAGATCTTCTTCGCTCTTGCGTGGGGCGTCGTAGTCGGTAGCCATCCGTGTTCCTTTCGGCTTTCTCAGCCCAGGGTAGCAATGTGCGTGCGCCGGGATACTAGCACCATTTATGGGGGAACATCCATCCAGGTACACACATAACGACGAGTCTTACGGTTATTAGCGAAATCGAATGGCACGATTAGGGGGGAAGGTGGCAAGCACATGATTGATCTTGAGTTCCTCGGCCCGGCCGGAGACGGGGAGTCGCTGGTGTTCACAGATCGCGACGGAGGCCGGTATCGAGTCTCCGCAAGTTCCGAGCTTCGAACTGAAGTGGGACGGTTACTTCTTCAGGGCAGCGCGCCTGCGGAGCCAAAACCTAGTGTGGGGCCGGGACAGATTCAGTCGATGCTCCGAAGCGGACTTTCCCCTCTTGAGGTCGCCGAGCAGACCGGAAGTGATGTCGAACGCGTCATCCGCTACTACGCGCCAGTCGAGGCCGAGATCAACCGAGCCGTGCAACTAGCACAGGATTCAAGGGTCGGAACCGAGCCGGACTCCCCAACAATGGGTGACCTGGTTATCGACCGTCTAGCGTCCAGAGGAGTCGACGTAGAGGCAATCTCCTGGTCCGCCTCGAAAGAACCGGATGGGGAATGGGTCACTATTCTCTCATTCCCGCGCGGCGGGGTGCTTCAGACAGCTCGCTGGACAGGTGCTGGGGGCACGGGGCGCGTCATTGCGCTCGATCCCCTAGCGCAGGAACTGACTGAGACCGTCGAGATCTCCTCGTCTGCAAACCCGTTGTTCCCACCCGCACCCCTGTTCCCCAGGGGCGGACCCGACTCACCAAGGAATCTTCCCGAGGACGTCAGTGTCCCTATTACCCCAAGTTTGCGAAGTGCCGGGATTTCCGAAGATCAAGCACGAGCGGAAGAACTCGTTGAGAAACTGAACCAGGCGCGTGGCAAGCGCGTTCCGATCATGGACGACATGCTCGATCTGGAACTCGATGACGAAGACAGTTCTGATGACGAGGATGAGGTTCTGCCTCGTACTTCGCTTCATGCTGTAGAAGGAGCCGAAGGAGGCGTTGCGGAACCGAACAGTGAGGATTCCGACAGCGACCCTGTTCCTGAGGCACCCGAGTCCGGCTCTCCCGAAGAACCACGCACCGACACTGCCCCACAGCCGAGTGGCAACCGGAGAGGCAAAAGAACTCCAGTTCCGTCCTGGGACGAGATTATCTTCGGCCAGCGCTCTGAGTAGCCCAGAATCCGTTAGGCCAGCCGCAGTAGCGGTATCGACATCTCGGCTGGAGTGAGGGATCCATGGACCCCCTTCATCTCGAAGACCGACTTCTGTTGGCTCCGTGAGTCAAGGATGACCGTGGCCCCTCGAAGAAGAACCATTGCGGTACCGACATCGGCCAATCCGGGGCCCTCTCCCAGAAGCAGGGAGAGGTCCGCAGCAGGAATCACTTCCGCAATCCCGTCCAAAAACTCGGTCCACCGCGCGACGACAGTTGCCTCGTCTCCCGGGTCTGCATGGAGGTGGAGCGCCCTTCCCTCGCCCGCCACGAGAGGAACACCATCACGTAGCTCCGGATTGTCCGCGACATCGATGATCTGGTCCACGTCAACCATTCCGTGATCGGCGGTGAGTAGCACCATGGTGTCACTCGGAACACGGGTTAAGAATGCCCCCAGCGCTGTATCGAACTCCTCCAGTTCTTGTGCCCATTTCTGCGAGGTGACTCCGGATCGGTGTCCCTCGTGATCGATTTCGGACCAGTAGACCACCTGTAGCTCAATTCCCTCACGAATGCCATCAAGTGCAGCGTCAAAGCGTTCAGAAAGACCCTCGCGGCCCACGAATCCGGCACCTCGGAAAGAGGCGCGTGTAAGTCCTGAATCCCTGAACTTCGGCTTGGTAATGATGCGTGTTCGTATCCCGGTACCTGCGAGTCGTTCGAAGATTGTTGGCTCCTTCTGCCACTCTTCGACGACTAAGTCCTTCTCAAAGTTGAGTAGGTTCATCACATGATCCCTGCGCCGCACTGCGTAGCCGACCATTCGCGTCGCACCGGGTAGCAAGCCCGTAGTGAAGGCGGTGAGGGCTGCGGCCGTAGTTGAGGGCACCGTCGACTGCCCTACGACGATGGAGTCGGCGAATCTGCGGAGTGTGCGGGCATACGAAAGGCGGTTCACCAGTGGCTCCACCCCGAGACCATCAACCATGATCACAACCGCGTGCTTCGCAGGTTCAACGCCGATCGCGGAAGCCGCGTCGCTCGCCGAGTTTGTGTTCGTCGGATCAACAGCCCATAGCGCCGCGGGAAGAGCCGAGCCGACCCATTTGAGCGGGCGTTCAGACGGTGATACGAAACCTCCTGACGACAAGATCCCGGCTGCAACCTTGATGCTGTGGCTGGTCACTGCCGTTACTCATCCATCCAGGACATCAGTGCACGAACAAATGCCATCGCGTCATCTGACGCAGAGGAAATCCCGACATCAGGGTTGTCCTCGAACCGCATCGCCAGTCCGTCACGCTTGAGGAAACCGCTGTAACCGTGGTCATACTCACACTCGGGATCCTCGCATTGGACCTTGTCGAGATCCAGAGTCATAGCCGAACCAAACCCGATGTTCACCATAAGTTCGTTTCCAGATCCATCTGCGGGACCACCGGTTTCCTCGTCAGACAGCAGAACCTGCGCGATTTCTATCGGCCCAACATCGGATAGAGGAATCACAGTCGCCATCCAGCGCATTCCGCTCGCAAGTTCGTCGATGTGTACGGCAATCATCCGGCGCTCAAGGAGTCCAACGTAGTCCAAATGCCTGAAGACCGAGTCGTCATCAAATGAAGTTTCAAGGTTATACAGGGAGTGCTCTGGCAGTTTGCCGCCGCCGAGATCACGAACTGTCTTCTCAAGCAGGTCCGTGTGGAATCCTGAACTTCGCACCTTATCGAATGAGGTCATGGGCATCTTTGGCTCCGCTCGCGTGGAGAGTATGGGGTTGTCCTTCCATCAACAATAATGGCCCCTATGCCAGGAAGTGATCAGACCCAGACCCCAAAGACCCACGAACAGATTGACGACATCGATGTTTCGGTGGAAATGCGGGGTTCTTTCCTGGAATACGCATACTCAGTCATCTACGCCCGTGCGCTCCCCGATGCCCGCGACGGGCTAAAGCCGGTCCAGCGCCGCATCATCTATCAGATGCAGGTGATGGGACTCACTCCGGACAAGGGACACGTTAAGTCCCAGCGCGTGGTTGGCGAGGTTATGGGGAAGTTGCACCCGCACGGCGACTCCGCGATCTACGACACCCTCGTCCGCCTGTCACAGGACTTTAACCTGCGTCTTCCCCTGATTGACGGCCACGGTAACTTCGGCTCTCTCGACGATGGTCCGGCTGCTCCCCGCTACACCGAGGCCCGCCTTGCCAAACCAGCGCACCTGCTGACGGATGGTTTGGATGAGGACGCGGTGGATTTCGTCCCCAACTATGACAACCAGTTCAAGCAGCCGGACGTGCTACCGGCTGCTTTCCCCTCGCTTCTGGTCAATGGCGCCTCCGGAATCGCCGTCGGCATGGCAACTTCTATCGCGCCACACAATCCGGCCGAAACCATTCGCGGGGCACTGCACCTTTTGGAGCACCCCGAGGCCACTGTCGACGACCTTATGCGTTTCATTCCGGGACCAGACTTCCCCGCTGGCGGCATAGTTCCGGGACTCTCCGGAGTGCGCGAGGCATACGAAACCGGACGAGGCAGCTTCAAAATCCGCGCTAAGGCGAACATCGAAAGGATCAGTGCCAGGCGGAACGGCATCGTCATTACCGAACTTCCGTACATGGTTGGCCCCGAGCGCGTAATCGAGCGCATCAAAGAGGGAGTGAACTCGGGAAAGATCAAGGGCGTCTCCGCGGCTCAGAACCTCACTGACCGCCACCACGGCCTGCGCCTGGTAATCGACGTCAAGTCTGGATTTGACCCCGCGCAGGTCCTGGCGCTGCTGTACAAGCACACTCCACTCGAGGAGTCATTCTCAATCAACGCCGTCGCACTGGTTGAAGGACAGCCTCGCACCCTTCCCCTTCGCGACATGCTTCAGGTGTTCCTGGACCATCGTCTCGACGTGACTCGTAGACGTGCCTCGTTCCAACTTCAAAAGAAGAAAGACCGCCTGCACCTAGTTGACGGGTTGCTGGTAGCGGTTCTGGAGATCGACGATGTTATCCAGATCATTCGCTCCTCTGAGAACGGCGAAGAGGCCAGAACCAGGCTGATGATGGCGTTCGACCTGACCGAGATTCAGGCGCAGCACATACTGGACCTGCGTCTGCGACGCCTTACCAAGTTCTCTACCCTGGAGCTTGAGACCGAGAGACGTGACCTCGACCGCGGCATTGAACGACTATCGAAGTTGCTGTCCTCGGAAGTGCTGCTTCGTGAGGCCGTTGCTTCTGACCTGGCTTCGGTGGCCGAGGAAGTGGCGTCACCAAGACGGACCGTCCTCTTGGACTCTGAGGGCGCCGATCCGATCACCTCTGCTGATCCAACTTCACTTGAGATCGCTGACGAGCCCTGCGTGGTCGTACTTACCCCCGATGGCCGTCTCTCCAGGATTGGCGGTCATGAACCACCAGCCACTCCGGGAACTAATAGTGACATTTGGCTCTCCTGGACACCAACAACCGCGCGAGGCAAAGTGAACGTGGTGACAGCGGACGGGATGGCGCACGGCCTGCGCGTCGAAACACTTCCCGGTATCGCTCGCAGTGACCTGGCTCAGACACTCGCGGGGTCGATCCCCTTTGCGGAAATCAGCGGGGTGAGGGAGACTGCGATCGGACTGTACGCAGATGAGGTGGACACGATCCTCGCGATTGGCACCAGAGAAGGGGTGGTAAAGCGAGTTAAGCCCGGACCACATCCGCCGCGAGACAGCTGGCCGGTCATCGCGCTTGAGGAGGGCGACCGCGTGGTAGGGATTGGTAATTCGGATGAGACAGACTTTGCCGTCTTCGTCACCAGGAGCGCTCAGCTCCTCAAATTCCCACTTTCGAACGTGCGTCCCCAGGGGCTACCCGCTGGCGGGATGGCCGGAATCAAACTTGGCTCAGGGGATGAGGTGCTGTTCTTCGGAGCCATTACTGAAACTCCCGATGCAACAGTCGCAACCGTCTCGGGCACCTCGGACGCGATTCCGGGAACGGTTCCCGGCCGCGTCAAGCTGACTCCTCTTACTGAGTATCCGGTTAAGGGACGGGCAACGCAGGGCGTTAGAAGCCACCGCTTCTTAGCGGGCGAGGACCAGCTGAGCATCGCCTGGGTCGGCGATCACTCTCCGGCCGCGCAAACAGCAGGTTCGGTCAGGATCGGCCTGCCAGGGAGCGTAGGGAAGCGTGACGGATCGGGCGATCCAGTAACGGCAGTAGTCGCTAGCTTCGGCTAGGGTGTGTCTCCCTCCCCCACACCTCGGACCCTAGGAACGCACTGGCCGGTGAAGTGGCTGAGACCGCCGGAACAGCACCGCGCCTCGAACCTAAGAGGCCACGGCGCGCGCGTAGTGTCTCCACCACGCGTGGGGCTCAAAACCCATTGATTCGTAGAAGGCCATCATTTCGGGATCGGACTGTGGGTCGATACCGGCGGCCGCCTTGTCTAAGCCAGCTTCGGACATAGCCTGTAACGAACTGGAAAGCAAGCTGGTCAGGATCTGGGTTCTAGAGTCAGGGTGAAACACTGCGACCGTGTCGATGTAGCCCTCTCTCCAGCCCAGGGCCTCCCAGTCCTGCTGGTATAGTCCGACCTCAATCAGACCGACTACCTTTGCCCGGTCTCCGGTTCGGTCGACGGCCAGAAAAGACAGCCCGGGGACCAGATGGGCGCGGGCCTCGGTCCACTGCTCAGCGCTCTGGGACTCCTGGTTTCCCGCCTGTTTTGATACCCGGTTGAAGGCTCTTCTCGCCTGTTCCTCCCACTCATCAGACCACTGAACGATCTCAATGAAACTTGAGAGATCGCCGCGTCTGGGAGGACTCCCGAGTCCCCGTCGTAGCTCAGCGAAGCTGTGGGTCCACTGGTAGCCCAGACTTTCGAGATGGGAGTGGAAGGCGGTCCGCCGCGCATCGACGGCGTGAGTTATCCGGCAGGGTTGACCTGGAAAGTGCTCCGCCAGCAATGCACTTCCCCGTTCGGTCTGCCAGGAAAGTAGGTCCTGACCAAGACCGCGGTTACGGATCTCAGGAAGGACTCCGCCGTGACAGATTGCCTCCGGGCTACCACTTCGGGCCAGGCCGACATATCCAAAACAGACAAGTTGATTGTCGGAGATTCCGCCAACCACGTAGGCAAGCCCTGGGCGATCAAGCATCTCCTCTACTTCAGCCAACGAGGTCCTAAAAAGAGCTTGGTCTTGATCTTCCAACTTCGTAACGAGATTAAGCAGATCCGTGGCGTCGTCCATCGCGAGGACGCGCCATTCGACATCGGGATGAATCCCGGGAAAGCTCGGATCGGAAGCTGACATTAGCCCCAGACTAACGGATCGGGCCCGGTCGCGGCTTTGGGATATCTCTATGCGTCGATCTGGTCACGTGAAAGCTGCCTTGCACCCTGAACGATGAACTCCTTTCGGGGGGCAACAACCGACCCCATTAGCAGTTCGAAGACCTCCTCGGCTTCCCGCAGTGCACTCTCATCGGCAAGAGTGACTCGACGCAGACGCCTGGTGGTTGGGTCCATTGTGGTTTCGGCCAGTTGCTCTCCGTCCATTTCACCCAAACCCTTGTAGCGCTGAATCGGTTCCTTATGGGTTCGACCTGTTCGCTCCAGTTTCCGCAGTATCTGATGGAGCTCGGCATCGGAGTAGGTATAGATGAACTCTTTTTTGGCCCTGCCTTTTGCATTTACCTCAATCCGGTGTAGCGGTGGTACCGCCACAAAAACGCGTCCCGCTTCAACCAGTGGTCGCATGTAACGGAAGAACAGTGTGAGCAGAAGGGTGCGAATGTGTGCACCGTCCACGTCAGCATCCGTCATCAGAATGATCTTTCCGTAGCGAGCCTGGTCCATATCGAAGGTGCGACCAGAACCGGCCCCGATAACCTGGATCAGGTTGGCGCACTCTGCGTTCTGGAGCATGTCAGAGGTCGAGGCCTTCTGGACGTTTAGAATCTTCCCTCGAATCGGGAACAGCGCCTGGAATGACGAGGATCGGGCGGCTTTGGCAGTACCGAGAGCCGAGTCACCCTCGACTATGAACAGCTCCGAAGACTCAACGTCATTCGATCTACAGTCAGCCAGCTTGGCTGGAAGGGACGACGTCTCAAGCGCGTTCTTACGCCTTGAAATCTCCTTGTGTAGTCGAGCTGAAGTTCTTGCCTTCATCTCGCCAGCTATCTTGTCTATCAGTGCTTGATTCTCTTGTTTGTCGCTCCGACCACCCTTTGCGAGCTTCGCTTCGAGCCACTTCGTCACAACGTTTAGGACGATGCCCCGCACCTGCGGTGTGCCAAGAATCTCTTTGGTCTGCCCCTCAAACTGCGGCTCTGGGACTCGCACCGAGATAACAGCGGTCAGGCCAGCCAGAACGTCGTCCTTCTCAAGGCGACCGTCTTTCGCGGTGAGCTTTAGGCGCCTGGATTGTTTCTCAACCTGCGCGCGGAGAACCTTCAGTAACGCTTGTTCAAACCCTTGTATGTGGGTTCCACCCTTCGGGGTGGCGATTATGTTTACGTAGCTCTTCTCCTCGGTCTCATAGCCGACGCCCCATCGCATCGCCACGTCAACCTCACACACTCGCTCGGTCTCGACCGGATGCAGGTGTCCGTCCTCGCCCAGCTGTTGAACCACCTCGGAGTACGTGCCCTCGGACTGAATCCTCCAGATGTCGGTAACTCCCCGATCCTGTGCCAGGAAGTCAACATAGTCGGTGATGCCTCCGTCGAACTTAAACGTCTCCTCGTCACTACGACCATCCCGCTCATCGAGGACAATGATGGTGAGGCCGGGCACCAGGAAGGCTGTCTGTCGGGCCCTGGCAACCAATAGTTCCCAAGCGAAGGATTCCGACTCGGGAAAGATCTGAAAGTCATGCCAAAAGCGAACCCGGGTGCCGGTCTTGCCCCGAGGGGCTTTGCCGACAACCTCGATTTGCTGTGACTTGGCGAACGGGCTGAACGGAGAGTTCGGCCCCATTGCCTTCGAGTCGTCATACCGACCGGGTTCCCCGCGTCGAAACGACATGCGGTGAGTCTTCGAGGAGCGGTCCACTTCAACATCGAGCCTGGCGGAAAGCGCATTTACAACAGAGGCTCCAACGCCGTGCAGGCCGCCAGCGTTGCCGTACGGTGAACCACCGAACTTACCGCCAGCGTGAAGCTTGGTAAAGACAACCTCGACACCCGAAAGGCCAAGACCTGGCACAGTGTCGACCGGAATGCCTCGCCCGTTGTCCATGACCGAGACCGAGTGGTCGTCATGCAGGGTTACCTCAATTCGGCTGCACTGACCCGCCAGCGCCTCATCGACTGAGTTGTCAACGATCTCCCAGACGCAGTGCATAAGACCGCGCTGGTCGGTTGAGCCGATATACATGCCGGGGCGCTTGCGAACCGCTTCGAGCCCTTCAAGTACCTGAAGGTGACGTGCGGAGTAGTCGAGTTCCTTGTCTGCCACGCACCCGAGTCTACGGAAGCCTCCGACAAAACCAACTCTGCACCGCCGAGCTCCCCTGGGCATCTACGCCACTGGCGAAAGAACGTGGTCAGCCTGTGCTTTTCTTCCCCGACCGTGTTGTTATAGGTACATGGATACAGCAACATCAACAGCCAGGGCGGCAGAGGAACTTGCCTTTGCTGACCCGAGGCGTGAACTGACTACGCTGGATCGTTGCGACGTTTGCGATGCCAGGGCCTGGGTACGCGCGGTGATGAAAACCTCTGAACTTCTGTTCTGCGCTCACCACGGTAGCCAGCACATTGAGGCTCTCCAGGACACAGCGCTATTCGTCCAGGACGACCGCGCACTGCTACTTGAGGACGCTTAGTTCGAAACTGTGATCTTCTCGGGCGCGCGGCCCATTGGACGTCTGCGGGCTCTTAATTGTCCCGGGCTTCGCACGAGCCAAAATCGCTCCTCGATCATTCGACTGGGCCGCGCGCCCGAGAAGACGGGGTGGACTGCGTTGCTAGTTGCTCTGCTCTATTCCTTCACTGGGCTTCTCGACTTCTCCACTCGGATTGTCGATTGAAGCTAGAACTCGGTCCACGTCTTCTTGGGTGTAACCGCAGTAGTTCAGTGCCTCACTCTCCCACTTCTGGGTCAGGCGTTCTTTGCCCTGCGCGTGAGCCTCTGAGACGGTACCGACATAGATCTGTCCATCCGCCGACTCCCTGTTAACATCGGGAACCGCGTCACAAACGTGGAATACCTTGCCCGACTTGACCCAGTAGACCTCGTCCGCTCCCGTGAGGGTGACGATAATGCTCTCCTCGGCCGCGTACTGCTCCTGCGAAGGACTATCCCACGTAACACCCGACAGTAGAGCCACGGCGACCGCGAGCACCGCGCCGACTCCGCCGGCAACCGCCTTCTGTTTGCCGTCCATGTCCTTGTTCGTGAAAATCAAGACGATGAGCGGCAGGAACGCAATGATAGTCATGATCAGACCAAGTTGATTCTGTACAAAGAACTTTGTCTTGTTCTTCTCAGAGGCTGGATCAAGACGATTGGCCTGCTTCCACAGCAGATTCCCGGCCACGGCCAGAAGCGCAATGACGACCAGCACGCCCACCAGGAGCCACGTGTTGACCGGGGTCTGCTTCAGCACCCAGGCGATCGTGAATATCTCCAGTCCGATTGCTACGATCCATGCCATCCACGCGAAGACGCGAAACCTGGTTGCCTTGGACTTGGCCTCAGGGGTTGGGGTCCAAGCGGGCTCTTTGACTGGGCCCGCCGCCTCAGTCCCGGCTTTAGCCGCCGATGTTTCACCAGACCTAGTGCTGGATTTGCTACTAGAGGCGCTCGACTGGCTCTTCGGCTTCGAAGCCTCAGTCTCGACGCGAACGACCTTCTTCTTTGGCTTGTCTGCCATGTGATCTCCTGTGTTAGGACCTTATCTAGTCGAGGTAATCCCTCAGGACCTGTGACCTTGATGGGTGGCGCAGCTTCGACATGGTCTTTGATTCGATCTGACGAATACGTTCGCGGGTTACCCCGTAGACCTTTCCAATCTCGTCGAGCGTCTTGGGTTGACCGTCACCGAGACCGAACCGCATGGAGACGACACCGGCTTCGCGTTCAGACAGCGTGTCCAAGACCTGATGTAACTGTTCCTGCAACAGGGTAAATGACACAGCCTCTGCGGGCACGACTGCCTCAGAGTCCTCAATCAGGTCGCCAAACTCGGAGTCTCCATCCTCGCCCAATGGAGTGTGTAACGAAATCGGCTCGCGACCATACTTCTGGACCTCAACCACCTTCTCAGGAGTCATGTCCAGGTCGGCAGCCAGCTCTTCCGGGGTGGGCTCGCGGCCCAGTTCCTGCATCATCTGGCGCTGTACGCGAGCGAGCTTGTTAATGACCTCAACCATGTGCACGGGGATACGAATGGTTCGCGCCTGGTCAGCCATCGCACGGGTGATTGCCTGCCTAATCCACCAGGTGGCGTACGTCGAAAACTTGTATCCCTTGGTGTAGTCAAACTTCTCAACCGCGCGGATCAGACCCAGGTTGCCCTCTTGGATCAGATCGAGGAACTGCATCCCGCGCCCCGTGTAGCGCTTCGCCAGAGAAACCACCAGACGCAGGTTTGCTTCGAGCAGGTGGTTCTTCGCGTTCTGTCCGTCTGAGGCCAGCAGCGTCAACTCTCGACGCTCCTTTGAACTCATGGTCTCGCCGTCACTCTTGAGCAGGTGGTCAGCGTATAGGCCCGCCTCAATTCGGCGAGCCAAATCGACCTCTTGTTCAGCATTCAGCAGTGCTACTTTGCCGATCTCTTTGAGGTAGTCCTTCACCGGGTCGGCGGTTGCACCAG